>NZ_LT598653.1:2400000-2717500 GCF_900078365.1 uncultured Sphingopyxis sp.
CGCCGGGATCGCGGTGATCGGCATCGATTACAGCCTGTCGCCCGAAAGCAAATTCCCCGTCGCGCTCGAGGAATGCGCCGCCGCGCTCGACTGGATCGCGGCGCAGGCGGACGCGTTGAACCTCGATGCCGACCGGGTGCTGATCGGCGGGGATTCGGCGGGCGGCAACCTCTCGGTCGCCACCTGCCTGCTGCAACGCCGGCGCGGGCGCCCGCTGCCCGCCGCGATGCTGCTCAACTATGGCGCCTTCGCCCCCGAACGCACGCCGAGCTATGCCCGCTTCGGCGCGGGCGACTATTCGCTCGAGGCCGACGAGATGGATGCCTTCTGGGCCGCTTATATCGACGGGCCCGAACAGCTTGCCGATCCGCTCGTCGCGCCGCTGCGCGCCGACCTCGCCGGCCTGCCCCCCGTCTTCCTCGCCATCGCCGAGTGCGACATTCTCGCCGACTGCAACCACGACTTCGCGCGCAAGCTCGAAGCCGCGGGCGTCCCGACGCGCGCGGTCACCTATCAGGGCGCGACGCACAGCTTTCTCGAAGCCATGTCGATCGCGCCGCTCGCGAACCGCGCGCTCGACGAGCAGGCGGCGTGGATCCGTGATACGCTGAAGGCATGACCTCGCTCTACGACCCGCGCGACGCCGCCGACATCTCCCGGCTCATCGCCGACTATCCGCTCGCGTGGATCGTCTCGCGCGATTTCCACGCGAGCCCGCTGCCGCTGATCGCCGAAACCGACGCGAATGGCGCAGTGACGGCGCTGTTCGGCCATTGCGCGCGGCGCAACCCGCTCGTCGCCGATTTCCGCGCCGACCCACGCGGGCTGATCCTGTTCACCGGGCCCGAAGCCTATGTCCCGACGGCCTTGCTGTCGAAGCCCGACTGGGCGCCGACCTGGAACTATGCCGTGCTGCGCTTCCGCGTCGAAGTCGAGTTCGTCGAGGGCGAAACGAAAGACGCCATCGAGCGGCTGGTCACGAAGATGGAAGACGGCGCCTGGTCGACAGCGCGCCTCGGGCCGCGCTATGAAAAAATGCTCGGTCAGATCATCGCCTTTCGCGCGCATGTCCGTTCGGCCGAGCACAGCTTCAAGCTCGGGCAGGACGAAAGCGCGGCCGGCTTTGCCGAGATCGTCGCGGGGCACAGCGACCGGACGCTCGCGGCGTGGATGGAAGGACAGGCAAAAAGGTGAAGCTCTTCTTCGACGACCGCCAGATGGCCCACGCGCCAGCGCGCGAGCTGCATAATGGCGACTGGGCGCCCTATGCCGAGAATGTCGAGCGCCCGCGTTCGATCGTCGAGGCCTTTACCGATTGGCGCCCGGTGCGCGACTTTGGCACGGCGCCGCTGCTCGCCGTGCATGACGCCGACTATCTCGCCTTCCTCCAACGCGCGCATCGCGACTGGATCGCCGCGGGCCGCCAGGGCGATGCGATCGGCTACACTTTTCCGATCAGGCGGCGGCGGCCGTTGAGTTTCGGGCGCATCGATGCCGATCTCGGCGCCTATAGCTATGATGCCGGGACGCCGATCGCGGCGGGAACGTGGCAGTCGGCCTATTGGTCGGCGCAGGGGGCGCTGACCGCGCTCGATCATCTGGCGACGAGCGGCGAAACCCACGCCTTCGCGCTCTGCCGCCCGCCGGGACACCATGCGGGGCGCGACTATATGGGCGGCTATTGCTACCTCAACAACGCCGCCATCGCGGCGCGCGCGGCGCAGGACCGTGGCCTCGGCCCGGTCGCGATCCTCGACATCGACTATCACCACGGCAACGGAACGCAGGACATCTTCTACGCCGATCCCGACATCTTCTTTTGCTCGATCCACGCCGACCCGCGCACCGACTATCCCTTTTACTGGGGCCATGCCGACGAGCGCGGCGAAGGCGCGGGCGAAGGGGCAACGCTCAACCTCCCCCTGCCGCGCGGCACCGACGGGCGAAGCTATGCGCCCGCGCTCGACACCGCGCTGGCCGCGATTGCGGATTGGGGCGCGAAATGCCTTATCCTCTCGTTCGGGGCCGATACGCACAGCAGTGACCCGATCTCGAGCTTCGCGCTCGAACGCGCGGATTATGTCGAGCTGGCGGGGCGCATCGCCGCGCTCGGTGTTCCGACGCTGATCGTGATGGAGGGCGGCTATGCCGTCGGCGACCTCGGCAGGAACGTCGCGGCCTTTCTTTCGGGGTTCGAGGAATAACGTCAGCTTTGGGGTGGTGAGCGGACGTTGCGATCCATCAAGCCCCTCCCCTTCAGGGGAGGGGCAACGAAGACTTGGCAGCTTGCTGCCTAGTCGCAGTGGGGTGGGGGCCATCGACCTCGCGCAAGGCCGATGGCCCCCACCCCAACCCCTCCCCTGAAGGGGAGGGGCTTTCTTCTCTCAACGTCCGCCCCCGGCCAAAACCGTTCACTCTCGAAAAGACCGTCCCGCCTGTCCGGCGGGACGCCCTTTCTGTTTCCTCAATCCAGGCTGAACCGCACCGTCGCCCCGATCGTGCGCGGCCGGGCGACCGAGCCGGCGAACGCAAAGGGCGCGTTCAATATGCCATATTGGTTGAACAGATTCTTCGCGAACAGGCCGAGCTCGATCCGATCGTTCACCGTGATCGACGCATTGAGATCGACGAGGTGGAAATCGCCCTTTTCCAGCGTCCCCGCGAAATCGACCGGCGCGCTCGACAGATAGCGGTGCGCGATGCCGAAGCGCGGTTTCAGCGGTGCGTCGGCGAAGCTCAGGTCGAGCGAATTCGAGAGCGTCCATTCGGACGCGCCCGGCAGCCGCGTTCCCTTCGCATAGCCGCCGCCCGGCGCGAAGCTGTCGGGGAGCAAGGTCGACAGCCGCGCGTCATTATAGGCGATGTTCGACGAGAAGCTGAGGTTGCGCGTCGGACGCAGGTTCAGGCTGATCTCGACCCCGTCGATGTCGGCGCCGCCGCCGTTCACCGTATAGGCGTCGAAGTCGACCGGGGTGAACAGGCGCGCCTGCACATTGCCCCAGTCGATATGATAGGCGGTGACGTCGACGCTCAGCGTGCGGTCGATCAGGTCGAAGCGCGTCCCGATCTCGAAGTTTTTCGTCGTGTCGCTTTCGAAGGTCAGCGGCAGGCCGGGCACCGCGGCCGAATAGACGTTGACGCCGCCGATGCGGAAACCTTCCGAATAGAGCGCATAGACCATGAAGTCGTTCGACGGCTTGTACGTCAGCGAAACCTTGGGAATGAAATCCGAATCCTTGTTCGCCGCCGGTGCGAAATCGAACGGATCGACGAGATTGGCGTTGGGCAGATATTGCAGGCGCGGGCGCGAGCGATATTCGAACAGGCGGCCGCCGACGGTCAGCGTCAGCGTGTCGATGATGTCGAACGATGCTTCGCCGAAGATCGCCTTTTCGGTCACCCGGTTGCTGCTGATCGTCCGCGTCGCGAGGTCGCCGGGGGCGAGCTCGCTGCCCGGCCGGCCGCCGAACTCGCCGGGATTCGCGTCGATATAGTCGGCGATACCCTCGATAAAGGTGCCGTCGGTGTTGTTCGAACGCAGCCGGGTATAATTGGCGCCGAGCAGCCAGCGGAACCGCCCGCCGTCGGGCGAGGCGAGCCGCAGTTCGCCATATTCGGTCTTCGACTTGCCGTCGCTGCTCGCGAGTTCGGGCGTGTCGGTGCGCGGATCATTACCGTTGAAGATCGAATTGTCGAACGCCAGATCGGCCTTCTTCTCGGTATAGCTGCCGACGGCCGTGAGAGTCGCAAAGCCCAGATCCTGCTCGATCCGCAGGCTGTGCATCATGAAGCTCGTGTCCTGATATTCGGCGACGTTGGTCGCGCGCTCGAAGGTCTTGGGCGGACCGAAGATCACATAGGTCTGATCGTCGAGATCATATTCCTGATACATGCTGAGCGCCGAGATGCGCGTCGTCTCGGTCGGGGTGAAGACGATCGAGCCGCGCAGGCCCCGCACGCGGAGGTCGTTGCTGCCGTCCTCGCCGAGCAGCGTGTTGTCGAGATAGCCGGCGTCGTAACGCTGCAGCGCGACGAGGCGGACGGCGAGCTTGTCGGTGACGATCGGCAGGTTGACCATCGCCTTCGCCGCATAGCTCGCTTCGCCCGCGCGCTTGGTCGTCGCGAGATTGCCCTCGAACCCGACGTCGAACCGGGCGGGATCGGCCTCGTTCACCACATAGTTGATCGCGCCGCCGAGTGAGGAGGAGCCGAACAAAGTGCCCTGCGGCCCGCGCAGCACCTCGACGCGGCTGACGTCGAAGCTGTCGACATCGGGGATGACGAGCGGGAAGCCGGGCTCGATCAGCGGCACTTCGTTGAGATAATAGCCCGTCGTCGCCTGATTGGCTTCGTGATAGGTCGAGGATGCGACGCCGCGGATCACGACCTCGGACACGCCCGGCTGATAGTCGTTGAATATGACGCCCGGGACGCGCGTGATATAGTCGGAGAGGCTCTGCGCGTTGAGTTTCTGCAGCGTCGCCTCGCTGACCGCGCTCACCGATCCGCTGACGTCGCGCACCGACTGTTCGCGCTTGGCGGCGGTGACGACGATCTCGCTATCGTCGACCTCCTGCGCCAGCGCCCCCGTCGCATAGCCCAGCGCCAGGACCGAGATGCCGCACGCGGCGACCCGCCTGATCGATGCAAAGCCCATTTCTGCCTCCCTTTTTGATATTGCCTATTGGTAGGAAAATCCGATGCTCAAGCTATCACGCGAAATTGGCGTGACGGCGATGGTCGGGCCATTATCGAGCCGGATCGGGCCAGCGCGTGCCCGCGGGAAAGCGCGGTTTCGTGGGGACTTGCGGTCAAATTGCCCGATCGATGGAGCGGGCGGCCTGATCGGCGCAGTAAGCCATCCCGGCCGCCATAGACTGGACGAAACATCGCCGTGGGTCGAAAAGAGGGTCGCATGCACAGCATCGCAAATATGGGTCGAAGAGCGTTTATGAGCGGCGCCGCCATGGCGGCCTTCCTGCTCGGAAACCGCGCCCTCCGGGCCAAGGAGCCCGCCGGACGCTGGCCCGCGATCACCCCGCCGCGCTCGCCGCGCATCCCGCATGTCATCGAACAATTGGGCCGCACGCGCGACGACGCCTATAGCTGGATGAAGTTCATCCCGGCGAGCGGCGAGCGCAACCGCACCAACCTGCCCCCCGCCGTCGCGAAGATGCTCGCCGGCGAAAACGCCTATGCCGATGCGGTGCTGAAGCCGACCGAAGCCGAGCAAGCCGAACTGGTGCGCGCGATGCTGGCGCGCGGTTCGGATGCCGCCGCGGCGCCCGCGCTCGAAAAGGACGGCTGGACCTATGCGTCGGCGATCCCTCCGGGCGCCACCCACGCGCGCTATACGCGCCAGCGCGAAGGCGGAAAGGCCGAACTGCTCGTCGACGAAAGCGCGCGCGCCGAAGGTCAACCCTATTTCCGCAGCACCGGCCACCAGCCGAGCCCCGACCACCGCTGGTTCGCCTGGGCCGAGGATGTCATCGGCAACGACCGCCACCGCATCTGCATCCGCGACAACGCCAGCGGCGCGATCCGCACGATCGTGGACAAGGACGCCTATGGTTATGGCGGGCTCGTCTTCTCACCCTCGTCGCGCTGGCTGTTCTGGATCTGGCGCGACGCGCGCAACCGGCCGACGCGGCTCTATCGCACCTCGGTCGACGGCAAGACCACCGACCTCGTCTATGAGGAGAAGGACCCGGCGATCTTCATGTCGGTCAAGCGCACCGCAGCCGATGGCTTCGTCGCGCTGACGCTCGCGGGGCCCGAGACCGCCGAGGTTCGCCTCGTGCCCGCGCGCGACGAAAGCGCCGCGCCCGTCGCTGTCTGGCCGCGCAGGACCGGGGTGCGCTACGAGATCGACGAATGGGACGGCGACCTCGTCGCGCTGACCGATCTGGGCGACGCCTTCGACATGCAGCTGCTGCGACTCGATCCCGAGGATTTCCGCACCCTCGGGGCGCTGGTTCCGCACCGCGCCGGCACGCCGATCCTGTCGACCCTGCCCTTCGAGCGCGCGCTCGTCCGGCTCGAACGGGTGGAGGGGCTGCACCGCCTCGTCATCTTCCGCGCCGACGGGTCGGAACAGGCGATCGCGTTCGACGATCCCGCCTATGCGATCGAACTGCCGCCCGAACAGAGCTATGATGCCGCGTCGGTGATGATCGCGCACCAATCGCCCAAATCGCCGCGCCGCTGGATCCGCGTCGATCTCGCAAGCGGCGAACAGACGGTCATCCAGGAGCAGAAGGTCGCGAATTTCGACCCCGACGATTATCGGGTCGAACGCCTGTTCGCTCCCGCCCCCGACGGCGAGATGGTGCCGATCACCCTGCTCTCGCATCGCGATGCGGCAAAGGACGGCAAGGCGCCGCTCCTCCAATATGGCTATGGCGCCTATGGCGTCCCGAGCGATCCCGAATTTTCGATCCCCGCGCTCGCGCTCGTCGATCGCGGCTGGCGCTATGCGATCGCGCATGTCCGCGGCGGGTCGGAGAAAGGCCGCCAATGGTTCCTCGGCGGCCGCAAATTCACCAAGCGCAACAGCTTCACCGATTTCGTCGCCTGCGCCGAATATCTCGCGGCCGAAAACTATACGGCGAAGGGCAGGATCGTCGCCTATGGTCTTTCGGCCGGCGGGCTGCTGGTGGGCGCGAGCATGAATATCGCGCCGACGCTGTGGGGCGGCGTGATCGCGAAAGTGCCCTTCGTCGACATGCTCAACACGATGAGCGACGCCGCGCACCCGCTCGTCCCGCTGTTCCGTCCCGACTGGGGCGACCCGCTCGCCGACCCCAGGGCCTATGACTATATCGCCTCGATCTCGCCCTATGAGAATGTCCGCGCCGCCCCCTATCCGCCGCTGCTCTGCACCGCGGGGCTGAAGGACGACCGCGTCTCCTATTGGGAACCGGCGAAGCTGGTCGCCGAGGTGCGCCGCAAGTCGACGAGCGGCAATCCCGCGATGCTGATGACCGACATGGACAGCGGCCATCAGGGCAGCGCCGACCTTGCGAGCGAATATAAGGAAAAGGCGCTCTTCTGGGCCTTCGCCATGCGCTGCGTCGCGTAAGTGCGGACTAAATCCCTGATTTGACGAGCGGATCGCGGCGCCGGCCGACTCCGGCGTCTCTTGCCGCCGCAAATTCCCGCCGAAACGGAGCAAGGTCGCGCTTAAATCCGGCCCCGCGCGCTCGTTAAAGCTCGCATGACCACCAAAGCGACAGCATCGAACGAGCCGGTAGGGCGGCTCCTGGGTTGGCTGGGGTTTCGCCACGCACGCGGCGGCGCCCCCGACGACGGCTCCGCGCCGCCCGACCCCGGCGGCCCGCGCCTTCTGGCGCGCGAGGCGCGTTACGAGCTCGCCGCTTCGATCACCTCCTTCCTCGTCGACAATGATCTCGACGTGTCGCCGACGAACCTGCTGCTTGCGCACGGCGCCTTTTCGGGGCGCAACCCGCGGCTCGCGCGCCAGATCGTCGCGCAGGCGCAGAGCGCCGAAGGCATCACCCAGAAATGGCTCAACGAACTCGACGATCAGGAAGCGGGGCAGCCCGACCGCGTCGAACTCGACCGGCTGATGACGCGGCTCGAAACCAATATCGAGGCCTTTCAAGCCAACACCAAGGAAGCCCGGAGCGTCACCAGCGACTATGGGACCGAACTCGAACAGCATGTCACCGACCTCGAACAGCTCGAGAAGACCGGCCGCATCGTCTCCAGCCTCGCCGACCTCGCCAAGGTGATGCTCGACCGCACGCGCAAGGCCGAGGACGACATGCGCAAGAGCGAGGATGAGGCGAAAGCGCTGCGCAGGAGCCTCGAGCGCGCCAAGCGCGACGCCGAACTCGACTATCTGACCGGCCTGCCCAACCGCCGCGCCTTCGAGGTGCTGCTCGACCGCCATCACAAGGAAGCGCGCGCCGCCCTCGAACCGCTGAGCGTCGCCTTTTGCGACATCGACGAGTTCAAGAAGGTCAACGACATCCACGGCCACGAAGCGGGCGACCGCGTGATCAAGGCGATCGCCGACACGCTGGCGCGGATTTCGAACGATCATTGCCATGTCGCGCGCCACGGCGGCGAGGAATTCGTCATGCTGTTCCGGGGCCTGACCCCGAGCGAGGCGGCCGCCAAGCTCGACGACGCGCGCGAGGCGCTCGCCGACCGGCGCCTGATCAACCGCAAGACCGACGAGCCCTTCGGCCAGATCACCTTCTCGGGCGGGGTCGCCGACGTCTTCGGCCATGGCGACCCGCGCGCGGCGCTCAAGGCTGCCGACGAGGCGCTCTACAAGGCCAAGGCCGCGGGCCGGAACTGCATCCGCATCGCCGACCCAGCCTAGGTTTCACTTTCCCGCGAGGGGGCGGGAGCCCGCGGGCGGCCGGCGCCAGAGCCGGCCGTCCGCGGCACTGTTATGCCGCCGGACGCGCCGCCGCCCACAGCCCGAAACTCGCGATGATCGCGTAGCATATCAGCGGTACCGCCAGCGCAATGCGGATGTCGCCGCTGAGGTCGGCCACCGTTCCGAACAGAAAGGGGACGATCGCCCCGCCGATGATCGCGGTACACATGATGCCCGATCCCTGCGGCGTCCGTTCGCCGAGCCCCTCGGTCGCGAGGCTGAAGATCGTCGGGAACATCAGCGAATTGCAGAAGCCGACCAGAATCAGCGCCCAGCCCGACAGCGTCCCCGTCGTCACCGCCGACAGGATGATCAGCGAAATCGCGCCGGCCGCAAAGGTCGTCAGCACGCGTCCCGGCTTGGCGAGGCGCAGGATGAAGCCGCCGAGCAAGCGGCCCACCAGCGCGCCCAGCCAGTACATCGCGACCAGCTTGCCCGCCGCCTGGAGCCCCAGCCCCATCACGCTGGGTTCGGCGAGATAGGCCATCAGGTTCGAGCCGATCGCCACTTCGGCGCCGACATAGACGAAGATGCACAGCGCGCCGAACTGGACGCGGCGATTGTGGGTCAGAAGGCCCCAGGTGCCCTCGAGCTTCACATCGTCGGTCCTGGCGTGGTCGAGCGTCGACCGGTACATCCAGAACACCGCCGCGATCGCCAGCATCAGCACGCCGAGCCACATATAGGCGGTGCCGATCGACGCCCCCTCGGCGACGCGATAGGCCTGAATCTGCGCTTCGCTCGCGGTTTCGGCGTCGATCGGCTGCGCGTCGCCAAGCAGGAAGGTCGCGCCGCCATAGACCATCAGGAACACGCCGATCGAATTGAACGCCTGCGCGAAGGTCAGCCGGCTGTGCGAGGTTTCGACGGGACCCAGCGTCGTGATCACCGGATTCATCGCGACCTGCAGAACCGTGATCCCCGCACCGATGCAAAAGAGCGCCGCGAGAAATCCGGGATAGGATGCCGCGGCCGACGCCGGGATGAACAGGAAAGCGGCGGCGGCCACAATGATGAAGCCGAGCACGAAGGTGCGGATATAGCCGAGCTTCGACATGACGATCCCGGCGGGGATCGAAAAGGCGCCATAGGCGATGAAAAACGCCATCTGCACGAGGTTCGCCTGCGCGTGCGTCAGGTGGAACATCGGCTTGAACTTGCCGACCAGGAGGTCGTTGATGTTGGTCACCCCGCCGAGCAGGAAAAACACCGCGAAGGCGAGTATCAGCACTATGCGGGTGCTGCCACCGCCCGTGCCCGGCTGTTCAGCCGCGTTCGGGTCCACACTCGTCGCGACGTTCGGCGCTAATGCCATGTCTCTCTCCCCAACCTTTTTTGCAGGCTAACCTGCGCCCGGTCTTGTCATTTTGCGGCGGGCGGGCAAGCCAGATTCTCGCCGACGGCCTCGACATTCGTATGCAGCAGCGTCGCGGCGAAACCCTTGTCGGCGCGGACCGTCACCGCATTGTCGACCTGTTTGAGATTGGCGCCGGCATCGGCGAAGCAGCGCAGCGGCACCTTGATCGTCGAAACCTGCCCTTCGGCGGCCGCCTTGACCGCGGCCGAAATGTCGAACGCCTTGCCGCCGAGCGCGAGGCTGACCGGCGCACCGCCGGCCGCATCGATCCGCCAGTCGACACGCAGCGCGAAGCTGTTGTTCAACTGGCGCGACAGGTCGGCATAGGGTCCGGTCAATTCGAGCGTCGCGGGGCCGGTCCAGGTGAAGGACTTACCATCCTCCTGCGCGCGCACGTCGACCGAGCGCGCCGCGATCATGCCGCCGGGGCTCGCGATCGGCGCCGATTCGACCGGGCGCTTGCCGCCCGCATCGGTGATCGAGAGCACCCACGGCGCGCGGGCGCGGCCGCCCGCGAAGAAATTCTCGACATTCAGCGCCGCCGAAATATCGACGCCGAGCTCTTCCGAAAGCTCCGGCACTGTCGTGGCGTCGCCATATTGCAGCCCGTAACCGGCCGCGAACTGCGGCTTTTCGACCGGCGAGCGCGCATCGGACGGCCAGGCGAAAGGCAGCGTGCCGGTGAAACCGCGCACCGTCTTGCCGTCCCTGCCCGCGACGAGCACATCGGCGACACCGGCGCCCTGCGAGCCCGGCAGCCAGCCCGCGACGAAGGCGTCGGCGGCGTTGATTTCGGGATTGGTGAACATCGGCCGCCCCGACAGGAAGAGCGCGACGACGGGAATCCCTGCCGCCTTCAGCTTCTTGAGCGTCGCGAGATCGGTCGCTTCGGTCGGCTGATAATCGAGCGTCGCGACGTCGCCCTGGAACTCGGCATAAGGCGCCTCGCCGAACACGACGATCGCGACGTCGGGCTTTTCGGTAAACGCGCCGCTTTCCGACAGCGTCGCCTGGCCGCCCGCATCGCCGACCGCCTTGTTCAGCGCCTCCCAGATCGTCTGCCCGTTCGGGAAGTCCGACCGCACGACATCGGTGCCTTGCCAGCTGATCGTCCAGCCGCCCGACTGCATCGCCATATTGTCGGCGCCGGGCCCCGCGACGAGAACGCGCGCGCCGGGCCTGATCGGCAGGACATTGCCATTGTTCTTGAGCAGCACGAGCGACTTGGCGACCGCCTCGCGCGCCACCGCCAGATGCTCGGGCGTGCCGACCGCCTGCACGGCGCTGCGGTCGACATGGCCTTCGGGAAACAGCCCCAGCTTGTATTTCACGCGCAGGATGCGGCGCACCGCATCGTCGAGGCGCGCGGCAGGGATCGTGCCGTCCTTCGCCTGTTTCAGCGTCGTTTCGTAAAGACCCTTCCAGCTGTCGGGCGCCATGAACATGTCGAGCCCGGCGTTGATCGACTGCGCGCAGTCGGTGACGCTGCACCCCGCGACCTGCCCATGGCCGTTCCAGTCGCCGACGACGAAGCCCTCGAAGCCCATCTTCCCCTTGAGCGCGTCGGTCAGCAGTCCCTTGTTGCCGTGGTGCTTGACGCCCTGCCAGCTCGAGAAGCTCGCCATCACGGTCAGCGCGCCGGCGTCGATCGCGGCGGGATACCCCATGGCGTGCTTCGCGATCAGGGTCTTCTCGTCCACCTTGGCGTCGCCCTGATCCTTGCCCTCGAACGTCCCGCCGTCGGCGAGGAAATGCTTGGCGGTCGCGGCGACATGGCTTGCATCGACGGTCTTGCCCGGGGCGAGCTTGCCCTGCAGCCCCAGCACCATCGCTTTCGCATATTCGGCGACGAGCTGGGGATCGGCGGCATAGCCTTCATAGCTGCGGCCCCAGCGCAGATCCTGCGGCACCGCGAGCGTCGGCGCGAAGGTCCATTCGATGCCGCTGCCCGCGATCTCGGCCGCGGTGACCGCGCCGATGCGCTGGATCAATTCGGGATCGTGCGCGGCGCCGAGCCCGATATTGTGCGGGAAGAGCGTCGCGCCCGGGATATTATTGTGCCCATGGACGGCATCGACCCCGAAAATGATCGGGATCGCGACGCCATTGGCCTGCGGGCGCATGGAGACGGCACGAAACTCGCCGACGAGCTTCGCCCAGTCGGCGGCGCTCGATCGTTCATTGCCATTGGGGCCGCTGTTGCCGCCCGCCAGGATCGATCCGAGGGGATAGGTTTCGAGATCTTTCGGCGTGATCGTGCTGATGTCGCCCTGGATCAGCTGGCCGACCTTCTGCTCGATCGTCATTTTCTTCAGCAGCGCGTCGATGCGCGCTTCGGTCGCGGCGTCGGTGATGGCGGCGGGGCTCTTCGCCGCGGGCCAGAGTTCGGGATGGACGGTCGCGCCGCCGCCGGCGTCCTGCGTCGCTGCCATTGCGGTTCCCGCCAGAAGCAGCGCGGTCGCGATCACCATTGCCTGTCGGCGCATCGTCTCTCCCATCCCTCATAATGTGAACGTTATCAAGATTCGATGTCGCATAGGGGCCGAATGAAATCAAGCACTCTGTTGGGCTTGTTCGGGAGGGTGCGTCAGCGTGGACGCGGCATCGTCGCGAGCAGGAGCACCGCGATCGCGGTCAGCCCGGCAAGCAGCAGGAAAAGCGCGTCGAATCCGAAACCGGGGACGAGCGAAATGGTCAGCCAGGGCATGATCAGCGACGGCACGGTATTGGTCAGGTTGAAGATGCCGAGATCGCGCCCGCGCCGGTCCGAACGCGGCAGGATGCGCAAGGTCTGGCTGGAATGGAGCGACAGGAACACCGTCGTCGCGACGCCGAAGACGAGATAGCTCGCCTTCGCCATGTCGAGTTCGGTCGCGAACGCCATGCCGATCATTCCCGCCGCCGACACCGCCGCGCTGGCGACGAGCGGCAGGAAGGGCCGGTCGTTGCGGTCGGCCCAGCGGCCGCTCGCCAGCGCGATCGGGATCGCAAGCGTCAGCGCGACCCCGAAAATGCGCGCCTTTTCATTATCGTGCATATCGGGGTCGATCGACCGGAACCAGAAATAGAGATAGGCGAAAAGCGCCGCCTCGGCGATCTGGACCAGGAGGCGGGCGAGCCACATCCGCACCGCCGGGCCGCTCGGCCGGACCGGGCAGCTGTCTTCGGCCCGCTCGGGAGGGGCGGTGAGTTCGGGAAAGGGGCGCGGGCGACCGAGGAGCAGGACCGGCAACACCGCACTCGCCACAAGGAGCGCGATGACCACCAGGCGGCTGTCGCCCGAGACGAGACCCGGCCAGGTCACGAGCGCCCCCGACCAGGCACCGAGCGCGGGCGAGAAGGCGAGCAGCCCGCCGAGCAGCCCCTTTTGCGTATCGGGGACGCAATCGCCCGCCCAGGCGGAAAGCGGCCCGAGCATCATGTTGAGCGCGAGTTGCCAGGCGATGATGATTCCGACCAGCGTCCAGATATCCCGCGCGTGCGGGACGAGGAGCAGCAGCGAAATGCTGAACAGCAGCCCGGCGAACACCCAGCCGCGCCGATTGCGCGTCCGGTCGCTGAGCCAGCCGAAAAGGATGCCGCCGGCGCTCGCCGCGATCGCCCCGAAGAAGGTGGTATAGCCGAGGGTCTGGACGTCGGCCGCGCCGGCCAGCTCGGTCATCCGGCCGGGCAGCCAGATCGTCAGGAACGGAACATAGGCGATCGCCCCGCCCGCCCAGGCGAGCGCATAGAGAAGCAGGAAGGGGAGAGACTGACGCTGCGCCGCGGTGCTGTCAGCCATGGGCGGCCGCCGGCGCGGCGGTCGATCCGCGCGGGGCCAGTCCACCCTGCACGCGCGTCGGCTCGGTCGGGCGCGGCGCGCCGCGCTGCGCCGCGATGATCAGTTCGACCGCGCGCGCCGCGGTTTCGGCGACCGGCTGATCGACCGCGGTCAGCGGCGGCTGGGTGAAACGCACCACCGGCGTGTTGTCGAAGCTGACGATCGAAAGCGCGCCGGGCACGTCCAGGCCCCTTTCGCGGGCGACCTCCAGCGTCGCCAGCGCCATCTGGTCGCTGCTCGCGATGATCGCGGTCGGCGGGTTCGCACCACCCAGCAACTGCCGCGCGGCGGCGGCGCCCGACGCATAGGTGAAATCGCCCTCGGCAAGCAGCCCGTCGGTCGGCAGGCTTTCGGCCGTCATTTCACCCTGCCAGCCGTCGATACGCCAGCGGCTCAGGCTATATTCGGGCGCCCCCGCGATGAAGCCGATGCGCTTGTGGCCGAGATCGATCAAATGGCGCGTCGCGCGCCGCGCCGATCCTTCGTCGTCCATCGTCAGCGCGATCCCCGCGTCGCCGCGCCGAGACCCGATGCGCGCGAACGGGATTTTCTGCTGGTCGAGCAGCCCGACGATCAGCGGATTGTCCGAATGCGGCGGGGTCAGGATCACCCCGTCGGGCTGGAGCGCGGCGATCGCCGCGCGCAGTTCGCGCTCGACATGGTCGTTGTGCGTATCGACCAGTTCGAAGATCATGCGATAGCCATATTCGGCGCATTTGAGCATCCCGCCGAGCAGCATCTGGTCGACCCAGTCGACGCCCTGCCGCCCCTGCCAGTCGGCGATCGTGCGCTCGCGGTCGTTGATCGCGAGGATCAGATAGGATCGCGACCCGCTCATCCGCTGCGCCGCGATCGACGGGACATAGCCCAATTTGTCGATCGACGCCTGGACGCGTTCCTTCATTTCGGGGCGCACGTTCGGCTCGTTGTTGATGACGCGGCTCACCGTCTGCAGCGACACGCCCGCGTCGGCTGCAACATGCTTGATCGTGACCGACTGCCGCCGACGCCCCATTATTCGTCTTGATCCCCCGTGCTGCCGCAATCGCTACCGGCATCGTCGCTACATTGCCAGACGCGAACCCAATCTATTTCCATATTTTTCGGATATCCGCTTTCATCGACTCCCTTGATCCCGCGCCCCTCGGCGAGCCCGCCGCCGACCGCGAGGTTCAGGATCAGGTGAAAAGGCCGGTCGAACGGCGCCGCCGGATCGCTCGATCCGCTCGTCGTCCATTCGCTCGCGACGCGCGTCGCATAGGGCTTGCCGTCGACCGTCCAGACGATCTTGCCCTTTTCCCAGACGATGCCGAAGACATGGAAAGCGTCGAGCGGCGCCGGGAGCACAGTCTCGTCGCCCTTGTACCGGTTCTCCGGCCATGGCCCTCCGAAATGCAGTGTGCCGAGGATGCGGTTCTCGACCCCGCCCGCGCAGCCGTCGCATCGCACGCCGAGGTTCACCGCCTCCAATATATCGATCTCGCCCGACGCCGCCCAGCCGCCATAATGGTTGGTCTCGGGCAGCATCCAGATCGCGGGCCATGTCCCCTGCCCCTGCGGCAGCTTGGCGCGCACCTCGATCTTGCCAAAGGTCCACGCCGCCTTGCCGCGCGTGACGAGCCGCGCCGAGGTGAACGCCTTCGTCGCAAGCGCCTTCGCCTTTTCGGGGTCGCCGCGCTGCGACAGCGGGAAAGCAGGCCCGGTCATCGCCTCCTTGCGCGCGGTGATGACCAGCCTGCCGTCCCGAACCGCCGCATTGACGGGCCGGTCGGTATAGCATTGGCGTTCCTCATTGCCGCCGCCCCAGCAATCGACGTCGAAATCCCATTTGCCGCGGTCGATCGCCGCCCCGTCGAACTCGTCCGACCAGACGAGCCGCCAGCCGGCGCCCGCCCCCTCCTGCGCGGCGGCAGCAGCCGGCGCGGCGGCCAGCATCAGGATCGCCGCGGCGCGCATCATGCGGCCGTCGGCTCCTCCGCGCCGCAATAGCGTTCGACATAGGCATGATGCTCGGGCAGCGTCGCGACCGTCTGCGCGATATTGTCGCGCAGCGTCTGGAACAGCCGCTCGACCTCGTCGTCGCGCAGCTTGGCGGCGATGGGGTGATAGGTCTGCGGCTCGATCCCCTGTCCCATCATCACCTGCACCCAGCTGTTCTCGGCGAACAGCTCCTCATTCTTGCGGAACACGCGGCCCGTCTCGCGGAACAGCTCGATCTTCTGCTGCAGCGAATCGGGGATCGGCATGGCCGCGACATGGCGCCAGAAGGCGCTGTCGCGGCGGTTCGTCGCCTTATAGTGCAGGATCACGAAATCGCGGATCTGTTCGATGTCCAGCCGCTGCTGCTCGTTGAACTCCATCGCGTCGCGCTCGCTGACGCGCCCGTTGGGCATCAGCCGGATGAAGCGCAGAATGGCGCGCTGGATCAGATGCACGGTCGTCGCCTCGAGCGGCTCGACGAAGCCGCCCGCGAGGCCAACCGCGACGCAGTTGCGGAACCATTGCTTGCGCCGCACGCCGCCGCGGAACTTGATGTCGAAGGGCTCGATCAGCGGCTCGCCGACGCTGCTCATCAGCCGGTCATAGGCCGCATCGCGCGACAGATAGCCGCTCGAATAGACGATGCCCGCGCCCATGCGATGCTGCAGCGGGATGCGCCATTGCCAGCCCGCGTCGTGCGCGATCGCCTGCGTATAGGGCGGCGGCTTGCGAAGATGCTTCGACTGCACCGCGATCGCGCTGTCATTGGGCAGCCAGTGCCCCCAATCCTCGAACCCCGCATGGAGCGCACCGTCGATGAGCAGGCCGCGAAAACCCGTACAGTCGACGAACATGTCGCCCTCGACCCGCCGCTCGCCGTCGAGATGCAGCGCCGCGATGTCCCCGCTCTCCCCGTCGAGTTCGACGCGCGCGATCTTGCCCTCGACGCGCTTGCATCCGTCGGCCTCGGCCAGTTTGCGCAGATAGCGGCCATAGAGCGTCGCATCGACATGATAGGCATAGTTCATCCGCTCTTCGGGCAGATGCGCGAACTTGCCCTGCATCCCGGCGACCAGTTCGAGGCAATAATCGGCATAGGGCTGCTCGTGCCCGCGCTCGCGCGCGTTGAGCCAGAAATGCTGGAAACCCGCCGACCAGTGATCTTTGCCCGACAGGCCGAAGCTGTGGAAATAGCTGTCGCCGTCGTGCTTCCAATTGTCGAAGAGGATGCCGAGCTTGAAGGTCGCCTGCGCCGCGCGCATGAATTCGGTCTCGGGGATGCCGAGGATGCGGTTGAAATTGACGAGCGGCGGGATCGTCGATTCCCCCACGCCGATCGTGCCGATCTGCTCGGATTCGACGAGCGTCAAATCGACCGTGTGCCCCATCGTGCGCGCGATCGCCGCCGCCATCATCCAGCCTGCGGTCCCTCCACCGGCGATCACGACCCGCTGTACCGCTTTTTTGTTGCTCATTTACTCAAGGCCCTCAGCAAGAAGGCGCGCAGCCGCCCCGCCGTCTCGGACGTGAGCGGGGCGAGGATGCTGCGCGCGGTTTCGGGAATATGGTCAGTGACGCTTGCGTCATTGTCGAAGACATAATGGTCGAACTGTTCGCGCCAGATCGCCTTGTCTTCGGCTGGCAAGTCGCGGATCGCGAGGATCGCATGGTTGAGCGCCGCCTGCGGCTGGCCGAGCCAGGCGGGGGTGCGGCGCCACCAGTAATTGACGAGGATGTTGAAGTCGGCGAGCCCCTCGACATGGTGCCACCACATCGACGGGATGAAGATCGCGTCGCCGGGTTCGAGTTCCACCGTCAGCGCCTCGGCCATCGCATCGACGAAGCGCGGGTGCGCGGCAAGGTCGGGCGCGTCGAAATCGACCATGCTGACGACGCGCCCCGCGGGCGTATTGTCGATCGGCCCCAGATAGAGGTTGCGGAACGCGCCCGGCGGAAACAGCGTGAAGCGGCGGCGCCCGGCGGCGCAGCACGCCAGATTGTCGGGAAAGTCGTTGTGCGCCGCGATCTTGGTCTGCGTGCCGATCCAGATGCTTCTCAAGGGATCGCGGTCGCCAAGCGCGATCGGATTGGCTTCGTCGAGCCCGTCGAAATGCGACGGAATGTCGATCGACGCCAGATAGACGGTGCGCGCCTCGCCGCGCTCCTCGGCGGTATCGATGCCCGCGAAGATGTCGGCGAGCTTGCCCGTCCCGACCCGGAAATTCATTTCCATCTCGTCGTCGTAGAACAGCCGCCCGTCGTGCCCCGGCGGGCCGATCGATACCTTGAACGGGCGATCGCGCGCATGGTCGAGCAGATAGCGCCGCGCTTCGCGCGCCGACCTTTTGCCCGCTGCGACGAGCGGCCAGTCGGCGACGAGGCCGCGCAGGACAAAGGGCTCGCGCGCGCCTTCCAGCAACGCGTCGAGCCCCGCCCCCTTTTCCCATAGGCGCTCGGGCACCCGCGCGAGGCGGTCGTATAGGGCGCCGGTCTGCTCAGCCACCGCCGAGCCTGTGGTTCTTGCGCGCGACGAGCGCCGACAGTTGCGACAGCGACGCGAGCGCCATGAACATCGGCATCAGATGCCCGGCGGCGTGCAGCGCGCCGAGCGCCTCGGCGTCGAGCGCGCGCAGCTTCGCTTCGTCGATAATATGGAAACCGACGAGCGAGTGGACCGACCCATCGTCGAGCGTGACCTCGAGACTGAAGGGTTCGAGCAGGTCATAGGCGAGCAGCGCATCGTAGAAGGCCTTGCTCTCGCGATAGCCTTCGTCGAGGTCGCCGAGCCGCTCGGCGATCTCGTCGAGATAGGGGGTTGCTTTCCCTTCGCCGTCGAACAGCCGCACACCGTCGCTCGCGCCGGCGATCCGCGGATGGTCCAGATCGATATGAACCTGCCCCGGCCCCTCGCCGCCCGCCGGACGCCCGATCAGGAACGGCCCGATCGCAAGCGACAGCGGGCGATAGCGCGCGTCCCAGCGTGCCCCTTCGAGGAACAGATTCTCACCGTTCTGAAATCCGAACATCGCCAGCGCGGTGAAATCTTCACGCCCGGTCTCGCGGCGGAACAGGATCGGGAAATGCGCCTGCACGCGCCGGAATTCGCTCGGCACGGTCAGCGTCGCCATGATGTCGTCGCCCAGCTCCGCCCCCGCGTCGGTGCGCACGCGCAAATCGCGGTGGGTCTTGTTGTCGAGGACGGCGTGGCGGGTCATCGAATAGCTTTCTTAAAGCGCCGCGGCGGCGGGGGTGCCGGATCGCAGCGCGTCCAGATAATCGCGGTTGGCGGGCAGCGCCGCGGCGAGCGACCGCGCGCGCTGGCGAGTGTCGGCAAGCAAGCCTTCCGCACGCCCGCCGGTCGTCGGCAGGTCGGCGGGAACGGAAAAGCCCATGCCATAGAGGATATATTGGTGGCTCTCGGCGGAGAATATCTCGTCGACGCGCGGGAAGTCCCACGCCGACGGCGGCTGGTCGCGCCACAGCGCCAGCATCCCGGTCAGCCCTGGCGGGACATGCGCCGCCTCGCGCTGCGCCCGCCAATAGGGCTCGTCGCGGCGGCTGAGCACATAATGGAGCTTCAGAAACTCGACGATGCGGTCCCAGCGATAGCGGAACAGCTCGTTGAACCGCGCGGCATGGATCGGCAGCGCCGCGCGGCGCGCGGGGAAATTGTCGATCAGCGCATTGAGCGACAATTCGATCATCACGATCGCCGAGGCTTCGAGCGGCTCGATGAAACCCGCCGACAGGCCGATCGCGATGCAATTGCCTTCCCAGAAGCGGGCGCGGTGCCCGGTCGGAAAGCTCAGCCGCCGCGCCGGCACCTCGGGCGCACCCGGCAGCACGCGCGCGATATAGGCGCGCAGCACCGCCTCCGCCGCGTCGTCATCCATGAAGCGGCTCGCATAGACGCAGCCGATGCCGCGGCGATCGGGCAGGCCGATGTCCCAGATCCAGCCCGCTTCGTGCGCGGTCGACACCGTCTGCGACGCGATCGGGCTGCCCGGCGGCACCGGCACCTGCGCCGCGAGCGCGCGGTCGTTGAACAATGTATCGCCGCGATCGACCCACTCGACGCCCAGATGCCCGCCGATCAGCAGCGACGCATGGCCGGTGCAGTCGACGAAGAGGTCGCCCGCGATCGCGCCGTTCCCTCGCGTCGCGACCGACGCGATCCCACCCGCGCCGTCGCGGTCAACGCCGGTGACATGATCCGCAACATGCCGCACGCCCAGCCGCTGCACCGCGTGGCGCGCGAGCAGCGCCGCGAATTTCCCGGCATCGAGGTGATAGGCATAGTTCGCCGCGCCCTGATAATCGGGCATCGCGCGCTGCCGGGGCGCAAGATCGAGGTCGCAGACCTGCGCCTGCGGCGTCATCGCCGCCGCGAAGGGCAGATCGGGCGCGCCCGACCGCCACGCCGCGAGCAGTTCGGCCGCCGGCGCCGCGGGCGGCGAAGTGAAGGGGTGCAGATAGCGGTCGTCCGCCGCGCCGGTGACCCAGCCGTCGAAGCGCGAGCCTTGCTTGAACGACGCATCGCACGCGGCGAGGAATTCGCCCTCGCCGATGCCGATCGCCGCGAGGGTCGCGCGCATCGTCGGCCAGGTACCCTCGCCGACCCCGATCGTCGGAATATCGGGCGCCTCGATCAGCGTCACCGAGAGCTTGCCCGCCCTCGCCCGCGACGAGCTGGCGAGGCGTGCTGCCGTCAGCCAGCCGGCGGTGCCGCCGCCCACGATGACAACCCTCTCGATCGCTTCATTCATTGCCGTCGACTCTAAGCCAAGCTTCCATCGCCGTCACGCAAAAGAGCCGCGCCCTGAAAGGCGCGACCCTCTTGCCTGCGACCCGGCGGAAATGGCCCGCCACCTAGAAGCTGAACCTGACCCCCGCCGCATAGCGCGCGAAGCCCGGCTCGACGAAGTTGACGTTGTTCTTGCTGCGAAGATGCCCGCGGCGCCCCTCGCCCGTCAGGTTGATCGCCTCGACGAAACCCGTGAGCCCCGGGATGAACTCGTAACTCGCACTCGCGTCGATCTGCCAATATTCCTCGATATAGAAGGGGTTGGGGCCCGTTCCCGTCAGAAATTCGTCGCGCCAGTTCCACGCGACGCGCGCCTGGATGCCGTTCTTGTCATAATAGGCAACGGCGTTGGCGCTGTCGCTGAGGCCGGTCAGCGCGAACTGCGCCTCCGACGACGGCAGGCTATTGTCATATGTCGCATCGCCATTGACAATCGTATAGTTCAGGATGACGCCGAAGCCGGTGTCCCAGAAGCTGTGCTGAAGCGCGAATTCCCATCCATTGAGCGATGCGGTCTGATCGCTGTTGATCGGCGTTCCAATCTCGAAATTGACGAGCGGATCGCCCGGCGCGGCGTTGATGATACCGGTATAGGGCTCGCCATTCCCTCCCCCGGTGATGGTCGTCGTTTCGGGGAAGAATTCGAAGATATGCTGCCGAATCTGGGCGATGGTCGCATCCGCTCCGATCGCCGCGATGGCGGCGTTCCAGCGCGGCCCGCCGACCGGCGTGGTCAGGCCGAAAGCGTTTGAGTCGATCCGCGTCGAGGAAATGAAATTCTTCACATCCTTGTGGAAATAGCCCACCGACAGATAGGAATCGCGGCCGTAATACCACTCCGCCGACAGGTCGATATTCTTGGATTTATAGGGGACCAGCCCCGGATTGCCCTGCGCGCCCGTGCCGCCGCCGACGCGGAACAGCACGTCGATCGTCCGCCCGCCCTGCATGCTGGCATAGTCGGGGCGCGTGATCGTGTGGCTGTACGACGCGCGCAGCTTGACGTCCTGCATCGGCGAGATGTCGAAATCGATCGCGGGCAGCCAATTGTCATAGGAACCCTTGAACCGCGTGAAGTCGCTCTCGCCCGAAAAGATGACGTTGAGCTCATTGTCGCCGATCCAGCGGGTGGTGACGGGCACCGGCACCAGCGCCGCCGACGAAATATCGGTCGTCTCGTACCGGACGCCCGCGGTGAGGTGCGCCGGATTCTCGAACAGGTCGAAAACGGTCGCCACCTGCAAATAAGGCGCCAGCGTCTTTTCGGTGATCCGCCGGTCGGTGTTGAACACCGCCAGGCAGGTGCCCGGCTGGGCTGCGCCCGTCGCGGGGTTGCTGCAAACCTGATAATTCTGTTCGTTCAGATCGGCCAGCCGCTCGAAATCGAAGGTATAGAAGCTCTCGATCATCCCCGGCTGGGCAAGACCCGGGAACTTGTCGGGCAAGGTGACCAGTTTGAAAATATCGTCGGGAATATCCGACGCGGGGCCCGCCCCGCCCCAGGTGTCGTCGTTCTGGACGGTACCGAACGCCGAGCGCACCTTGCTGTCGACATAGGACACGCCGAAATCGATGCTGTCGAGGAAGCCATCGTCGTGGTCATATTGGCCGCGCAACTGCACCTGGTTGATCCGGTTGCGGAAAAAGGCGTTGCGAAAGGCGTTGCCCGTCGGCGTGATCAGCGACGCATCGAGCGGATCGATGCCGGGATACATGCCATAGGAGATGACCGGCAGGTCATTCTCGAAATTGACCGTCTGGTTCTGGACGCCGAATATAGCGTTACCCAGCGATACGCTCGACCCGAAGCGATTGACCGGATTGACCTCCGCGGTCGAATGATGCGCGTCGAGCTCGAAGGTCACGCCGTCCGCGCCCTTCCATTCGAGATTGAATCCGAGCGACTTGTTCTCGGCCCGGTTCTCGGTCAGCGCGCCGCTGTACGACAAATCCTTGCCGCCATAGAGGGCATCGGGCCCCGGCGTCCCGTTCGGCGCGGCAAATTCCTCGCTATAGAAAATCGGCCCGGCGACCGGCCCGTCGGTCCACGCGCTCGACGTGTTTTCATGGTTGAACCACACGCCGACATTGCTGTTCCGCGTTTCGACCGTGTTGCGCGAATAGATATAATCGACCGTCGCGGTCAGTTCGTCGGTCGGCCGGAACTGCAGCACCGCCTGCCCGTTGATGCGCTCGCGATTGATGTCGTTGAGGTCGTAGGACGCATTCTGCGGCACCTGATAGACATCGCCCTCGCCCGGGCGATTGATGATATTGTCATAGCGTGGGCTATTCGGATTTTCCTCGAGTTCACCCCAGTTATTTTCAGCCGTAACGGCACCGGGATAGGCGTCGCGCCAGCCGACGTTCGCCCGGTTGGTGCTCGACTTGCGCTTCTGATACGACCCCGCGACCATGATCCCGATCGTGTCGTCGGCAAAGGTCGTGCTGAAGATGCCCGACACTTCGGGCGTGATCGGATCGCCATTGTTGCGCGACGAATCATAGACGGCCTTGGCCGACAGGCTGCCGCGCATGCCCGGATTGTCGAGCGGACGCGGGGTGCGGATATTGATCGTCGAGCCGATGCCGCCCGACTCGATCGTCGCGCGACCGCTCTTGTAGACCTCGACCGACGCGACGCCTTCGGACGCGAGGTTGGCGAAGTCGAACGAACGCGACGACGGCGCACCGTCCCCGCCCCCGATGTTCGCGGTCGGCACCTGGCGGCCGTTGACCGTGACCAGGTTGAATTCGGGGCCGAAGCCGCGAACGGTGACCAACTGGCCCTCGCCATTCTGGCGGTCGATCGACACGCCGGTGATGCGCTGGAGCGATTCGGCGAGGTTGGTGTCGGGGAATTTGCCGATGTCCTCGGCCGAAATCGCGTCGACGACGCCCTGCGCCTGACGCTTGATGTCGGCCGATGCGGCGAGCGAGGCGCGGATGCCGGTGACGACGATCTCGTCGCCGCCGGCCTCGCTGTCGGCCGGCGCATCCTGCGCGACCGCGACCTGCGCGATGCCCATCATCGACAGCGCCGAAGTCCCGGCCAGAAATTTGGCAAGCCAATGCTTTTGAGACGCCCGCATCCCACTTCCTCCCACTCAGCCGCTCTCTCTCTTTTGGTGGCGGCATTCCCGTTATGTGAACGTTATCTAAATGGGAACGTTCTCATTGTCAACGCATCGAGCGTGGCTTTTGGGTCACAATGCTGCGCTATTTTGTGCAGCAAACGTATGCAGCGGATGATGGCGGGCGGAAAGTCTCAGCGGCTCCAGCGTGCGAAAATCGCGGTCGGCAGCAACAGCCCCCGCGCTTCCTCGCGCACCGCGAGTTCGCCGCACTCGACCTTGCCCGGCAGGTCGGCGAAAAGCTGCGCGAGCAACTCGCCGATCGCTAGCGCCGACATGCGCACGGCATAGACGGTCAGGAACAGCGCGCGGCTGTCGGCGTCGAGCAGGCGGCGACAGTCGGCGAGCAGCGGCGCGAGCCCCTCCTCGATCTGCCACCGCTCGCCGCCCGGGCCGCGTCCGAACTTCGGCGGGTCGAGCAGGATCGCATCGTAACGCCGCTCGCGCCGCACTTCGCGCGCGGTGAATTTCCCCGCATCGTCGACGATCCAGCGCACCGGCTTGTCGGCCATGCCGGCGAGCGCGGCGTTCTCGCGCGCCTGCCCCACCGACTTCTTCGACGCATCGACATGCGTCACCGACGCGCCCGCGGCGGCGAGCGCCTGGCTGCCGACGCCGGTATAGCCGAAGAGGTTGAGGAAGGCGGGGTCGGTCTTGTCCGCAACCTGGCCGCGCAGCCAGTCCCACACCGGCGCCATGTCGGGAAAGAAGCCGAGATGGCGAAAGGGCGTGCATTGCGCGGTGAAACGCGCCTCGCGCCACGCGAGCGGCCAGCCTTCGGCGGGGACCGGCTTGTTGTAATACCAGCGCCCTCCGCCATCGTCGTCCGAAGCCGGAATGAACTCGCCGTCGGCCTTGTCCCATTCGCTGGTCGGCAGCGCGGGCGCCCACATCGCCTGCGGCTCGGGGCGGATGAAGCGATAGCGGCCATAGCGTTCGAGCTTGCGCCCGTTCCCGCTGTCGACCAGCCCATAATCGTCCCACGCCTCGCCGACGAGCGTGACGAGGGGCAGCAGATCAGCCACGCGCGGCTTCCGCCAGAATGAACGCCTTCACCGCGTCATAGTCGCCGGGAAGCTTCGTATAGCGTTCCTCGCGCTCGAACAGATTGCCGAGCCGCGCGGGCAGCGGCGGGCGCACGCCGGTCGCGCGCTCGACCGCCTCGCGGAATTTCGCGGGATGCGCCGTCGCCAGCGTGACGACTGGAATGTCGGCATCGATCTCGAGCTGGCGCGCCGCGGCGAGCCCGACCGCGCTGTGCGGGTCGATCACCTGCCCGCCGCGCTCCTGCGCCCAGCGCAGCGCAAGCGCCATCGTGTCGCCATCGATGCTCGCGCTCGAAAACAGGTCGCGCGCGCCCGCGAGCATGTCGGCGGGGATCGTCATCGCGCGGTTCGCATCGAACTCGCCCATCATCGCGGTGATCGCGGCGCCGTCGCGCCCCGCGAGGTCGAAGAGCAGCCGCTCGAAATTGCTGCTGACCTGAATGTCCATGCTCGGCGTCGCGGTCGGCGTCACCGCGCCCGCGCTGTAATCGCCGCTGGTGAGCGCGCGGTGGAGAATGTCGTTGACGTTGGTCGCGACGACGAGCTTTGCGATCGGCAAACCCATCTGCGCCGCGACATAGCCCGCGAACACGTCGCCGAAATTGCCCGTCGGCACGCTGAACGCCACCGGGCGGTCGGGCCCGCCGAGCCGGATCGCGGCGTAGAAATAATAGACGATCTGCGCCATCAGCCGCGCCCAGTTGATGCTGTTCACCGCCGACAGCGTGACCTGGCTCCGCGCCTCTTCGTCGCCGAACAGCCGCTTCACCATCGCCTGCGCATCGTCGAAGCTGCCGTCGATGGCGATATTGTGGACGTTGGGCGCAAGCACCGTCGTCATCTGGCGGCGCTGGACGTCGCTGACGCGGCCTTCGGGGTGGAGCATGAAGATGCGGATATGCTCGCGCCCGGCGACCGCCTCGATCGCCGCCGATCCCGTGTCGCCCGAGGTTGCGCCGACGATCGTGATGTCGGTATCGCCGCCCGCGAGGAATTTCTCGAACAACTGGCCCAGCAATTGCAGCGCGACGTCCTTGAACGCCAGCGTCGGCCCATGGAACAGTTCGAGCAGCCAGTGGCGGTGGTCGAGCTGAACGAGCGGCGTCACCGCGTCGTGGCTGAACCGACCATAAGCGGCCTTGCAAAGTCCGCGCAGTTCATCTTCGCTCAGCGCGCCCGCGACGAACGGCGCCATCACCCGCACCGCCGTCTCGACATAGTCGAGCCCGGCGAGCGCGCGAATTTCGTCGCGGCTCAGTTGCGGCCATTTGGCCGGAACATAGAGCCCGCCATCGCTGGCAAGGCCAGCGAGCGTCGCGGCACGAAAGTCGAGGGTCGGCGCGGAGCCGCGGGTGCTGATATATTCCATGGCGGCCCAGCGCCTAGCGTTATGGGCTCAAGGCCGCAAGCGGCGACGGACGGCCAATATATAGATGACGAGTGCTGCGGCGGCGAACAGGAACCATTGTACCGCGTAGGCGAGATGATTGTTCGGCGTATCGTCGGCCGAGGGCACCCCGCTCGCGCGCAAATTCGCGACCGGCGCATCGGCGACGAGCATCGCGCGCGCGGGCACCGCCTTGCCCGTCGCGCGCTCCATCACCGTCGGCTGCTCGGGACCGGGAACGATCGTTCCCTGCACGATTCCGCCTTTCCATTTCGGCGGCGCGAAATCGTCGCCGATGCCGACGTCGACGAGCACGCCGGGCCCTTCGGCGCCCGTTCGGCAATCGGCGATCATACGGATGCCCGACCGACCCTTGCGGTCCGTCCCGCTGCGCGGGTCCCAGCGCACCGGATCGAGGCACACGACACTGCTCTTGCGATAGAGCATCGCGTCGGGAACCGGCGGCAGTTCGGGATAGGCCACCAGCGACGACATCGCCATATTGCGCTGGTAAAGCGCGATCAGGGCTTCCTTCTCGCTCTTGCGCTGGAGCTGCCAGACACCGAGCCCGATCATCACCGCCACCGCTGCGAGCACGAGCAGGGTCGGGATCAGCGGCCAGCGCCGCGCTGGCTGTTCGACCGCGTCAGTCATCACCCTTGTCCACCCGCCGCCCCTCGGCGGCCTGCCGCTGATGTTCACTCGCGAGCAGCGCGCCCTTGCCGACGCGCAGGCCATAGACGACCGCGACGGCGGTCAGCGGCACCCACAACAGCACATGAACCCAGATCGGCGGCCTGACCATGGCATCGAGCGTCAGCGCAATCACGACCAGCAGCGCGCCGATGATCAGCGTCAGAAACGCCGCCGGCCCGTCGCCGACATTATAGCTGCCGAAATCGAGCCCGCAGACGCGGCAGCGCGGGGCGAACTTCACCGGCCCCTCGAACAGCGTCTGCGCCCCGCACTGCGGGCAGAGGCCAAAAAGGGCAGCGCGCGCGATCGGCGGCTGCCCCTTTTGCGGTTGATTGTCCATGGACAATTTAGTGCGCGGCGACCGGCGCGCCCCAGCCGCCCCAGACATAGACGATGATGAAGAGGAACAGCCACACGACGTCGACGAAGTGCCAGTACCAGGCCGCGGCCTCGAAGCCGAAATGCTGCTGCGGCGTGAAATGGCCCTTATAGGCGCGCACGAGGCAGACGATCAGGAAGATCGTGCCGACGAGGACGTGGAAGCCGTGAAAACCCGTCGCCATGTAGAAGGCCGAGCTATAGTTGCTCTGCCCGAAGCCGAAGGGCGCGTGGGCATATTCATAAGCCTGGATCGTCGAGAAGACGACGCCGAGGATGATCGTCAGCCACAGGCCCTTCTTCAGGCCTTCGCGGTCGCCGTGAATCAGCGAATGGTGCGCCCAGGTGATCGTCGTGCCCGAGCAGAGCAGGATCAGCGTGTTGAGCAAGGGCAGCGAGAAGGCGTCGATGACTTCGATGCCCTTCGGCGGCCACATGGTTATCGCGTCGGCGCCGTCCTGGCCGAAGAGCGACGTCACCGCGCCCTCGGCATATTCGATCGGCACGGGGAAGAGCGAGAAGTCGAACCAGGCCCAGAACCAGCCGACGAAGAACATCACTTCCGACGCGATGAACAGGATCATGCCATAGCGCAGGTGGAGCTGGACGACCGGGGTGTGGTCGCCGGCATGCGCTTCGTTGATGACGTCCGACCACCAGCTGAAGAAGGTCGCGATCACGCCCATGAAGCCGAGGCCGAGGACCCATTTGCCGATGCCGCCGAAATGGTCGGTGTGCATCGCCATGACGAGCCCGAAGAACATCACGAGCGCAGCGACCGAGCCGATCAGCGGCCAGACGCTGGGATTTACGAGGTGATAGTCATGATGTTTGGCACCGGACATGGCGTGTTTCCCGTTTTTTGCAGCCCCGGCATGACGATTCCCCATCATCCGCCGGCCTTGTTAGACTCTTGCTCGCGGCCTTAGCTCGCCTTTTTATCCCCGTCTACAGGATGGAAGGTGTAGCTGAGGGTGATTTCCTGCACGTCGCGCGCGTCGGGGTCGTCCTTGATCTTGGGATCGACGAAGAACAGCACCGGCATGCGCATCTGCTGCCCCGGTTCCAGCCGTTGCTGGGTGAAGCAGAAGCATTGGATCTTGGTGAAATATTTGCCGGCCTGATCGGGCGTGACGTTGAAGCTCGCGGTCCCGACGACGGGCTCGGCCGAATTATTCTCGGCGATGAAGATCGCCATGTCGCGCGCGCCGATGCTGACGGTGTCGGTCGGATGCTCGGGATAGAATTTCCACGGCAGGTTCGGCGAGACATTGGCGTCGAAGCGCACCGAGATCGTGTCCGAAAGGATTTCCGGCTCCGCCGCCGCGGCGACGGGGTCGTAGCGCTGCGTCGTGCCGCCGAAACCGGTCACGCGGCAGAAGAGATTGTAGAGCGGCACCGCCGCGAAGCCGAGGCCCACCATCGCGAGCGCGAGCAGCGCGGCGAGGCTGGCGGTCTTCGCGTTGGGGGACAGGCGGCCGATCATGCGAAAATCTGCATCTTGGCGATGGTGATGAAGAAAAACAGGATCGCGAGCGCGCCGAGCATCCACGCCATCATATTGGCGCGGCTGCGCTGGCGGCGGCGGTATTCGGCCTCATCGAAGGGCTCTTGGGTCGGTTCGTCGGTCATAGCGGCCACCAGTGATCGGCGACGACGGCGCCGAAAAGAATGAAGAGATAGGCGATCGAATAAGCGAACAGCCGCTTTTCGGGCTGCATCCTGTCGCCCTCGCCCGTGCGGCGCGTACCGACCTGGATCGACAGCAGCACGAAGACGGCCGAGAGGATCACCGCGGTCCAGCCGTAAAGCGCGCCGGTGTAGCCGAGCGGCCACGGCGCGATCGCGCCGATCGCCATGATGATCGCATAGAAAAGGATCTGGCGCCGTGTCGATTGCTCGCCCGCGACGACCGGCATCATCGGAATGCCCGCGGCGGCATAGTCCGACCGCACGAACAGCGCGAGCGCCCAGAAATGCGGCGGGGTCCACAGGAAGATGAGCAGGAAGAGCAGCACCGGCAGCGGCGCGACCGATCCCGTCGCGGCGACCCAGCCGATCAGCGGCGGAAAGGCGCCCGCCGCGCCGCCGATGACGATATTCTGCGGCGTCCGCGGCTTCAGCCACATCGTATAGACAAAGACGTAGAAGAGGATCGAGGCGGCGAGCAGCAAGGTCGCCTGCCAGTTCGACGCGAACAGCATCAGGAACAGCGAAAAGGCCGCAAGCCCGACGCCGAACTGCAATGCGGTCTGGCGGCCGAGACGTCCCGCGGGAAGCGGCCGCCCGGCGGTGCGCTTCATCTTCGCGTCGAGCCCCGCCTCATACCATTGGTTGAGCGCGCCCGACGCGCCCGCGCCCAGTGCGATCGCGAGGATCGACGAAAAGGCGAGCACCGGATGCACCTCGCCCGGCGCCGCGAGCAGCCCGCACAGCGCGGTGAACACCACCAGCGACATGACGCGCGGCTTGGTCAGCGCGAACAGGTCGCGCCAGTCGGCGGGGAGCGCCGTTTCGCCATGGGTCAGGCTCTGCGCCATGTTTACTCCAGCCCGAAAATCATGCGCCCCCTGCCGTCGCGGCAGGGGGCAGCACAAATCAGGCGATACGCGGCAGTTCGTTGAACTGGTGGAACGGCGGCGGGCTCGACAGCGTCCATTCGAGCGTCGTCGCGCCTTCGCCCCACGGATTGTCCGCGGCCTTCTTGCCCGCGGCCAGCGACCACAGGATGTTCGCGAAGAAGATCAGCACGCCGACGCCCATGATCACATAGCCATAGGACGAGATCAGGTGCCAGAAGGCATAGGCTTCCGCATAGTCGGGATAGCGGCGCGGCATGCCCTGCTGGCCCAGGAAGTGCTGGGGGAAGAACAGGACGTTCACGCCGATGAAGA
Organism: uncultured Sphingopyxis sp.; assembly: GCF_900078365.1. Taxonomy (NCBI): domain Bacteria; kingdom Pseudomonadati; phylum Pseudomonadota; class Alphaproteobacteria; order Sphingomonadales; family Sphingopyxidaceae; genus Sphingopyxis; species uncultured Sphingopyxis sp. Next base: position 2,429,910 of record NZ_LT598653.1, read on the forward strand.
AGATCCAGAAGTGCAGCTGGCCCAGGAACTCGCTGTACATCCGGCCCGACATCTTCGGGAACCAGTAATAGAAGCCAGCGAAGAGCGAGAAGACCGCGCCCAGCGACAGCACATAGTGGAAGTGCGCGACGACATAATAGGTGTCGTGCAGGTTGGTGTCGACGCCGCCGTTGGCGAGCACGACGCCAGTCACGCCGCCGACGGTGAACATGAAGATGAAGCCAAGCGACCAGACCATCGGGGTCTTGAAGCTCATCGAACCGCCCCACATCGTCGCGATCCAGCTGAAGATCTTGATGCCTGTCGGGACCGCGATGACCATCGTCGCCGCGGTGAAATACATCTTCAGGTTCACGCTCATGCCGACGGTGAACATGTGGTGCGCCCACACAATGAAAGACACGACGGCGATCGCGACCATGGCGTACGCCATGCCGAGATAGCCGAACACCGGCTTGCGGCTGAAGGTCGAGATGATCTGGCTGACGATGCCGAAGCCCGGCAGGATCATGATGTACACTTCGGGGTGGCCGAAGAACCAGAAGAGATGCTGATAGAGGACGGGATCGCCGCCGCCCGCCGCATCATAGAAGGTGGTGCCGAAGTTGCGGTCGGTCAGCAGCATGGTGATCGCCGCGGCGAGCACCGGCAGCGCGAGCAGCAGCAGGAAGGCGGTGACGAGCACCGACCACACGAACAGCGGCATCTTGTGCAGCGTCATGCCCGGCGCGCGCATGTTGAAGATGGTGGTGATGAAGTTGATCGCCCCGAGGATCGACGCCGCGCCCGCGAGGTGGAGCGAGAAGATCACCATATCGACCGAGGGTCCGGCCGAGCCGCTGGTCGACAGCGGCGCATAGACCGTCCAGCCGGTGCCGGCGCCAAGCCCGCTGCCGCCGGGAACGAACATCGACCCGACGAGCATGAAGAAGGCGACGAAGGTCAGCCAGAAGGAGACGTTGTTCATCCGCGGAAAGGCCATGTCGGGCGCGCCGATCATCAGCGGCACGAACCAGTTGCCGAAGCCGCCGATCATCGCGGGCATGACCATGAAGAACACCATGATCAGGCCGTGCGCAGTGATCATCACGTTCCAGAAATGCTTGCCCTGCACCTCGCCCGCCGAGGCGTCGAAGAATTGCGCCCAGCCGGTCAGATACTGGACGCCGGGATGCGCGAGTTCGAGACGCATCATGCCCGAAAGCACACCGCCGACGATGCCGGCGACGATCGCGAAGATCAGATAGAGGGTGCCGATGTCCTTGTGGTTCGTCGACATGAACCAGCGGACGAAAAAGCCCGGCGTGTCGTGGTCGTGGTCATCATGCGCGTGATCGGCGTGGCCGTGCGCGGGTGCAGTCGCTGCAATATCGGTCATCTGTCGGACCCCTTGTTAATTCTTGGCGGCCGGCGCGGCGGCGGGAGCCGCTGCGGGCGCAATTTCGGGTGCGGCTTGGGCGGGGGCGGCAGGCGCCGGCGCGGCGGCGGACGCGGCCTCCGGACCGGCAGGGTTGCCGCCCTTCGAACGGACCCACGCTTCCCACTTGTCGACCGGCAGCACTTCAACGGCGATCGGCATATAGCCGTGATCGACGCCGCACAGTTCCGAACACTGGCCGTAATAAACGCCGACCTTGTTCGCGGTGAAGGTCGTTTCGTTGGCGCGGCCAGGGACCGCGTCCATCTTGGTCCAAAAGGCGGGAACCGCGAAGCTGTGGATCACGTCGGCGCCGGTGATGATCAGCTTCACCTGGCGGCCGACGGGAACGACCATGCGGTTGTCGACGGCGAGGTGATAGGGCTCGCCGGCGGCTTTGGCCTTGTCCTCGGGCAGCATCTTCGAGACATATTCGCCGATGCCCTGGTCGGGATAGGCATAGCCCCAATACCATTGATAGCCGGTGACCTTGATCGTCAGCGCGTCCTTCTTCGGCGGTTCATATTGCGCCGCGAGCAGGCGGATCGACGGCACCGCGATCACCGCGAGGATCAGCACCGGAATCGCGGTCCAGATGATCTCGATGAAAGTGTTGTGCGTCGTCTTCGACGGCACCGGGTTCGCCCTGGCGCGATAGCGATACATCACCCAGAGCAGAAGGCCGAGGACAAGCAGCGTGATGAACGTGATCACCGGCAGCAGGATGACATGGTTGAAGAAATAGGCCTGCTCGCCGATCGGGCTGACCTGCGGCTGGAAATCGATGCCCGCATCGACCGGCTGGCCGACGCCGGGGGTCGGCTTCATCGGGACATAGGCCGCATCGCCGGCCGGCGCCGCGGTCGGAGCCGCCGCATCGGTGGCGGCCGGAGCCGGATTCGCCGGAGCCGTTGCCGCGGGTGCTTCGGCCGGAACCGCAGCCGGTGCCTGCGCATGGCCGGCGCCCATCGCGCCGAACGACAAAGCCGCCGCAATTACAAGGGATTTCAAGCTCTTCATAAGGATAGTGCCGCCCGTTGCCTGTTGTATTTATGATGGTCCAGCCTGCCCTTCCCCGCTGCCGGACATACACCCGCGCAGCCATCGGACAGGCTGAATCTCGCGGGCGCTATAGACCCGCTTGCCGCTTGCCTCAAGCATCTCTAACACTATTTTGCGGCTGGCAAATCTTCGCCGCGCAAACCCGCTCGCCCGCCAAGGGCGGCACACAGGACAAAAGAATAATCCTCCATGACCGACGATGAAATCCTGGCCGAATTCCGTGCCGCCGACGCCTTGCTCCAGGGCCATTTCCTTCTCTCCTCGGGCCGCCACAGCGAATATTATCTGCAATGCGCGCGCGTGCTGATGGATACCGAGCGTGCCGGACGCCTCGCCGCCGCGCTCGCGGCGAAGCTGCCGCGCGACCTGCGCCAGGCGATCGACATCGTCGTCTCGCCCGCGATGGGCGGCGTCATCATCGGCCATGAAATGGGCCGCGCGCTCGGCAAGCCCGCGATCTTCGTCGAGCGTCCGACCGGCACCTTCGAACTGCGCCGCGGCTTCGCCATCGATCCCGGCGCGAAGGTGCTGATGGTCGAGGATGTCGTCACCACCGGCCTGTCGTCGCGCGAGGCGATGGAGGCGGTGCGCGCCGCGGGCGGCGAGGTGATCGCCGAAGCCGCGCTGGTCGACCGCTCGGCGGGCAGCGTCGAGCTCGGCGTGCCCTTCTATCCGCTCGTCGCGATCAATTTCCCGACCTATGCCGCCGACGAACTGCCCCCCGAACTCGCGGGCACCGAGGCGGTGAAGCCCGGCAGCCGGAGCAAGGCGGCTTGACCGGCCCCTCCCCCTCGCGCCTGCGGCTCGGCGTCAACATCGACCATGTCGCGACGATCCGCAACGCGCGCGGGGGCGAGCATCCCGACCCGGTGCGCGCGGCCGAGATCGTCGCGGCGGTCGGCGGCGACGGCATCACCGCGCATCTGCGCGAGGACCGGCGCCATATCCGCGACGACGATCTCGCGCGCATCCAGGCCGCGACCGACCTGCCGCTCAATCTCGAAATGGCGGCGACCGACGAAATGCTCGCGATCGCGCTGCGCCACAAACCGCACGCCGCGTGCATTGTCCCCGAAAAGCGCGAGGAGCGCACGACCGAGGGCGGGCTCGACGCCGCGGGGCAGCACAATCACCTCGCGCCCATCGTTTCCCGGCTGAACGACGCAGGCATCCGCGTCAGCCTGTTCATCGAACCCGACCCGCGCCAGATCGAGGCGGCGATGCGCCTTCGCGCGCCCGTGGTCGAATTCCACACCGGCCGCTATGCGCATGTCGAGGGCGAGGAACGCGCCAAGGAACTCCGCCGCCTCGCCGACGCCGCCGCGCTCGCGTGGAAGAATGGCATCGAACCGCACGCGGGCCACGGCCTCACCTATGACAATGTCGTCCCCGTCGCCGCGATCCCGCAGCTCGCCGAGCTCAACATCGGCCATTATCTGATCGGCGAGGCGATCTTCACCGGCCTCGAAGATGCTGTGCGGCGGATGCGCGATCTGATGGACGAGGCGCGAGGGTGAGCATGAAGGTGCTTCCCATGAAATCCTCCCTGTGGCCGCAGGCCATGGGGAGGTGGCAGCGCGAAGCGCTGACGGAGGGGCGTTTGGCACCACGGTCACGGCCCCTCCACCATTCGCTTCGCGAACGGTCCCCCTCCCCATCGCTTCGCGACAGGGAGGATTTCAGTTGATCATCGGCCTCGGCTCCGACCTCTGCAATATCGAGCGCATCCAGGCATCGCTCGACCGCTTCGGCGCCCGCTTCGAACAGCGCGTCTTCACCGACGTCGAGCGCGCCAAGGCCGCGCGCCGCCCCTTCACCCGCGCGGGCACCTACGCCAAGCGTTTCGCCGCCAAGGAGGCCTTCTCGAAAGCCGTCGGCACGGGCTTCAAGCGCGGCGTGTTCATGAAGGACATCGGCGTCGTCAACGCCCCCTCGGGCGCCCCGACGCTCGCGCTCACCGGCGGCGCCGCCGAACGACTCGCGCAGATGATCCCGTCGGGATACAGCGCGCACATCCACCTGACGCTGACCGACGACCATCCCTGGGCGCAGGCCTTCGTCATCATCGAAGCAATCAAGGACTGAACGACCAATGGCGAAGCGCGGCGCGAAAAGCACGACAAAGGATGACGGCGGCTGGGGCAAGCTGATCCGCGATGTCGTGGTGATATTGCTGCTCGTGCTCGGCATTCACAGCTGCGTCGCCAAGCCCTTTTATATCCCGTCCGATTCGATGATGCCGATACTGCGCAATGGCGACCGGCTGATCGTCAGCAAATATCCCTATGGCTGGTCCTATTCGTCGGTCAGCTTCCACCTCGCCCCCAAGGTCGCGGGCCGGATCTTCGGCAAGCTGCCGCAGCGCGGCGACATCGTCGTGCTCGAACATCCGGTGACGCGCATCGACTATATCAAGCGCGTGATCGGCCTCCCCGGCGACACGATCGCGCTCCGCAACGGCGAACTCAGCATCAACGGCAAGCCGGTGAAGCGCGAGGTTCAGCCGATGCTGTCGATCCCCGTCGATCCCAACCTGCCCGGCCCCGACAGCAGCCTGTACCGTTTCGTGAACCGCGACGCGGGCGGCAAGCCCGTGCTCGAACTGCCGATCGTCCGCGAAACTCTGCCCGGCGGCGCGAGTTTCGACACGATCGACATGGGCCCCGGCTATGCCACCGACGATTACGGTCCCGTCACCGTGCCCGCGAACCATCTGTTCCTGATGGGCGACAACCGCGACGGCAGTGCCGACAGCCGCGTCGACACCGTCCAGAAGGGGCTCGGCGGCCCGGTCCCCTTCGACGCGATCGCCGGGCGCGCCGAGATCATCAGCTTTTCGACCGACGGAACCGCCGAATGGTATAATCCGCTGAGCTGGTTCGGCGCGCTCAGATCGGGCCGCGCGGGAACCGATCTGCGGCCTGAACGTCAGGGCAATTAGAGCAACGGGGAACAGGACATGGCGGCGACAAGGAAGACGACTGCTACGCGTTCCGACGCCGCCGCCAAAGCCGCCATGCACGCCGAAGCCCCCGGCCCCACCGAAATCCGCAGCCAGCTCGTTCGCACCGAGCTTTTGAAGGCGGGCGTATGGCTCGGCCTCGCGCTGCTGATCGGCGTGTGCATCGTGCTGATCCAGCCGATCCTGCTGATCTTCGCCGGCATCGTGATGGCGTCGATGCTCGATGGCGGCACGCGCCTCCTCGGCCGCATCCTGCCGATCGCGCGCGCCTGGCGCCTCCTCATCGTCTGCGTCTCGCTGCTCGCCTTCCTCGGCTGGACGATCCTGTTCGCGGGCTCGCAGATCGCCGATCAGGCCGCGACGCTGCAGACCGTCGTGATGGCGCAGGTCGAACGCATCGCGGCGTGGGCGAGCGAGCATGGCATGGGCAATTTCCAGCTCGATACCAAGACGATCACCGACAATATCGCGGGCACCGTCGGCCGCGTCACCGCCGCGGTCGGCACGGTGCTCGGCGGGCTCACCAGCCTCGTGATGATCATCGTGCTCGGCATCTTCATCGCGATCGAGCCGCGGCTCTACGAACGCGGCGTCGCGTGGATGCTGCCGATGAAGGCGCGCGAGAATTTCTACATCACCACCGCGCGCATGGGCTTCACGCTGCGGCGCCTGATGGCGGGCCGCCTGCTCGGTATGCTCGTCGAAGGGATCGGCACCTGGCTCGCCTGCCTCGCCGTCGGCATCCCGATGGCGGCGCTGATGGGGCTGCTCACCGGCCTGCTCGCCTTCATTCCCAATATCGGCGCGATCGTCTCGGGCGTGCTGCTCGTCCTCGTCGGTTTTTCGGCGGGGACCGACACCGGCCTCTGGGCGATCGTCATCTATTTCGTCGTCCAGACGGTCGACGGCTATCTGATCGTCCCGATGGTCGCGAAGAAGACCGTCGACCTCGCCCCCGCGCTCGTCCTCGGCGCGCAGATCCTCTTCGGCGCGCTGCTCGGGCTGATGGGCCTGTTCCTCGCCGACCCGATCGTCGCGATGATCAAGGTCGCGCTCGAACGCGAAGCCGAGCGCAACGCGGGCGCGGCCGAAACGAAAACAGCGGCGGGCATCTAAGCCAAAAAAACGTCGCCCCCGCGAAGGCGGGGGCCGCTATCGGCATGGCGCAAGGCGGCCAGCGGCCCCCGCCTTCGCGGGGGCGACGGATATTCGTTACGGCTGCGGCGCACCGGGCGGCGGGCCCGCCGGACCGCCCGGAGCACCCTGCATCATCTGTTGCTGCTGCATCTGCTGCATCTGCTGCTGCATCGCGCGAACCTCGGCCTCCGAACGGAAGTCGAGCAGCGTCACGTCGAAGTGCAGCGTGCTGTTCGCGGGGATCGGCCCGACCGCGCGGTCGCCATAGCCGAGCTGCGGCGGAATGCTGATCTTGTATTCGCCGCCCTTCTTCATGCGCGTCAGCGCTTCGGAAAAGCCGGGGACGACCTGCGCGACCTGCATCGGCGCCTGTTCGTTGGAATCGAACACCGTGCCGTCGTCGAGCTTGCCTTCATATTTGACCAGCACGACATCGGCCTTGGTCGGGCTCGGCCCGGTCCCTTCCTTGACGACCTCGAACCCGATGCGCGGGGTCATGTGCCAAGCGAAGGCGGCCGCCGCGCCGATGAGCGCGAGCACGCCCAGCCACATCAGCCACAGCCCGCCCTTGCTCACCGGGCGCAATGGAACCGTCGTTACGCTCATCTTGGCTAATCCTTCCGCTGCCCCGGCCGGGGCGAAAATGCTGGCGAGGCCTATAGGCGGTGCGGCGCTGGGCGGTCCAGAGGCAATATGCGCGCACCGCGGTTATCCGCTGGTGTCGGCTTTGGAGTGGAGAGCTGCCATTCTCTACCTTCGTCATTCCCGCGAAAGCGGGAACCCAGCGTGGGATCAGCCTACGCGCGCTCTGGGTCCCCGCTTTCGCGGGGATGACGATGTAAGAGGCCGCAACCGGTCGGTTCCAGCCCCTCGTCATCCCGGACTTGATCCGGGATCCATTCCTTCCACGCTGCGTGAATGGACCCCGGATCAAGTCCGGGGTGACGATGAAACATAGGTCCGCTTCCAGTCGAAACCCGCCATCCCGAATCCAACGAAAAAGGGCGCCACGTTGCCGCGGCGCCCTTTTTTCGATCAGGATCCCGAACGGGAGACGGTCTTACTTGATACCGTCGCGCTCCATCCGCTTGCGCTCCATCTTGCGGGCGCGGCGGACGGCGGCGGCGTGCTCGCGGGCACGCTTTTCGCTGGGCTTCTCGTAATGACGGCGCAGCTTCATTTCGCGATACACGCCCTCACGCTGCAGCTTCTTCTTGAGCGCGCGAAGGGCCTGGTCGACATTATTGTCGCGAACGATGATCTGCATATGCCGTGTCGTCTCCTGTTCGTCAGAACGGTTCGGGTCACCGGTGCGTCCGGTCCGCCGTAAACCGCCGATATTCGGGCAATAAAAAGAGCGCCGCGAAAGCGCGACGTTCCGATGTTGCGCCAACTAGAGGGATTCGCGCCGAAATGCAAGCCCAAAGGCGGCGAACCGCGCCGGCCGCGCCCCGATCGCACAACCGGACCGCCCCGCCCTCGCCGGGATTGTGCCCGGCCGGTGGCTTGTGGCATAGGTAGCAGGACGAAACCAATCACGACAAGGGACAGGCAAATGGCGACCCAGCTCAAGCGCAACAGCAAATATAGCGAAGCCGAATGGACGGCGCGGCAGGAGCTTGCCGCCTGCTATCGCATCTTCGCGATGATGGGCTGGGACGAGATGATCTTCAACCATATCACGGTGAAGGTGCCCGACGAGGAAGGCAGCTACCTCATCAACCCCTATGGCATGCACTTCAGCGAGGTCACCGCGTCGAGCCTGATCAAGATCGACATCGACGGCAACAAGGTCGACGAGGACAATCCCTGGCACGTCAACAAGGCGGGCTTCGTCCAGCACAGCCTGTTCCACCGCGTCCTGCCCGACGCGCACGCGATCATCCACACTCACACCACCGCGACGACCGCGGTCTGCGCGCTCGAAGGCGGGCTCCAGCCGGTCAATTTCTATGCCTGCAACTTCGCCGGCCAACTCGCCTACCATGATTTCGAGGGCGTGACGGTGCGCGAGGAGGAAGGCGAGCGCCTCGTCCAGAATCTCGGCGACAAGCGCATCCTGATGCTGAAGAATCACGGCCCCGTCGTGATGGGCAAGACGCTGACCGAGGCCTTCATCAAATATTGGGCGCTCCAGCGCGCGTGCGAGATTCAGCTCGCGACGATGAGCATGGGCAAGCCGATCGTCGTTCCCGACGAGGTGATCGCGGTCCACCAGCGCGACCTGTTCATGGCCTCGATCCCCGGGCAGGCGGGCAAGGCCGAGTTCGACGCGATGGTGCGCAAGGTCGACAAGATCGACACGAGCTGGCGTGACTAATATTTTTCCGTCATTGCGAGCGAAGCGAAGCAATCCAGAGCGGTTTACGCGGGCCCTGGATTGCCGCGTCGCCTTCGGCTCCTCGCAATGACGAAGCCTTGAAGAATATGGCAGTCTCAACCCGAACGATCGGCTATTGATCCCTGCATGACGCGATTCTCGGTCAACGACCGCCCGGTCGAATATCGCATGGACCCCGAAACGCCCCTCTTGTGGGCGCTGCGCGACGCGTCGAACCTGACCGGGACCAAATATGGCTGCGGCACCGGCGACTGCGGCGCCTGCACCGTCGACATCGACGGCGAGGCGATTCGCAGCTGCCTCGTCACCATCGCCGAGTGCGAAGGCCGCTTCGTCACCACGATCGAGGGGCTGTCGCGCGACCGCAGTCATCCGGTGCAGCAGGCGTGGGTCGCCGAACAGGTGCCGCAATGCGGTTTCTGCCAGTCGGGGATGATCATGTCGGCCGCCGCGCTGCTGCGCGCGAACAGCAACCCCAGCGATGCCGAGATCGACGCCGCGATGACGGGAATCTGCCGCTGCGGCACCTATCCGCGCATCCGCACCGCGATCCGCCTCGCCGGCCGCGTGATGCGCGGGGAGGAGCGCATCGCCGCCGCCCCGCCCCCCGGCATCCGCCCCGAAGACGCCGCGCGCGCTGTCCCCGCGCTGCGCCCGCCACGCGGCAGCTGAACGCACCCGTTCATCTATGTGAACCGGAGGCAACGGCGTGGTCAGCCATCGATCATCTTGCCAATGGTAAGAATCGCTTCATCATCCCGGCTGGCGTCTCCAGCAACGGGACATGAGTTGGAGAATGGCGAGATGAAGAAGATGTTCGGAGGGTTGCTGATCGCGGCGACGATCCTGACCCCCATTGTCCCGGCCGCCGCGCAGGCGCCCGGCGAAAGGATCCAGATCGCGCAGCGCGGCGACCGTGGCGACCGGGGCTCACGCGGCCCCGAGGCGCGGCGCGGCGGCAATCGCGGCGGCGAAGCCCGTCCGCAGCGCCAGCGCAGCGAGCAACGGCAGGTCCAGCGCCAGCAGCGCAGCGAAATGCGTCAGCGCGGCAATGATCGGCAGGCGCAGCGCCAGCAGTGGCGACAGCGCGGCAACGATCAGCAGCGCCAGGCCCAGCGCCAGCAGTGGCAACAACGGCAGGCCGAGCGGCAGCGCGGCGGCAGCTACGACCGCAACCGCGACGGCCGCACCGATCGCCGGTGGGATCGCAATCGCGACGGCCGGGTCGACCGTCAGTGGGACCGCAACCGCAACGGCCAAGTCGATCGCCGCTACGATCGCAACCGCAACGGCAACCTCGACCGCCGTTGGGACCGGAACGACAATAATCGCGTCGACCGCCGCTACGACCGCAACCGCAACGGCTATGTCGACCGGCGCTATCGCGACGGCCGCCACGACCGCTGGGATCGCAACCATAACCGCTGGAGCCGCGACTGGCGCAGCGACCGCCGCTACGACTGGCGCAGCTATCGCGACCGCCACCGCAGCCACTACCGCCTGCCCCGCTATTACAACCCCTATCGCGGCTATGGCTACACGCGGTTCAGCATCGGCTTCACCTTGGGTTCGCTCTTCTACGGCCAGCGTTACTGGATCAACGATCCGGGCTATTACCGCCTGCCGCCCGCCTATGGGGGCTATCGCTGGATCCGCTATTATGACGACGCGCTTCTGGTCGATACCTATTCGGGCGAAGTGGTCGACGTGATCTACGACTTCTTCTGGTAATTTCCTTTCGGTTATCAGATGACAAACTGAGGGGTCGGCTCGCCGGCCCCCTTTTTTTGGGACCCTGCTTTCGACCGGAAGCGGACCTATCTTTCATCGTCACCCCGGACTTGATCCGGGGTCCATTCACGCCAGCGCTGAAGGAATGGATCCCGGATCAAGTCCGGGATGACGAATGTCTGAGACCGGCCGAAACTAGCCGTCGCCCCCGCGAAGGCGGGGGCCGCTGTCGGTATACGCAGCGCCTCTGAGTAAGCCCGCTAGCGGCCCCCGCCTTCGCGGGGGCGACGGTTAAAGAGGGGCGTCCGCTTCCCCACCCCAAAACCGACATTCCTCACTCCCCCCTTGCCCTCCCTCGCCCGCTCCGCCACGGTAGCGCGATCAGACAGGGGAGATTTCATGCGTAAATTGGGATTGGTCGCGGCAGCGACGCTGGCGCTGCTCGGAAGCACGGCGCACGCAAAAACCACCATCATCTATGCCGCCCGCGTCATCACCGACGCCAGCAAACCCGCTCAGGGCCCCTCGACCGTCGTGGTCACCGACGATCGCATCACCGCGATCACGCCCGGCCGCGCCGAGGCGCCTGCGGGCGCCGAAATCGTCGACCTCGGCGACAAGACCTTGCTTCCCGGCCTCGTCGACCTCCACGTCCATTTGACCGGCGATCCGGGCGGCGATTATCGCAGCGAAGCCGTCAATCCCGACGAATGGGGCGTCGTCGTCGGCGCGAAAAACGCCGCGATCACCTTGCGCGCCGGCTTCACCACGGTGCGCGAGGCGGGGTCGGCGCAATATACCGCCTATGCGCTGCGCCGCGGCACCGCGAACGGCTTCATCGAGGGGCCGCGCATCGTCGCCGCAGGCCCGGCGCTGTCGATCATCGGCGGCCACGGCGACGTCACCGGCTTCCGCGAGGATGTCCACGATGTGCTCGACACGGGCTATACCTGCACCGGCGCGCTCGAATGCGCCGAAAAGGTGCGCAAGGCGTCGCGCGCCGGCGCCGACGTCATCAAGATCACCGCGACCGGCGGCGTCCTGTCGCAGCAGGCGCGCGGGCTAGAGGGCCATTTCACCAGCGCCGAGCTCCAGAGCATCGCCGACACCGCCCATTCGCTCGGGCTCAAGGTGATGGCGCACGCGCATGGCGCGGGCGGCATCACCGCCTCCGCCGCGGCGGGGATCGACAGCATCGAGCATGGCACCTTCGCCGACGACGCGACGCTGAAGGTGATGAAGGCCAAGGGCACCTATCTCGTCCCGACGCTCATGGCGTTCGAAGGGATCCGCGAGCGGCTCGGCAAGGGTGTCTACACCCCGGCGGTCGAAAACAAGGTGCGCATGACGCTCGGCGACGTCGGCAAGGCGGTGACGCGCGCCAAGGCGCTCGGCGTGCCGATCGCCTTCGGCACCGACGCGGGCGTATTCGAGCATGGCCGCAACGGGCAGGAGTTCGCGCTGCTCGTCAAATATGGCCTCACGCCCCGCGAAGCCTTGGCGAGCGCCACGACGGTCGCCGCGAAACTGCTGTCGATGGAAAGCGAGATCGGCCGCATCGCGCCGGGCCTGTCGGCCGACATGATCGCGGTGAGCGGCGATCCGCTGGACGACGTCACCGCGCTCGAAAAGGTCGATTGGGTGATGGCGCGCGGCCGGATTGCGGAGTGACCATCGGGCGCCGCGCGCCCGTCGGTTCCGGGTTATTTGACACGGCCGGGCGCGTGGTTCACCCTTGGGTCTTCACTCACAGCCAAAGGAGATTGACCCGCCGCCTTGCGGGCATGACGCTATGCGCCAATTCACGATACAAAGCCTCTCGACCGCCGATTCCATCCCTTTCCTCGCCGACCTGCCGCCCTGGGCCGAAACGCTGATCGCCTTCGGCATCCTCGCATCCCTCGCGTGGCTCGCCAATTTCATCGTCAAGCATATCGTGCTGCGCATCTTCACCCGGTGGCTGCCGCACGAAGGGCTCACCCCGCTGCCCGTCGCGGCGCGGCTTGCCAATATCGTGCCAGCACTCATCGTATCGAAGGGGATCGGGGCAGTCCCGAACCTGCCGCCCGCCGCCGTCACCGTGATCAGCAACGTCGCCGCCGCGTCGATCATCCTGTTCGTCGCGATGGCGATCAGCCGCGCGCTCAGTCTCGGCAACGAGATATACGACCGGCGCCCCGATGCCGCCAGCCGCCCGATCAAGGGCTATGTCCAGCTCCTGAAGATCATTCTCTACGGCGGCGCGGCCGTCCTGATCATCGCCGCACTGATGGATCAGTCGCCGGTTCTCCTGCTGTCGGGCATCGGCGCGATGGCGGCAGTGCTGCTGCTGGTGTTCAAGGACACGATCCTGTCGCTCGTCGCGTCGGTCCAGCTCACTTCGAACGACATGCTGCGCGTCGGCGACTGGATCGAAATGCCCGCGCTCAACGCCGACGGCGACGTGATCGACATCGCGCTCCACACGGTCAAGGTGCAGAATTGGGACAAGACGATCACCACCATCCCAACCCACCGGCTGATTTCGGAAAGCTTCAAGAACTGGCGCGGCATGTCCGAATCGGGTGGACGGCGGATCAAACGCTCGCTTTTCATCGACCAGAACGATATCCGCTTTCTGACCCCCGACGAAAAGCAGGCGCTGCACCGCTTCCAGCTGCTCGACGATTATCTCGGGCACAAGCAGGCCGAACTTGGCGAATGGAACGCCGCGGCGGAACGGGCCGGGCGCGACCCCGTCAACATCCGCCGCGTCACCAACATCGGCACGCTGCGCGCCTATATCGTCGCATATCTCCGCGCCAATTCGCATATCGCCAAGGGCATGTCGATGATCGTCCGCCAGCTCGCGCCGACCCCGCAGGGGCTGCCCATCGAAATCTATTGCTTCACCAACACGACCGCGTGGAACGCCTATGAGGATATCCAGTCGGACATCTTCGACCACCTGCTGGCGATCCTGCCCGAATTCGGCCTCCGCGCTTTCCAGGAGCCGAGCGGCCTCGATCTGCGGCGCGGTCTCGCGGCCTGAGCGCGACGCCGCGCGGCGAGCGTCAAGCCGCCCGCCGGACGCGTCCGCGCGCCGGCGCGGCGGCTTTCGTCCCGATCAGCGCCTCGATCTCGACCGCCTCGGCAAACTGGACGCCGACGCGATTGCCCGCCGACCAGCGCGCCTCGGCGTCGACCGGCTGCCCGGCCCCGAATTCAAGCGTCATCGGCGTTCCGGCCGGAACATTCCACAGCCCCTCGATCAGCGCGCCGCGCGACGACATATTGCGGACGATCGCCTCGTAGCGATAGCCGCCGCTGTCGATCTGGATCGTGCGGAAGACCGTCAGCCGCGGCTCGCGCGCGCTCTTGAAACCCTTGGCCTCGACGCGTCCGCCGCCCTCGCGGAGCAGCGCGAGCACTTCGCCGAGGTCCATCGGGCGTCCATAGATATAGCCCTGGACATGGCTGCACCCGAGGCTGCGGACCAGCGCGAGATCGTCGTGCGTCTCGACCCCCTCGGCGGTCGTCTCCATATCAAGCGCGGACGCGAGGCCCACGATCGAAGAGATGATCGCCGCGTTCATGCTGGTCCTGTCGGCCGCGCCGAGGACGAAGCTCTGGTCGATCTTGATCTTGTCGAACGGCGCCTTCTTGAGATAGCCGAGCGCCGAATAGCCGGTGCCGAAATCGTCGAGCGCCAGCCGCACGCCGGTGCGCTTCAGCTTCTGGAACATCGCGAGATTCTCGGCGCTTTCGTCGAGGAAGACCCCCTCGGTGATCTCGAGCTCGAGCTGCTCGGGCCGGATGCCCGCCGCCGACACCGCGTTGACGATCGTCGCCGGCAGCTTTTCATTGGCGAACTGGCGCGGCGAGACATTGACCGCGACGCGGTAGCCCGGGCCGAGCTTTGCGATCGCGGCGCAGGCCGAGCGGATGATCCATTCGCCGATCGGGACGATCAGGTTCGATTCCTCGGCGACGGGGATGAATTTCGACGGGCTGATCGTCCCCGCGCTCGCATGATGCCAGCGGATCAGCGCCTCGAACCCCGAAATGCGCTCGCTCGCGACATCGACGATCGGCTGATAGAGCAATTGCAGCTCGTCCTTCGCCAGCGCGTCGCGCAGCGCGTCCTCGATCGCCTTGCGCTCGCTCGCCTGGTTGTGCATCGCGTCGGCATAGAAGCGATAGACGCCGCGCCCCGCATCCTTCGCGGCGTAAAGAGCGAGGTCGGCGTTGCGGACGAGCGCGGAGGCGCTCACCCCCTGCCCGTCCGAAACCGCGATCCCGATCGACGATCCGATGCGCACCTGCTCGCCCTCGATCGCGAAGGGCTTGGCGAGGCTGAGGATGATCGCATTGGCGATCCCCGCGAGCTTTTCGGGCTGACTCAGCTGCGGCACGACGATCTGGAACTCGTCGCCGCCGAGCCGCCCGACCTGCCCCTTGTCGCCGACGATCTGGGTCAGCCTTCCTGCGACCTGCTGGAGCAGCTGGTCGCCGACCGGATGGCCCAGCGTGTCGTTCACCGCCTTGAAGCGGTCGAGGTCCATCAACAGCAGCGCGCACGGCTGCGGCTGGCCGCTGTGGCTCTTCAGCGCGCGCTCGAGCAGGTCGGTGATGTGGCGCCGGTTGGCAAGACCGGTCAGCGTGTCGTAGCGCGCGAGCTGGTTGATCTCGCGCTCCGACCTCTTCTGGTCGGTCAGGTCGGTGCCGCTGCCGCGGAATCCCTGAAAATTGCCGAATTCGTTGCTGATCGGCTGGCCCGAAATCGACCACCAGCGCTCCTCGCCCGGCACCGCTGCCTGCACCGTCAATTCCTTGAACGGCGTGCGCGACGACAGGCTGAACCCCAGCGTGCGTTCCTCGCTTTCGTCCTTGCCGACGCGCTTGCGGATGATGTCGGTAAAGGGGTGGCCGAGCAGATGGGTGAGCGGCCGGTCGAGACGCGCCGCGACGGTCGGCGAAATATAGACGAGCCGTCCGTCGCGATCGGTTTCCCAGAACCAGCCGCGCCCCGCGCGCTCGAAATCGCGCACCAGACCCAGCGCGCGCTGCTGGTCGCCGATCGCGAGGCGCGCCGCGCGCGTCGCACGCCGTTGATGGCGGACGTCCTCGCGCATCATCGCGGTGAGCAGGCCCAGGAAGATGAAACCGGCGACGCCGAACGGCCACGACGCGACGCCGATCGCCCCGCCGAGCACCGTCGCTCCGGCAAAGGTGAAAAAGGCCGGCCGCACGATCGCCGCCGCCGACGCCGCGACCAGCAGCGACCCGACATGGATCGCGGTGAAGGCGTCGAAATAGCGTCCCCCGTCGGGAACCGCGATCGCGGCGAACATCGCCGCGGCGTTGAGCAAGGAACCGAGCGCGATCAGCGCCATGCACAGCATCGCCATCGTCCGCACGCGCTGCTGCGCGATCGGCCGCGGCCGGCGCATCGCCTGGCCGATCACCATCAGCGCGACGTCGCACGGCAGCCCCGCCGCCATCACCAGCCAGTGCGAGAGATGATCGAGGAAGCCGGCGGCGCCCGGCAGGAAGGCGAAGCTCAGGAAAGCGAGAACGCGGCCGATCAGCACATGATGCCACAGCTTCGCGACGCGCATGACGCCGGCGACGAACTCGGGCGAATCGAACAGCGATTCGCCCGTCGCCAGATCGCCCGCCCCCGGCCCGATGATGCTGCGCCTTACCCCCAATGCCCTGATTTTCCCGCTTTATGTGATGGCGGTTTCACTGGCCGCAGGGGGTTACCAAATCCTTACCGCAGCGCACCGATTTCCGCCGATACTGTGCCAAAACGGAGACGGTCACCGATGCAACTCGCCGGAGGATGTGGGCTTTGGAGTGGATTGACGACGTTTAGGAGTTGAGCTGGTTTCCCCTCCCGCGGGCGGGAGGGGCAGCGAAACTTGCGAACTTGTTCGCTAGTTGCAGCGGGGTGGGCAATCGCAACGTCGCCGCCCACCCAGTATCAGGTCGGATGTGCCCCCGGCACATCCTTGATCAGCCCGGGGGCTGATCAACCTGATACTCCCCTCCCGCAAGCGGGAGGGGAGAAGAACGTCCGCTACCGGCCGAAACCAGCCGTACCGCTATCGCGGTCAAAAGCCATGACCACCAAAACGGAAGGGGTTACGTTTCGGTTCGCAACTTGTTATGGTGCGGCATGCCTGCCGTCCGTCTCTTCCCGCCCGACCGCTTTTTCGACCGCGCCCAATGGTCGGCGATCACGCGCGCCTCGTCGTGGCGCGGCATCTGGCTGGTCGCGCATGCGTGGATCGTCAGCGTCGCGCTTGTCGGTCTCGCCGCCTGGTCGCAGAACCCCGCCGCCTGGCTGCTCGCGGTGGTCTTCGTCGGCGGGCGTCAGCTCGGCCTCGCGATCCTGATGCACGACGCGGCGCATGGCGCGCTGCACCCGAACCGCAAGTTCAACAATTTCCTCGGCCAATGGCTGACCGGTGCGGCGGTCGGTTCGGACCTGATCGCCTATCGCACCTATCATCTCCAGCATCATAAATTCACCCAGCAGCCCGAGGATCCCGACCTCTCGCTGTCGAAGCCCTTTCCCACCACACGCGCCAGCCTGCGCCGCAAGATGCTGCGCGATCTGACCGGGCAAACCTTCTTCAAACAGCGCATGGCGCAGTTCGGTTTCGCCTTCGCCGGCCTCAAGGCGATGCTACACGGCGAGGCGGCGCAGAAGGGCGGCGCGAGCACCAAGGCCGGCACGCCCTTCAACAAGCAATCCGACGATGGCATGACGTCACCGACGATCGACGTCGCGGGCGCGATGGCGGTGACGCGCGCGGTCGGCCGTTTCCTGATCGTCCAGGCGGTGCTGCTCGCGGCCTCGCTCGCGCTCTATGGCTGGACGCCGTACCTGCTCTGGCTTGCGGGACTCGCGACGACCTTTCAGCTTTACCTGCGCATCCGCAACATCGCCGAACATGCCTGCACGACGACCGGCAGCGAGGACCCGTTCACCCACGCGCGCACCACGCACGCGGGCTGGCTCGCGCGCGCGACGGTCGCTCCATATTGGGTGAATTATCACGCCGAGCATCACCTGTTCATGGGCGTGCCCTGCTATCGCCTGCCAGAGGTCCACGCCGCGCTCGGCCGCGCGGGTAAGCATGAAGCGATGACGATCGCACCGAATTACACCGCCGTGCTGCGGCAGGTCACCGCCGCCGGCTGAAACCCGCCACGACGGTTATTCATAACTCGTCATCCCGGCGAAGGCCGGGATCTCATCGTTTCGGCCTGACACACCGTCGAGATCCCGGCCTTCGCCGGGATGACGATGAGTATACTATCAATCCTGCTCGACGAACCGCGCTCCCGCCCGGTCCTTCACCGTCTTCGCCGGATCAAAGATCATCCCGTTCATCGCCACATAAACCCCGGGCGGCAGCGTCTGCACCGCCGCGAGCGCAAATCCGACGTTGAACTCGGCATCGCTCGCGCGCACCGACGCGGGCTGCATCGCGCCGGTCAGCACGATCGTCTTGCCTTCGATCCCCGCGAGCACGCGGCCGGTTACGACCATCGTGTCGGTGCCATGGGTGACAAGGATGCGCGACGCATCGCTCGCCGCGACCGCGGCGCGGATTTTCTCCCGGTCGGCGTCATCCAATTCGAGGCTGTCCTTGCGCATCAGCTGCGTGACGCGGTGCGCGACATGGACATTATTCTCGCGCAGCATGTCGGGGATCGCCGCGGGCCCGATCTGGAACTCGCTCAATGCGTCGAAATAGACCTTGTCGATCGTCCCGCCGGTCGTGAAAATGTCGATCATGCGCATTCGTCCTGCACCGGCAGCGCCGGCGTGCCATCGGGGACGGCGAAGGGCCGCTTGAAGGTGAAGGCTTCGGCGGCCGGCCCGTGCGCTTCGAGCAACGCGAGCCGCGCCATCCCTTCGGCCACCGTCGGTCGATGCCCGGCGGGCACCCACCAAAGCACCTGATAGATGCCTATATGGTCGAACCATTCCTTGCGCCGCTTCATGATCGAAAGATGTTCGGGCTGGCGATAGACGAAGGCGGCAAGCGCATCGAGATCGCGCCACACCGACATGTTCGCGATGACGTGCGGGTCATCGGTGACGGGCACGTCGGTCGCGTTGTTGCCGTCACCGGCCAGTCGCCACACGAAACCATCGCTCGCCTCGGCGATCGCGTTCACGCCATCGAGCGCGTCCATGAAATCGCGGTTC
The DNA here is from genome assembly GCF_900078365.1 of uncultured Sphingopyxis sp. Classification (NCBI taxonomy): domain Bacteria; kingdom Pseudomonadati; phylum Pseudomonadota; class Alphaproteobacteria; order Sphingomonadales; family Sphingopyxidaceae; genus Sphingopyxis; species uncultured Sphingopyxis sp. The sequence continues at coordinate 2,448,772 of NZ_LT598653.1, forward strand.
GCGACATGATCGGCGGGCAGGCGGAAGCGCGCAATATTGATTTGCGCGAGTTCAAAACTTGCCATGCCCGCCTTCCTTACGCCAAGGCCTCGGCGATCAGCCGCCGCGTGTTGTCGATGCCGAACAGCGCGATGAAGCTGCCCATGCGCGGCCCCGCGCTCGATCCGAGCAGGGTCTCATAGAGCGCCTTGAACCAATCGCGCAGATTTTCAAAGCCATAGGCCTCGTTCTTGCCGATCTCGTACACGATGTTCTGAATATCGTCGGCGGAAGCATCGGCGGGCAGCGCTGCGAGCTTGGCGTCGAGTTCGCGCAAGGCCGCCCCCTCGCCGCCCGCGGGCTTGCGGCGGTTCAGCGTCGGCGCGACGAAATCGCGGTTATACGCCATCGCATTGTCGATCAGCCGGTCGAGTTCGGGATAGCTCGTCGCATCGGCGCCCGCGACATATTGGCCGAGGTAGCGCCAGATCTGCTCCTTCGACGCATCGGCGCCCATCACCCCGACGAGGTTGAGCAGCAGCCCGAAGGTCACCGGCAGTTCGGTTGCCGGCACATCCTGCCCCCGCGCGACATGAACATGATGCACCGGATTGCCGAGCTTCTTGTCGGGTTCCTGCGCCGGATAATTGCCGCGCATCTGCAGATATTCATCGACCGCCTTGGGCACGACGCCGATATGGAGCTGCTTCGCCGCCTTGGGCTCGCGGAACGCAAAGAAGGCGAGGCTTTCCTCGCTGCCATAGCTCAGCCATTCCTCGATCGAGAGGCCGTTGCCCTTCGACTTCGAAATCTTCTCGCCCTTTTCGTCGAGGAACATTTCATAGATCAGCCCCTCGGGCTTGCGTCCGCCGAGCGCCTTGGCGATCTTGCCCGACTGGACGCCGCTGTCGGTCAGATCCTTGCCGTACATCTCGTAATCGACGCCGAGCGCGACCCAGCGCATCGCCCAGTCGACCTTCCACTGCAGCTTGGCGCCGCCGCCGAGGATCGAATGCGTGATCGTCTCGCCCTCGTCCTCGAACGACACGAGACCGGCATCGGCATCGACCACCGTCACCGGTACCTGCAGCACGATTCCCGACTTCGGGCTGACCGGCAGGATCGGCGAATAGGTCGCGGCGCGCTCGGCGCGCAGCGTCGGCAGCATGATGTCGAGAATGTCCTGATTGTGGCGCAGCACATTCTTCAGCGCCGCGTCGAAAGCGCCTGCCTTATATCGCTCGGTCGAGCTGACGAATTCATATTCGAAGCCGAAACGGTCGAGAAACTCGCGCAGCATCGCATTGTTATGATGCGCGAAACTCTCATACTTGCCGAACGGATCGGGGATCGCGGTGAGCGGCTTGCCCAGATATTCGCGTAGCATATCCTGCTGCGGCACATTGTCGGGAACCTTGCGCAGCCCGTCCATGTCGTCGCTGAACGCGACGAGCCGCGTCGCGGCGCCGCCGGTCAGCGCCTCATAGGCGCGGCGGACCATCGTCGTGCGCAGCACTTCGTTGAAGGTGCCGATATGCGGCAACCCCGACGGACCATAGCCGGTCTCGAACAGCACGGGGGCACCCGCTGGCTTGCCCCCCGGATAGCGTTTGACCAGCTTGCGCGCTTCCTCGAACGGCCAGGCCTTGGACGTTTGCGCGGGCTCGCGCAGCGAAGGATGAAGGTGCAAGTCAGTCATGCCGCGCCCATAGCGGCAAGGCGGGCGGAAGAAAAGCACGCCCGTCGCCCCCGCGCAGGCGGGGGCCGCTGGAGGCCTTTTCCGGCATCGCTGCGTAAACCGGCAGCGGCCCCCGCCTTCGCGGGGGCGACGTCTTCTGATCACCGTTACCGGAAAATTTACCATGCCGGGCCTAGCCTCGCGACATGACGAACTTCCGCACTCCTACTGCCCGCGGCCACAAGCGCACCCCGGTGTCGATCGACGTCACCGTCAACGGCATCCTCAGCTTGGTCGACGGCCGGATCACTGACCTGTCGGAAGGCGGCGCGCGCGTCGACGGGGCGAGCATGCCGGCGCGCTCGCGCTGCGAAATCCATTATGGCGGCGAAGTCACCTACGCCGTCGTCATGTGGTCCGAATATGACCGCATGGGCGTGCGCTTTCCCTATGAACTGACGCATGGCGCGCTCCACAAGGCGCTCCAGAGCGCACGGAGCGCGGCGATGATCGAACCCGCGCAGATATTCCACCGCAACCGCCCGGCGGTATTCGGACGGCGCGGATTGAGTTGACGCGACCTCCCAATAGCTCGTCATTCCCGCGAAAGCGGGAACCCAGCGAGTAACCGTTGCCACTGGGTTCCCGCTTTCGCGGGAATGACGAAATTGTGCGCCATGCTTGCCGCGTTCCTCTTTTGTCCCTAGCGTGGGACGATGGCGCTCGACCCGCTTACCCTCCCCGCGATCCATGCGAGCCATATCGGCATCTGGATCGCCGACACGCACGGCCGCGTGCAGCGTGTCGGGCGCGGCGAGGCGATCGCGGCGGTCGCGGCAACCCCGCATCTGCTCATCGGCGCGCCGCTGACCGGCGACCGGCTCGGCTATCCCGAACTCTCGGGGCTCGACCTGCTCGAGCTCTTCGCCTTTCTCTATCCCGCGCGCTTCGCGGTGCCGACCCCGGCGGGAATCGCCGCCGCCGTCGGGCTGACGCCGCCCAAGGCCGAGGAAGACATCGCCGCCTTCCTGCCTAAAGCGGCGGCCGCGATGCTCGCCAGCCTCACCGATCCCGACTGGCCCGAACGCGAAGGCGCGTGGCACGGCGTCGAAGCACTGGCGCGCCAGCGCTGGCCTTGGGCGCCGCTCGTCCAGCCGCGCCTCGCCCGCCCCGACGCGAGCGAACGCTGGCTCTTCGCGCGCCTCCCCGAGTGGGAGGAGCAATCGCCGCGAGGCGCGCCGCGCCAAGTGACGATCGACGAAGCTGACGTCGCCGCGCGGCTCGACCGGCTCACCGGCGACGGCGCCGAGCGCCGCCCCGGACAACAAGATTACGCCCGCGCGACCGCCGCAATCTTCGCCCCGCGCGAGCGCAAGGACGCGCCGCAGATGCTCGTCGCCGAAGCCGGCACCGGCATCGGCAAGACCTTGGGCTATCTCGCCCCCGCCAAACAATGGATCGACCAGTCGGCGGGCAGCGTCTGCATCTCGACCTTCACCAAGGCGCTGCAACGCCAGCTATCGCGCGAGACCGAGCGGCTCTACCCCGACGCCGCGACGCACCGCGAAAAAGTCGTCGTGCGCAAGGGCCGCGAAAACTACCTCTGCCTGCTCAACCTCGAGGACGCATTGCAAGGCGGTTTTTCGGGGCGCGCCGCAATCCTCGCGCAGCTCGTCGCGCGCTGGGCGGCCTATACGCGCGACGGCGACATGATCGGCGGCGACCTTCCCGGCTGGCTCCCCGCGCTGTTCCGCCGCAACGGCACCACCGCGCTCACCGACCGGCGCGGCGAGTGCATCTATGCGGGCTGCCCGCATTTCCGCAAATGCTTCATCGAACATTCGGCGCGCGCCGCGACGCAGGCCGACATCGTCATCGCCAATCATGCGCTGACGATGGTGCAGGCGGCGCGCCCGCGCGACGGCGGCGCTCCCGCCACCCGCCTGATCTTCGACGAGGGCCATCATCTCTGGGACGCCGCCGACAGCATGTTCGCCGCCGCGCTCACCGGACAGGAAGCGGTCGAAATCCGCCGCTGGGTGCTCGGCCCCGAGGGCAAGTCGCGCGGGCGGCGGCGCGGGCTCGCCGCGCGCCTCGCCGATGTCGCGAGCTATGACGAGGCCGGCGACAAGGCGATTCAGGCGGCGATCCACGCCGCCGCCGAACTCCCCGGCGATGGCTGGCTCGGCCGCCTGTCCGAAAACGAGCCATGGGGTGCGATCGAGCGGCTGCTCGTCGCGGTGCACGCCATGGTCTATGCGCGCGGCATCGACAGCCGCACCGCCGACAGCGGTTACGGCCTCGAAACCGAGCTCGCCGATCCCGACCCCGAACTCGTCACCGCCGCCGCGAGCGCGAGCGACGCGATCGAGGCGCTGCTCCGCCCGCTGATGGCGCTCGGCAAAAGGCTCGAGGCGTTGATCGAGGACCCGCCCGACTGGCTCGACGGACAAGCGCGCGCGAGGGTCGATGGCGCGCGCCACAGCCTCGGCACGCGCATCGACACATTGGGCGGCTGGCTGTCGCTGCTCGGGCGCGTCGGCGGCCCCGCCGACCCCGATTTCGTCGACTGGCTCGCGGTCGACCGCTACGACGGGCGCGAATATGATTGCGGCCTCCACCGCCACTGGCTCGACCCCGCGCGCCCGATCGCCGAGGTCGTCTACCGCCCGGCCCAAGGCGTGCTCGTCACCTCGGCGACCTTGCGCGGCGGCGGCCATGGCAGCGGCGCCAAAGGAACCGGCGGCTGGACCGACGCCGACATCCGCACCGGCGCGCGCCACATGGACGGCGGCGTCCAGCATTTCGCGGTGCCGAGCCCCTTCGATTATGCGCGCCAGTCCGAGGTGCTGATCGTCACCGACATCGCGCGCGGCGATCTGCCCGCGCTCGCCGGCGCCTACAGCCGGCTCATCGAGGCGTCGGGGGGCGGCGCACTCGGGCTGTTCAGCGCGATCCGGCGGCTGCGCATCGTCCATTCGCGCATCGCCGACCGGCTCGCGCGCGCGGGACTGCCGCTCTTCGCGCAGCATGTCGATCCGCTCGACACCGGCACGCTCGTCGACATCTTTCGCGCCGACCCGCACGCCTCGCTGCTCGGCACCGATGCGCTGCGCGACGGCGTCGACGTGCCTGGCGATTCGCTCCGGCTCGTCGTGATGGAGGGCGTGCCATGGCCGCGCCCCACCATCCTCCACGCGGCGCGGCGCGCGGCGCAGGGCGGCAGCGCCTATGACGACATGGTGATCCGCGCGCGCATCGGACAGGCGTTCGGCCGCCTGATCCGCCGCGCCGACGATTTCGGCCAGTTTGTGATGCTCTCGCCCAGCTTTCCCTCGCGGCTGCTTAGCGCCTTTCCCGAAGGCACCCCGATCCGCCGCCTGCCGCTCGACGAAGCGGTCAATCATGTCGCCGCGGCGAATGTGGAAAGAAGGAAAAGCGCCTTTCCCGCCTTTTCACCGTCATAAGTTTGCGGCACAAGGCCCCGGATAAGGGCATAAGCGCGGGGACGCGGGGAGATATTTTGAAGACTTTGACCATCCTGCGCCACGCCAAATCGGGTTGGGACGTGGCCGTCGAACGCGATTTCGACCGTCCGATCAACAAGCGCGGCGCGCGCGGCGCCGAACTGATCGGCCAATGGCTGAAACGGCGCAAACTGCCGGTCGACCGCATCATCGCCTCGCCCGCGGTCCGCGTCACCGAAACGCTCGACATCTTCCAGCCCGCCGCCGGCCTCGACGCACTCGAACCGCATTGGGACCGCCGCATCTATCTCGCCTCCGCCGCGACGCTGATCGACGTGATCCGCGACACCGGCTGCGATGCGCGGCACCTGCTGATCTCGGGCCACAACCCCGGCCTCGAGGATCTGATCCTGATGCTCGTTCCCGAATCGGCGGGCGACGAGCTGCGCGCCAAGGTGGAGGAAAAGCTGCCGACCTCGGCGCTCGCGCGGCTCGACCTCGACATCGCCGACTGGCACGATCTCGACACCGGCATGGCGCGCTTCGCCGACTTCATCCGCCCCCGCGACCTCGACCCCGCCCTCGCCCCCGCGATGGACGACGATTGAGCGCGGCCAGTATCGTGCCGGAATATCGGCAATCGAGCCAAGCCGGCCTCCCGATCAGAACCGGGGCAGCGATAGCAGAGCGACGGGCGGGAAGCTTCCGTCTGTTATGGTCAAATAATAGCGCCGCGAAGAGCCTTGCGCCTTCGCGATCACATTGATCTCTTCATTCTGGAACCACACCCAGAAACGGTGGGTTCCGGCATTGATCCAGTCGACGATCTGATCGGCGAGGAACAGGCTCTCGCCCACCTTCACCGCGGCGATATGATGCGTCCGGCCATTACCGGTACCTACGCGGACGGCGATAATCTCATAGTCGGCCATATCATGACGTCCGATCCTCTTGCGCGGGCCAGCTAGTAGCGAACCGGAACGATGCGGATCCGGTCGATAGCGCCAGGGGACGCTCGCGACCGGGCGATGGCAGCGGCGCGAAGCTCATCGAGAGCGATGACTTCATAGCCGTTTTCGTCGGGCTGCATGGGAAGATCGGTTTCGACGACGAGAATGACCTTTCGCGCAAGGCCGTCGATCTCCCACTCGAACCAGCAGCGGACGATGTGACTGACACCTTCTCGATCATCCTCCATGCGGCGCATCCCGGACAAGGGATCGTGCGCGAAGCTCGCGCTCGACGCTGGCATAGCCGGCGTCGCTTCGCGTCGCGACCGCGATGGGACGCCCGCTCAGAATGGTGTCTTCGGTGTTGAGAAAGTCGAGCGCCGCGTCGCGCCCGCCGAGCAGCTGGAACGCCAGCGCGCTGATCGCGCCTTGCCGCTGCGCATCCTCCGGCGCAAGGGGTGTGACCTTGCGATTTCGCCGAAACGGGTTTGTACGCGCACTCGCCAAAGCGGTGCGCGGCTTATCCTGCTCAGGCGTCATTGGCTTGCTCTCCTTCGGCCCCGCTCCCGGAACCTTGACGCCGGAGCGCGGCGCGCGCGTCGTCGATGTTCGAATATCGGAATGGCCCGACCCGGAACTGTTCCACATATGTATGGACGATGCCCGCATCCGATAGCGACCGAAACGGCTGGAGATGCACCGCATCGGCTGGATGCAAATCGGGCAAGGCGGACAACTTGGCCGCAAGCGCGGCCAGCTTGTCCTCGTCGAGGCCGAGCGCGCGATAGATGTCGCGTCCGATAACCCAAATATCCTCCTGGACCGCGACAAGCCGGCCAACGACATCTTCCAAGCCGAAGGTCGCCCTTTCCTCCTCGGTCATCGCCAGCGCCTCGTTGACGAGCAGTTCGGCAATCAGCGTGTCGCCAACAAAAACCGGGTAGTCGCTCGCCGGCTCCGAAACCGGCGGGTCGGCCTTCGGACCGCCGTGCGCCTGTTCGGCGACCGCGGCAAACCCGCTCGCCAGGCCGCGCCGTTCGCGATATTCGTTGATCCGCTTCGCATAATAGCGCGGCAGATCGAAGCTGGGCAGCAAATGGCCGTCGCGCCGGGCTTGGCTCACCGCCATGAGCGCCATCTGGTGATGATAGAGAAGTTGGTTAAGATCCACCGTCAGCCTCCCATTTTGCGGGAGCGCGATGGTCTCTCAGTCACCGGTATGCAGAACAAGGCCGGCGATATATCGTAAATGGGGCGGCCCGCCTGCTTTTCAAGGCGCGCGCGCCGGGCAACACGCGTCAAATCTGCTTTTTCCGCGGAATGGACCGAATTGATTCGACATATCCCCGAATTGGCCTAGCCTCGTATGACAGAGGCTTTCCTTGGCGACCCGGAAAGCCGACGGGGCTTCCTTTGGTCACGATCGCAGAGGATGGGAGGGCCCTGTCGTCTGGCAGGGCTCTTTCCGTAAATCCCGTACCTCATCGAGCTTCTTTCTTTGTCGGAAGCTACCGATCCGTCCCGGCACCGGAGGATCGGAAACACTCGCCCCCAAGCCGGCATCGCTGGGCAGAATCGCCTTCGCTTCAACCTAGCGCCGCGGCCAGCCGCTGGCGCAGCGCGACGAGCGCTTCAACTGGAATGCCAGCCCCTCGCGCCGGTGCCGCAGCCTCAAGCGTCTCGTGCATCGACGCGGCGCGCGGCGCGGGCACGGCGCCCGGCTCTGACAGCGCCTTACGCGCGCCCTCGACCGTGAATCCCTGCACATGCAGCAAATGGTGGATGCGCTCGGCGAGCGCGACATCCTCGGCGCGGTAATAGCGGCGGCGGCCCGAGCGCTGGAGCGGCTTCAATTGCGGGAAACGCGTTTCCCAATATCTGAGCACATGCGTCGGCACCCCGATCCGCACCGCCAGTTCGCCGATCGCCAGCATGGCGCCCGCCGCCTTGCCGTCATCACCCGCCATGCCGGGCCTCGGCATCGATCGGGCGAAACCTATTTTCCGGCAACGCGCGCTCGCATCGACTGGCTGGCGCGAAAGGTCATCACGCGCCGCGGCAGGATCGGCACTTCGACCCCCGTCTTGGGATTGCGGCCGATCCGCTGCGCCTTGTCGCGCAGCACGAAGGTGCCGAAGCCCGAAATCTTCACATTCTGCCCGACCGCAAGCGCGTCGGACATATGATCCAGAATCGATTCGACGATCGCCGCCGATTCATTGCGCGACAGTCCGATCTGCTGGTTGATGCGGCTGGCGATGTCGGCTCGCGTGAGCGTCCCTGCGGTCATGTTGATCCCTTCCCCCTCTGAAGCGAAAATGCGCGGCCGGTTCCCGGACAGCCCCCACCGTCACGAGTCCCGTTACGCATATGTAACAAATCCGAATTAATCCGCCAAACTGAAACGGATGGAAGGAGAAGTTGACGCGCCGGAACGAAGGTTCAGACGCGCGATAGAGGCGGCACCGGCCCGCTCCCCCTCCCGGCCTCCCCGACGATAGTAGCCTGTGTAAGGCCGGGAGGGGGAGCGGGCCGGTGCCGCAACGCGCGCAAACTATACCCGCAGCACCGCCGCGCCCCAGGTGAAGCCGCCGCCCATCGCTTCGAGCACCACCAGATCGCCGCGCTTGATCCGCCCGTCACGCACCGCGAGGTCGAGCGCGAGCGGCACCGACGCGGCCGAGGTGTTGGCATGCTGGTCGACCGTCAACACGACGCGCTCGGCGGGCAGGCCCAGCTTTTTCGCGGTCGCGTCGATGATCCGCTTGTTCGCCTGGTGCGGCACGACCCAGTCGATCTCTTCGGCCGACAGCCCGATCTCTTCCATCACCTCGGCCAATACCGATGCCAGGTTGGTGACGGCATGGCGGAACACTTCACGCCCCTGCATCCGGACATGGCCGACCGTCCCCGTCGTCGAAGGCCCGCCGTCGACATAGAGCATGTCCGAATATTTGCCCTCGGCATGGAGCCGCGTCGCGAGGATGCCGCGGTCGTCGGCGACCTCTTCGGCCGACAACACCACCGCGCCCGCGCCGTCGCCGAACAGCACGCAGGTCGTGCGGTCCTCCCAGTCGAGGATGCGGCTGAACGTCTCGCTGCCGATCACCAGCGCATGTTTCGCCGCCCCGGTGCGCAGCATCGAATCGGCGACCGACACGGCATAGAGAAAGCCCGAGCAGACCGCGGCGACGTCGAAGGCGATGCAATCGGGCGCGCCCAGCAGCGCCTGCACTTTCGTGGCGCTCGCCGGAAACGTATTGTCGGGGGTCGCGGTCGCGACGATGATCAGCCCGATGTCGGCGGGTTCGAGCCCCGCGGCGGCGAGCGCCTGCCGCGCCGCATCGGCCCCGAGCGTCGCGGTCGTCTCGTCGGGCTCGGCGATATGGCGAAAGCGGATGCCGGTGCGCTCGACGATCCATTCGTCGCTCGTATCGACGCGGCTGGCGAGCTCGTCGTTCGACACGCGCGTGCGCGGCAGCGCCGATCCAGTGCCGGTCAGGACAGCGCGCAGCGTCATGCCGCGTCGCCGCTGCGGAAATTCGCGAGATCCTCGGTCACCTGACGCGTAATATCCTTTTCGATCAGCTCGGCGCAGAGGTGGACGCAGTTCGCGACCCCCTTGGCATCGGCGCTGCCATGGCTCTTGAGCACCACGCCGTTGAGGCCGAGGAACACCGCGCCATTGTGATTATTGGGGTCGAGATGGTGGCGCAGCAGCTCGGTTGCGGGGCGCGAGATCAGGAAGCCGATCTTCGAGCGCGTCGAGCTGGTAAAGGCGCGGCGGAGCAGGTCGGTGACGAAACGCGCCGTTCCCTCGATCGTCTTCAATGCGATATTGCCCGAAAAGCCGTCATGCACGACGACATCGACCTCGCCGCGCGACAATTTGTCGCCCTCGATAAAGCCGGTGAACTGCATCGGCAGCCCGTGCGCCTCGCGCAGCCGCGCCGCGGCGTCGCGAATCTCACCGGTACCCTTCAGCTCCTCGGTGCCGATGTTGAGCAAGGCGACGCGCGGTTTTTCCAGCCCCATCGCGGTGCGCGCATAGGCCGCGCCCATGACCGCGAACTGGATCAGATTATTGGCGTCGCAATCGGTATTGGCGCCGAGGTCGAGCATCACGACGTCATTGTCGCCGAGCGTCGGCAGCAGCGCCGCGAGCGCCGGCCGGTCGATCCCCGGCATCGTGCGCAGCGCGAGCTTCGCCATTGCCATTAAAGCACCGGTGTTGCCCGCCGACACGGCGCCGCCGGCGTCGCCACGCTTCACCGCGTCGATCGCGAGCCCCATCGAGGTGCTCTTCGCCTTGCGCAGCGCCTGGCTCGGCTTGTCCTCGCCCGACACCACGCCGTCGGTGTGGAGGATCTCCGACGCCGCGCGCAGGTTCGGGTGATTGTCGAGCGCCGCCTTGATCCGCTCCTCGTCGCCGACGAGGATGAAGCGGAGGCCGTCGTGCTTGTGGCGCGCCATCGCGGCGCCGGCGAGCATCATGCGCACGCCGACGTCACCGCCCATCGCATCGATTGCGATTCGCGGTGTCAGTACCATTCCGACGCCCTCCCGCTAAGGTTACGCGCCGACCGACACCACTTCGCGGCCGTTATAATGGCCGCAGGCGTTGCAGAGGTTGTGCGGGCGCTTCAGCTCGCCGCAATTCGGGCATTCCTGAAAGGCTTCGACCTTCAGGCTGTCGTGGCTGCGACGCATGCCGCGCTTCGAGGGCGAGGTTTTTCGCTTGGGAACGGCCATGATTTTTCCTGCATTCTCAAATGTTGTATCACGAATCGGCTACCCGGATTTGTCGTTCCCGTTGCCGGAAAAGACTGGCCCGCCCGCCGCGCCGAAGCCCATTCCCGCCTGGATGACGCAGGAAAAATCTTCCGCCGGAAGGTGCCTCAACGCCAGATGGTGTCGGGTGCCGGATCGGGCGCGGCTATAGCGTTTTTGCCCGCAAAGGCAAGCCCATTGCGCGGGAATGGCTGCGACGTCATTCTCCGGCGCAGGCTTGCCCTGCTCCCCGCGCAATGCCACACCATCCCTGTCGCCGGACCAGCCGGTGCAAGAGGGGGAACAAATGATCATCTTGCCGATCAGCCTGACGATCGCCGCCGGAGCGGCGCTGCTCAACCTGTGGCTCGCGCTCCGCGTCGGCCGCGTGCGGACGAAGGAAAAGGTCTTCATCGGCGACGGCGGCAACGATCTCCTCACCCGGCGGATGCGCGCGCACAGCAATTTCGTCGAAAACACCGCCTTCGTACTGATCCTGCTCGCGCTCGTCGAATTGGGCCTCGGCTCGTCGATGTGGCTGTGGGGCGTCGGCGCGCTCTATCTCGTCGCGCGCATCCTGCACGCACTCGGCATGGACGGGATGTTGTGGGGCCGCATGGTCGGCACGATCGTCACCATGCTCACCCAGCTCGGCCTCGCGCTCGGTGCGCTCGCGATCGTCTATCTGACCCCGACCGGCGTGACGACGACCGCGATCGAAACGGTCGCGGCAACGCCGCGCTGACTCTCCCCTCCCGCTTGCGGGAGGGGGTGGTCAGAGTCACGTGCCTCTGACCACGGGTGGGCAGCGACCTAGCATTGGCCCACCCCGCTGCGACTAGCGAGCAAGCTCGCAAGTCTCGCTGCCCCTCCCGCTTGCGGGAGGGGTGCTTATGTCGTCCCCAAAGCCATATCGCTCACGAACGGGTTGGTCCGCCGTTCGTGCGCGAAATTGCTGTGCGCGCCGTGCCCGGGCAGAAAGGTCGTATCGCCGCCAAGCGGCCACAATTTCCGCGTGATCGAATCGAGCAATTGCTGGTGATTGCCGCGCGGAAAATCGGTGCGTCCGATCGATCCCTGAAAGATCACGTCGCCGACGATCGCGAGCTTCGACGGCGCATGGTGAAAGACGACGTGCCCCGGCGTGTGCCCCGGACAGTGGATGACGTCGATCGCGAGATCGCCGACCGTCACCCTGTCGCCATCGACCAGCCAGCGGTCGGGCTCGAACGGCTCGCCGACCATGCCGAAGCGCGCGCCATCCTCGGCGAAACGCTCGATCCAGAAGAGGTCGTCCTCGTGCGGCCCCTCGATCGGCACGCCTAGTTCCTTGGCGAGCATCCCGGCCTGCCCGCAATGATCCATATGGCCGTGAGTGACGAGGATCTTCTCGACCTCCACCCCCGTCTGCCGCACCGCTTCCTTCAGCTTGGGCAGGTCGCCGCCGGGATCGACGAACGCCGCCTTGTTGGTCGCGGTACACCACAGCAAGGTGCAATTCTGCTGAAAGGCGGTGACCGGCACGATCGCCGCGCGCATCGGGGGATTGGCGGGAGGATTGGGATCATTCATGGCGCTCGATGTGGGGAAAAGCGGCGGCAATGGCAAGGGCGCGGCTGGATGACAGGGCGGCTTTCGGCCGGGAGCGGACCCGTCTCCTTGTTAAGCCCCTCCCCTTCAGGGGAGGGGCAACGCAGACTTGGCAGCTTGCTGCCTAGTCGCAGTGGGGTGGGGGTTATCGGCCTTGCGCAAGGCCGATAGCCCCCACCCCAACCCCTCCCCTGAAGGGGAGGGGCTTGATGGATCGCAACGGCAGCTCTCCACTCCAAAGCCGAACGCTCCCCCTCAACGCAGCGTCATCATATCGCCTTCGACACTCACCGCATCGAGCTTCGCCAGAAAACTCTGCCCCAGCAGCGAGACGCCCATGTCGGCATCGACCACCGCCGCCGGCACCTGCCGCACCTCGATCCCCTCGACCACGATGCTGTCCAGCGTCACCGTGCGCATCGGCACGTCGCCGCCCGCGGTGCGCGCCATACCGCCGATCGGCAGGCTGTCGACGTCCATCCCGATCGCCTCGGCATCGCGGCGCGTCAGCGCGACGATCGACGCGCCGCTGTCGACCATCATGCGGATATGGGTGCCGTCGACTTCGGTGTCGGCATAGAAATGCGAGTCGCCCGACCGGCCGAGGCGCACTTCGCCGCCCGCCGCTGCCGGAGCGGAAGCCGACGACCAACCGCCACGCCTGCTCCGCTGCGTCGTCCAATTGCCGCCGCCCGGCGTCTCCGCCGTCGCCCGCGCACCGTCGCCATCGCCCGTCGAGCGGCCGGCGACGCTCGCCACGCCGACCGACACCGCCGTGATGGCGACCGCCAAGCCAAGAAACCGCCCGATCATGGGCGCGCTTGTCGCAGATATGGGTTGGGGATTGGTTAAGCGGAGTCCTGACGCCATCCTGTCATAAATCGGCCTCTTGGCCGAAGTCGGAACACCAATCGGGATGTGCCTGAAGCTTGGTCCTCTTTGCCCCAAACGAGCCGCTTGCTCCCGCGAAGGCGGGAGCCCATCTCCGGTCGGCGTCCATTCAAACCGGCAGGAGATGGGTCCCCGCCTTCGCGGGGACACACATGCTTCATTCATTCGGTCGCGCCTGGGATTGCTCGATGAAGGCACGCCACACCGGCGCGCCGCCGCGGATGCTGTACGCGATCCGCGTACAGGCATAGGGGCGTCCTGGCCGGTTGTCGGCCTCGACGGCGGTCCGGGGCCATGCCGGATCGGCCTGCGCCGACCAACAGACCAGCGCCTCGGCCTCCTGCCCAGCCTCGATCGCCGCGCGCTCGTCGGCGCTCATCGACGCGGGTGCGCTCCAGCCGAAAATGGCGCGATGCGGGAACTCCTTCGAGAAGAGCGCAGGCCGGAACGGGCTGTCGCGGTCCTCGAGCAGGCGCCTCACGCGCTCGCGATCGGCGGCGGCGAGCCACTTCCCGCCAAGCAACGGCCCCCACCGCGCCTCATCGCGCGAGCGCAGGGCCTCGGCGAGTTCGCTGGCGGCCGCCTCGAAGCGCGGCGTCCAGACCGACTCCTTCGCCAGCGGTGCCAGCGCCGAGGCGGGCGCGCGCGCTTCCGGATGGACGGGCAAGAGCGAGGTCGGCGCCGCCCCGGCGGCGGCGGACAGAGCGAAAGCGGCGGCGAGCGCCGACGAGATCAGCAGGGCGCGCATCGGCATATCCTTCTGTTTCGTCATGCAAGAATGACCATCTTCTAGCAACAAAGGGCTGCACCTGTCATGAACCGGCGGCGAGCCCCTCGCGCATCCATGCGGGCGCTGCCGCTGGGTCGATATCCTCCACCCGCCGATGCTCGACCGACCAGCCGAGTTCGGGATAGGCGATCATTTGCCGCTTTTCATCGGCCTCGGCGATCGGCACGACGACGATCCGCCGGTTGACCTTCTGCCGCCAGTTCATCCGCGCGGTATTTTCCTGCCCGACGTAACAGCCCTTGGTGAAGCTGACCCCGTTCAGTTCGGCGGCATTGCATTCGAGCCACAGCGTCGCTCCGTCGCCGAATTCGGCGCGGCCCTCGGCGACGCCCAGCGCCAGCCGGTGCGCGCGCCATGCAGCGTCGGCGCCCTCGCCTTCATCCGCCGGCGCCAGCCAGCGCTGGCCGAGCCCGGCCAGCCGCGGATCGACGACGCCAAGGTCCCCCGCGGGCGCCCAATGCACCGCCAACTCGGGCTCCAATGCGATCGTGATCGCGCGGCGCAGGCGATAGAGCGTCAGCCGCTTGACGAGATCATCCGCCGCCTCGCGCTCGCAGTCGATCAGCACGTCCGCTTCGTCCGCCCAGATCAGGAAGTCGAACAGCGCCTTGCCCTGCGCGGTGAGCAGCGCCGCCCACACCGGCAAATTCCCCGACGTGTCGTTGGTGACGAGCCCTTGCAGGAAACCACGGACATCCTCCCCTGACAGACGGACGAGGGCACGGTCGTTGAGGGTGGTATTGGGCATGGATCGGGACATAGGGCCGCGAGCCGACGACTTAAAGCCCCTCCCGCTTGCGGGAGGGGTTGGGGTGGGCAGCAACATCCGCTAAGCGCGCGATGGACTCGCCCACCCCCGGCCCCTCCCGCAAGCGGGAGGGGGGAGACTTTAATGACCGACCGCCTGACGATCCGCCGCCCCGACGACTGGCACGTCCATCTGCGCGACGGCGCGATGCTCGAACATGTCGCGCCATATACCGCGCGCCAGTTCGCGCGCGCGATCGTCATGCCGAACCTCTCGCCCCCGGTGACCACCGCCGCGGAAGGCCGCGCCTATCGCGACCGCATCAATGCCGCCGTGCCCGCCGGGCTCGATTTCATGCCGCTGATCGTCGCCTATCTCACCGACCACAGCAGCGCCGACGAAATGGCGCGCGGCCATGCCGAGGGCGTCTTCACCGCCGCCAAACTCTATCCCGCGCACGCGACCACCGGCAGCGCGCACGGAGTCACCGACGTCGCGAACATCATGGCCGTGCTGGAAAAGATGCAGGAGATCGGCATGCCGCTCCTGATCCATGGCGAGGTCACCGACACGCACGTCGACGTATTCGACCGCGAGGCGGTGTTCATCGAACGCACGCTCGCACCGCTCGTCCGCGCGCTGCCCGCGCTCAAGATCGTCTTCGAGCATATAACGACGGCGGAGGCCGCGCAGTTCGTCGCCGACGCCCCCGCCAACGTCGCCGCGACGATCACCCCGCAGCACCTTCATATCAACCGCAACGCGATGCTCGTCGGCGGCATCCGCCCGCACGCCTATTGCCTGCCGGTGGCGAAGCGCGAGCATCACCGGCTCGCGGTGCGGGCAGCCGCGACCTCGGGCTCGCCCAAATATTTCCTCGGCACCGACAGCGCCCCGCACGCCGTCCATACCAAGGAAGCCTCCTGCGGCTGCGCGGGCATCTTCAACGCCCCCTATGCGCTCGAATCCTATATCCAGGCCTTCGACGAGGATGGCGCGCTGGCCCATTTCGAAGGCTTCGCCAGCGAACACGGCCCGCGCTTCTATGGCCTGCCGCTCAATGAAGGCACCGTCACGCTCGAACGCGCCGAGACGCTCGTCCCCGACCGCATCGGCGACGTCGTCCCCTTCCACGCCGGCGAAACGCTGGGCTGGCGGCTGGTCTGAATCGCCGCCCCGGTGGGGGTCGCTATCGGTTTACGCATCGTCGGAGAAAGCGTGATCTTTTATAATTATATCGTCATCCCGGCGAAGGCCGGGATCCCGCCGGTGCGTCATTCCGAGAAGGCGAGATCCCGGCCTTCGCCGGGATGACGGGGAAGGATGAAAGGACGTTTCAGTCTGTCCGATCGCTTGAAACCGCCGACAGCCCCCGCCTGCGCGGGGGCGACGGTGATCAAGCCACCTCGATCATCCGCTCGGCGCGCATCTTGCGCAGCATGGCGAAGCTGCGCGCATCGATGCCGCCCTCGGCGTTGAGGAAGCAGGCGAGCTGCGCGGGCTTGAGCGGCTCGGCGAAGACGAACAGGCTGAGCAGGAACTGGAGCGTCGGCGCGAGATACTGGACGAAGCCGAGCGCCGCATAGCTCATCCGCCGCGCCGCCGTCGCAAAGAGCAGCAGCGGCACCGCGGTCACGACGCCGCCGGCCATCAGCAGCAGGCTGATCGACATGTCCGATCCGAACCCGCGCCCGTCGCCCGCCCACAGATACCAGGCGGCGACGCCGAGCGACGGCAGGAGCAGCAGCGTCGTCTCGACCGAAAGCCCCGGAAGCGACCCCACCGGCACCACCTTGCGGATCAGGCCATAGATGCCGAACGAAAAAGCGAGCGTCAGGCTGATCCACAGCGTGTCGAGCGCGCCCGCGAGCAGGATCGCGACCCCGACGCCCGCGATCGCCACCGCCAGCAATTGCAGCTTCGACAATCGCTCGCCGAGAAAGATCATCCCCAGCATCACATTGACGAGCGGATTGAGATAATAGCCGAGGCTCGCCGCGAGCACATGGTCGGTGAAGATCGCATAGATATAGACGAGCCAGTTGACCGCGATCAGCAGCGAACTCGCAAGCAGCAGCCGCAGCGTCCGCCAGTCCTTCAGCGCCGCCATATATTCACCGATCTGCCGCCGGAAGACCATGATCAGGAAACAGAGCGGCAGCGACCAGATGATCCGCTGCGCCAACACCTCGACCGGCGGCACGCTCGCGATCAGCTTGAAGAAGAGCGGAACGAAGCCCCAGATGCCATAGGCCGCGATCGCATAGGGCAGCCCGCCCTGATGGCTCCCCGCGGGGGCCGGTGTCTGTGCCATGGCTTCGAACTTCTAAGGGGTCAAATGATGCCGCCGCCGAGCATCAGGCGGATGACGCCGATGACGATGACGACGATATTGAGGTTGCGCCCGCTCGTCCTGTCCGACATCGCGCCGAGCGCGAGCCCGATGACGGCGAAGGGGATGATCACCCAATTCGCCCAGCCAAGCAGCGGAATGAACGCGAAAACGGCCAGAACCAGGGCGATGACGCCGATGATGAGCGATCCGATGTTGAGCATGACGCCGGTTCTCGCACGCCGCCCGCGATGCGGCAAGACCCTTTCGGTTCGTCGATGGATGCACTCGGTTCGTCTTGTTGCCTTGGGTTCATGCAACGCGATCGGGAGCAGGCTCGTTTTCTTCTCGAAGCGCCCGGTCCTGTCCAAGGGACGGAGTCGCGGAACCAGGAAAGGACTTTAATATGCGTATCCTCACCAAAGGCCTGATGGGCGCGTTCGTCGCCGCCAGCGTCCTTGGCACCACCCCGCTCCACGCCGGCGTGACGACCCCCGCCAAGGCGCCGGGCTATCATGAATTCGAACAGGCGTCGGACTTCTATCGCAAGCGCAAGGACCGCCGCCATTATTCGCGTGACGAGCGCATCGGACGCGACACGCGCATCTGGCGCGGCAACGATGGCCGTTATCGCTGCAAGAAGGACAATGGCACCACCGGCCTGCTGATCGGCGGCGCGGTGGGCGGCCTCGCCGGCCACGAAATCGCGGGCAGCGGCGACAAGCTGCTCGGCACGGTGCTCGGCGCCGCGGGCGGCGCGCTGCTCGGCCGCGAGATCGACCGCGACAAATATCGCTGCCGCTAACGGAAACCGTCTCGCGCGCGGGTTCGAGACCCCTCCAGTCCGCGCACGCTGATGGCGAGGGCGCCGGCTAACGCCGGCGTCCTCAAGCGTATGCGCGCTTGCCGCGCGCCGCCTCTTGCCGCAGAAGCGTCACCCCGACGCTCCGCGGAAGAGAGGATTGCCATGCTCAACGGACCCCTGCTCGTCACCGAGCGCCTGATCCTGCGGCCGCCCGCGACCGAGGATTTCGACGCCTTCGCCGCGATGTGCGCCGAGGAGGAGACGATGCGCTTCATCGGCGGCGCGTGCCCGCGCTCGGCGGCGTGGCGGCAATGGTGTACGCTCGCGGGTGCTTGGCATATCCGCGGCTTTTCGATGTTCTCGGTGATCGAGCGCGCGACCGGTGAATGGGTCGGCCGCCTCGGCCCATGGGAGCCCGATGGCTGGCCCGCGCCCGAGGTCGGCTATGGCGTCAGCGCCAGGTTCGCCGGCAAGGGCTATGCCTTCGAAGGCGCGGTCGCCGCCTGCGATTTCGCGGTCGAATTCCTGAAATGGCCCGAGCTGACGCACTGCATCGACCCCGCCAACACGCGCTCGCAGGCGCTGGCGAAACGCCTCGGCGCGACGAACAGCGGCCCGGCCCGCCTCCCCGCGCCGTTCGAGGATGCCCCCGTCGATGCCTGGACGCAAAGCGCCGACGCGTGGCGCAACAAGCGCAAAACCTTCCGTCCCTGAGCGCCAAATGCGCAAAAGCGTCTCGCTCCGAGACAGTTTTCGCCCAACAAACCCCTCGCGATTAACGCATTTTCTTTGCCCCTTTTTAACCAGGATCGGGCATTCGGGGAAAAGATTAAGGGAGTGTTAGCGATGATCTTGCGCGGAAAATGGCTGATTGCCGGTTTGCTGGTCGCGGCGGCGCCGCTCGGCGGCTGCCGCGACAACCCCGACGCCAAGGCCGATCTCGCTCCGCTCGACGACGGGCTGACCAACGCCGACCCGGCGATCAAGGGCTCGCTCGAAGACAAGATCATGGTCGATCCCGCGCTCGCCGGCCAGGCGAACCGCAACGCCGTCGGCCCCGGCAACCGGCCGATCGACGGCGGCGTCCCCGGTGTCCGGAGCGGCAAGGCCGCGACGGCCGCCGAAGCCGCCGCGGCGCTCAAGGCCGGCAAGCTGCTGACCGCACCGAGAGCCTTGCCCATGGAGGCCGGCTGCGACGGCTGCGAGGCAAAGGCGCGCCCCGTCACCATCGGCGCCCTCGCGCGCGAACAGCAAAAGGGCGCCTGCGACGCCAAGCTCACCTACAGCAACGCCTGGGCGAACCGCCTGCCCGCCGCGTTCAAAGTCTATCCGCGCGCAACGCTGCGCGAGGCGGCCGGGATCGCGGGCGGCAAATGCAATATCCGCGTCGTCAATTTCCAGACCGCCGCCTCGATGCAGGCGGTGCTCGACTATTATCACACGATGGCGATCCGTGCCGGCTATACCAGCGACCACCGCGTCAACGGCAACGAGCATCTGCTCGGCGGCACCAAGGGCGATCTCGCCTATGTGCTGATGATGCGCCGCGACGGCGGGATGACCGACGTCGATCTCGTCGCCTCGGGCGGCAAATAAGCCCCGCCCCGCGGGCATGAAAAAAGCCCCGGGGGAAAATATCCCCGGGGCCTTTTCGCGGGCTTGCGTGACGAGCAAGCCGTGCGGTCCGGCGGTCAGATCTTGTCGCCGAGCCCGCCCTGCACCTTGCCCTTCAGATTCTGGGCTTCGCCCTTGCGCTCCTGCGCCTCGCCTTCGGCGCGCAGCCGCTCGTTATCGGTCGCCTTGCCGGCCGCCTGCTTCGCATTGCCGGCGGCTTCGTTGGCGAGGCCTTTGGCTTTTTCGGTAAATTCACCCATGGCGTATCTCCTTGGCTTTACAGAGGCGCGTAACGCGCCCCTCCCCCGGCCAACGGCACGCCGATGCCGACGTTCCGCCGCTTGAGGCAAGCCGTTCAAGAGCAAAGGCCGCCGGCCAAAGTCCGCTTTGGGGTGGTTAGCGGACGTTGATCCAAATCAGGCCCTCCCCTTCAGGGGAGGGCAGCGAGACTTGCCAGCTTGCTGGCTTAGTCGCAGCGGGTGGGGGCCATCGGCCTAGCGCAAGGTTGATGGCCCCCACCCCAACCCCTCCCCTGAAGGGGAGGGGCTTGTTTTTCAGCTATGTCTGTTTGCGGCCATTCCCAGCCCTTCGTCCCCGGACCGGACTCGCACTCCCGCTCGCGCCGGAAATACCGCAGCGGCCCGTCCCCGCCGCTTCGCTCTCCATCACCACCGCGGCCCATCCCAAACCGCTCCTGCCCAGCCCCGGAATGGCACAGGATTCGCTTCCACCCGCAACCGGGTCGGCGATAAAAGGCTCGCCTCATCCTATCCCATGCACGGTTCGTCAGCCTTGGCGTGGCCCTTGCGCCCTTATACGCGTTCAAGCGACATCCGTTTTCAATCCCATTCCTCAAGGAGACCCCAAGCAATGCGGAAACTCGCAGGCTTTGTTGCAACCTTCTCTCTCGGCATGGCCGCCGTCGTGGCCGCCCCCGCCATGGCGCAAGATGCCGCCGCGGCGACGATCGACCTTTCGGTCGGCACCCAGGTTTTCGATTCCGAAGGCGCCGTGCTCGGCACCGTCTCGAGCGCGCAGGGCGCGAACGTCGTCGTCGATCTCGGCGAAGGCAAGCAGGTCACTCTTCCCGCCAATTCGTTCGGCCAGCTCGAAAAGGGCCCGACGATCGGCGCCACCAAGGCGCAGGTCGTCGCCGCGGTCGATCAGGCCGCGGCCGGCAACGAAGCCAAGCTGACCGCCGCGCTCCAGCCCGGCGCCGACGTGCGCGGCGTCAACGGCGAAGCGATCCTCGGCAAGGTCAAGCTCGTCGCCGCCGACGGCGTGGTCCTCACCACCCCGACCGGCGACGTGAAGCTGCCGCGCAATGCCTTCTTCATCGGCCAGGCCGGTCTCGCGACCAGCTTCACCGCCGAGCAGTTCGCCGCCGCGATGCAGCAGGTCAACACCGCCGCCGCCGCCGATGACGCCGCGGTCGCCGCCGCGCTCGTCGCCGGCACCGAAGTCCGCAGCCTCAAGGGCACCGCCGTGCTCGGCAAGGTCAAGTCGGCCAGCGCCGACGCGGTCGTCGTGACGACCCCCGGCGGCGACGACGTCAGCCTGCCGCGCAGCGCCTTCCTGATGTCGCCCGCCGGCCTCGCCGCGGCCTATACCGCCGACCAGTTCGCCGCTGCCGTCGCGCAGGTGACGGGCGAGCCCGCGCCGCAGGCCGATGCCGCCGCCGCCGCGGACGCGACGGTCGAACAGCCGGCCAACTAAGCCGCTTCGGCATTTTCGGTCGAGGGCGCGGGAGCACGGCTTCCGCGCCCTTTTCCATGCCCCGGGTCGCGGCGCTGTAAAACATGCCCCCTTTATCGTCATCCCGGCGAAGGCCGGGATCTCACCCTCGCGATTTCACGCACCGGCGAGATCCCGGCCTTCGCCGGGATGACGAGATAGAAAGGCAGCGTTTCCCGCCCCAACCCGACGTCTTATTATCGCCTTGCAATATCTTGCTTATCGATTATCGATATTAGATGTATCGATAATCGAAAAGGGGATTTGCGATGCTGCGATGGAGCCGCCGGCTGCTCATGGGATTGAACATCCTGAACTGGGTGTTCCTCGCGCTGTTCATGATCGCGCTCGTCGCGATCAGCCTGCGCCCCGATCTGGTCCTCGACGCGATCGCCGGCGCCAAACCGGCGATCGACGGCGGCTATATGCTCGACCTGTTCCGCATCACCCTGCTGCTCTGCATACCGATCGCCATCGCCGCGCATGCGATCTTCACCCGGCTGATCGCGATGATCGACGCGACAAAGGCGGGCGCGGCCTTCACCATCGGCAATGCCCGGCGCCTGCGCACGATCGGCTGGTGGCTGCTCGCGACGCAGGTCATCGACGCCGCCTACGGCTGGCTGTCGTTCGAAATGTCGCGCGTCAGCGGCGAGGTGTTCGGCTGGCAACCCAGCCTGACCGCCTGGCTCGCCGTTCTCCTCCTCTTCATTCTCGCGCGCATCTTCGAACAGGGCGCGGCGATGCGCGAAGAGCTTGAGCAGACGATCTAGGGGCCCCGATATGCCGATCCGCATCCAGCTCGACGACATGCTGTGGCGGCGGCGGATGACGCTGACCGAACTCAGCGAGCGCGTCGACATCACCGTTGCCAACCTGTCGGTGCTCAAGACCGGCAAGGCGAAGGCGATCCGCTTCTCGACGCTCGACGCGATCTGCCGCGCGCTCGAATGCCAGCCCGGCGACCTGATCGCCTTCGACCCGGAGGGACCGGCCGATGAAGACTGATATAAAGACCATCTATCGCAGCGCCTGGGCCTTCGCCTTCGCCTGCCCGCTGCTCTTCCTCGTCCCCGTGCTGGTCGAACTCGCGCAGCATGTCGTCGAATGGCAGGCCGGCATGTACGACGGCCTCGCGGGCGCCAAAGCCGCCGAAGCCGACCCGCTGCGCCTGCAATTCGGTTTTGCGAAGACGCTCGCGCTGCTGCTGCCCGGCTACTGGTTCACGCGCTATGTCCTGTTCGATTTCGACGCGCGCCGCGCCGCGCGCATCGCATGGCCCGCGATCGGGCTGTGGCTCGTCCTGTTCGCACTCAATGGCGTGCAGCAATGGTGGGCGCTCTTCGGCCCCTCGCTGACCGGCCTGATCGGCCTCTCGGGCCCGGCCGCGCAATGGGCGGGCTATGCGCTGATGCTGCTCGGCACCGTCGCCGGCATCTATTTCACGGCGTGGATCGCCGCCTGGCCGCTCGGCAACGCCGCGATCGGCCCGATCCGTTCGGTGCGGATCATGGCCGGCCGCTTCTGGCGCACCGTGCTATTGCTCCTCGCCGGGGTGCTGCCGCTGATGATCCTCCATTATGCGCTCAGCTTCGGCGCGATCTTCGCCCCGGCGATCCTCGACTGGCCGCTGCTCCTCCTCGACGCGCTCGTCGTCGGCCTGCTCGCGCTGACCATGGCGGGCAGCAACGCCGTCGCCGCCCGCCACGCGCCACGATCAAGGGCTGCGACCTGCGGCCCGAGCCGGGCGGGGCCGCGTGACCTGACGAAGGCGAAGGCCGATTTCGGCCGCAAACAGACATAGCTGAAAAACAAGCCCCTCCCCTTCAGGGGAGGGGTTGGGGTGGGGGCCATCAGCCTTGCGCAAGGCCGATGGCCCCCACCCGCTGCGACTAAGCCAGCAAGCTGGCAAGTCTCGCTGCCCTCCCCTGAAGGGGAGGGCCTGATTTGGATCAACGTCCGCTTCCCACCCCAAAGCCGACACTCACCAAACCCGAATCCCCCTCAAGCCGCCATCCGCAGCCGGTTCCGCCCCTCGCGCTTCGCCGCGTAAAGCGCCTGATCGGCGCGGTGCAGCAATTCCTCGATGTCGATCTCGCCGTCGAACACCGCGACGCCGATGCTGACTGTCGCCGGCGGCAGCCCCTCTTCGGCCGCGGTGCCGGTTTCGACCGCCTTGCGCACGCGTTCGGCGACGATCTCGGCGGCCTGCGCGCTCGACCGCTGGAGGATGCACACGAACTCCTCGCCGCCGATGCGGCCGAGCATATCCTCCTCGCGCAGCGCCGCCTTGGCGCGCTGGCCGACGCGGTGGATGACGCGGTCCCCCATCGCATGGCCGTGGGCGTCGTTGATCCGCTTGAAATGATCGATGTCGAAGATCGCGACCGCCAGCGGCGCGCCATGGTCGCGTGCGCCCGCCAGCGCCTTTTCGAGATAGGCCAGCGTATGCCGCCGGTTGGGCAGGCCGGTGAGCATGTCGGTGTTGGCGACGCGCTCGGCGGCGCTGCGCGCGGCTTCCAGTATCCGCGCATTCTCGACCGTCTCGGTAACGTCCTGCACGGTACCGAAAATGGCGATCGCCCGCCCGCCGCGGCCCATCTCGATCGACCCGTGCGACTTTACATGACGAATCTCGCCGTCGGCGCGATGGATGCGCCCCTGAAAAGCGAAGGGTTCGCCGGTCCGCACCGCCACCTCCAATATCTTGCGGACCGCGGCGCCGTCCTCGGCGACATATTGCTTGACGCTGTAATTCACGTCGACGGGCGTGCCAGGAACCAGCCCGTGGATGCGATAGGCCTGGTCCGACCAGTGGATCGTCCAGCCGACCAGATCGACGCGCCAATGGCCGACGAGCGCCGCCGCCTCGGCCTGCAGCAGCCAGCGGTTGCTCTGCTCGAGCCGCTTCGCCAGCCGCTGGCGCACGATCAGCAGCGCCGCGAGCGGCAAGGTCGTGAACAGGAGCGACAGCAGGTAGAATTGCAGGAACAGCACCTTGACCTTGGGCGCCGCCTCGATCGCGGCGATCGGGCCATGGCCCTGCCCGGTAAGCAGCGAAGTGATGATCGTCACGATCAGCATCCCCGCAGCAGCGCCGAAGGGACCGAGGCGATAGGCCGCCGCGACGACCGCGATGCACGGCAGGAAGGTCGCGGGAAATTCCGCCTGGGTAAAGGCGGCGATGGTGACCAGACCGGCGGCGGTCAGGATCGCGGTCGCCTCGGCCCTCATCGCCGGGGGCGCGTTGCCTAGCGCCTTCGTGCCGACCATCCGCACGAGCATCACGATCGGCGGCGTGACGATCAGCATCCCCAGCAGCACCGTCGTCAGCCACGACAGATAGAAATCGGCGCCTGCCCCGGCCAGGGTCCCCGCGAGCGCGGCGCTCGCCACGCTCGCCCCCAGCGCCGCGACGCAGAAGCCGGCGACCGCGCGCGGGACCATGAACGACAGCTCGTTCGTCTGACGGCGGATCAGCCATAGCGCGATGGCGCCCTCGCACCCGTTCGCGAGTGTATAGGCGAGGCAGGACAAGGGCGGCACGCCGCCCCACAGGTTCGCCGCGAGACTGGCGAGGGCCATGCCCGCGAAGGCCGAAACGCGCGGCCGCGCATGGGCCGGCATCAACAGCAGCAATGCAAGGAAATAGCCGCTCGGGGGCCAGACCGCGGCGATATTGTCGGCCCCCTTGGTCGCGTGCAGCGACAGGCTCGCCAGCAGGAAATATCCCGTTGCGGTCAACAGGAACCAGAAGACCGCTTCGACTCTGGGGGACAGCGACCGGGTCATGCGGCCAGTTAGCCGAAAAGCGGAAAATAAACCGCTAATATATCGCGCGGCCGGGCTTTGCCTCGATCAGCCGACGCCGCCGAAGGTCAGGCCGACGACTTCGGCGACCTTCGCCTCGTCCCAATCGATGCGCCGGTCGAGGATCAACATCGCGAGGCCGTGGACCAGCGACCAGGCGTGCAGCGCCGCGGTGTCGACATCCGCCACGCCGGGCAGCGCCTCGCCGACCCCCGCGCGCAGCAGATTATAGGCGACTTCGCCGCCGTCGCCGCCTTCCTTGCGGCCCGCCATCTGGCGCGTGAAGCTCAGGCGGAACAGCGCGGGTTCGTCGTGGGCGAAGCGGACATAGGCGGTGCCCGTGGCCTTGAAGCCCGCGACGCCGCCGCCCGCCTTCAGCCAAGCCTGCGCCTGTAGCGCCCCCAGCCGCCGCAGCCCCTCGTCGGCGAGCGCGTCGAGCAGCGCCTCCTTGTCGGGGAAATGGCGGTAGAGCGCCGTCGCGCTGACCCCGACGTCGCGCGCCAGCGCGCGCAGGCCGAGTTCGGCGCCGTCCCCTTCGGCCAGCCGCTCGAGCCCCGCGGCGATCACCGCCGCGCGCAGGTCGCCATGATGATAGCCACGCGTCGCCTTCGCCGCCGCGCCGCCTTTTATGTTGACACTGTTATCTTTGCCTGCCATCATGTTGCCACTGTAAACATCCCGAGTCGCCCGCGCAACCCTCCGCGGCACCTTCGCCAACTTCCGTAAGGAGCATGTCCATGGCAAGCAACGTCGAAACCCTGATCCGCAGCGCGGTCGTCAAAGGCATCGGCAAGGTCGCCGACTTCAACCGCAAGCGCCTCCCCCGCCCCACCGACGCCCACCCCTTCCTCACCGGCATCCACAAACCGATGACGCAGGAGTTCACGCTCGAAGAGTTGCAGGTCGACGGCGAGATTCCGGCGCAGCTAAAGGGTCGCTACCTCCGCAACGGCCCCAATCCCGCCCTCGCGCCCGACCCTGCCAGCTACCACTGGTTCACCGGCGCGGGCATGGTCCACGGCATCCGCATCGAAGACGGCAAGGCCGACTGGTATCGCAACCGCTGGGTGCGCGGCGCCGAAGCGTGCGAGATGCTCGGCGAGGAACTCCCCCCCGGCCCGCGCGAAGGCCGCAACGATGCGCCCAACACCAATGTCGTCGGCCTCGCAGGCCGCACCTTCGCTATTGTCGAAGCGGGCGGAAAGCCCGTCGAGCTAGGTTATGAGCTGGACACGATCGCGCACAACCCGTTCGACGGCACGCTGGCCGGCGCCTATACGGCGCACCCGCACCACGACCCCTTCACCGGCGAAATGCACGCGATCACCTATCGCGGCGACGAGCCGAACAAAGTCTGGCACGTCGTGCTCGACAGACAGGCGCATGTCATCCGCGAGGAAGCGGTCGCGGTGAGCGACGGCCCGTCGATCCACGATTGCGCGATCACCGAGAATTACGTGCTCGTCTTCGACCTTCCCGTAACCTTCTCGATGAAGATGCTGCTCGCGGGCTATCGCTTCCCCTATGCCTGGAACGAGGCGCATCCCGCACGGGTCGGCCTCCTTCCCAGGAACGGGCGCGGCGACAGCGTCATCTGGGTCCCGGTCGAGCCCTGCTACGTCTTTCACCCCGCCAACGCGTTCGAGACCGCTGACGGCAAGGTCGTCGTCGATGTCGTCGCGCACGAGACGATGTTCGCCGAATCGAAGCGCGGCCCCGACAGCCGGAAATCGCGCATGGAACGCTGGACGATCGACCCCGCCGCGGGCACGACGACGCGCGCGATCGTCCACGATCATGCGCAGGAATTTCCGCGCTATGACGAGCGGCTGACGACCCGGCCCTATCGCTACGCCTACAGCGTCGCGATCCCCGACGGAGAGTCGGCCGAATGGGCGCTCGCCGAAACGCGGCTGTTCAAGCACGACCTCGACAAGGGCTCGACAGCGGTCCACGACTTCGGTCCCGGCCGCCATCCCGGCGAATTCGTTTTCGTGCCGCGGAGCGCCGAAGGCGCCGAAGACGACGGCTGGCTGATCGGACTGGTCGTGGACATGAATGACGAGACCACCGACCTCGTCATTCTGAATGCCGACGATTTTACGGGGCCGCCGCAAGCCGTCGTTCACCTGCCGCACCGCATTCCTCCGGGGTTTCACGGCAATTGGGTCGCGGATTGACCAAATCGGGACGCGCCATCAGCGCCTCGGTCACCCGCAGCGACCGTATATTGTCGACGTCGATCGCCGTGGCTCCGTCGCTGATCAGCAACGGGGCGATCTCGACCTTCAGATGACGCGAGATGCGGCTGAAAACATGGTGGATCGGTCCCAGCCCAAAGCGGAAGCGCAAGAGGTTGATCAGGCCAAACGCCCGCATCACCCGCAGCGGCTTCTTGACGAACTGCCCTCCGCCGCGAAACGCTTCGGCCGCTTTCAAGGCACCCGGATGGCCGATCCAATAGGCGTTGCAGTTCGACACAGCGACGTCCGAAAACCCGTAAAAGCGCCGCTGTCCCTCCGGGTGAGCCGCGAGCACATCCTCGCGCCGCGCCAGCGCGACGCCCGCATCGACCCCGAGCCGCAGCGCCTCGGCTTCGATCTCGGCGATCGTCGCCGGCGTCAGCAGGCAATTGTCGGCCGTCGTGACGAGAAGCGGGAACTCCGCGACGCCAGCAACCGCGAGGACCGAATCCGCCAGATTGCCGGCAGCCGGCACGATGGTCAGGCGGTCACCCAACGATTGGGCGGCCGGATCTTCCAGAGCGCCCAGCAAATCGGCGTGATGCGTCGAGGCGAATATATGCGTGGCCGCGCTGGCGGCTGCGCTTTCCAGCACATGCGCTATCATCGGCCGTCCCGCGACCGGGACGAGGCATTTGTCCGCCACGCCATGGGCCTGCGCGAGCGCATCCACCGCGCCGGACCTGCGCCCGGCAAGGATCAGGATCGCCCCGCTCACGCCGCGTCGCGCCGCGCCGCCGCGGGGGCGATCTGGCGGATCATGCTTTCGGCAACGATCGTCTCGATTAACTCGGCATGCGTGAAGCCGGCGACCCGAGCGGAACGCGAAAACAGCTTTTCCGACCACAAATTGCAGTTGAGATTGACCTCGAGCAGCCGGACATCGCCGGTCGCATGGTCGACGCGGAATTCGAAGCGGCCATAATCGAACGGATGAAAGACGTCCGCCATCCGCGCCGTATAATCGGCGATCCGGCCGGCGAGGAGCGGATCATCGAACCGCTTGACCGCATATCCGACGTGGCCGACCAGATCGCGCTTTTCCTGATAGGTGCGCAGCTGCGCCGGGTCGGCCTGTTCGAAGATCATCATCGGCAGCATCGCGGGCGCGCCATCGAGCGTGATAACGGGCACTTCGATATCGCTACCGTCGATAAAGGGCTCGACGATCGCGTCATGGTCGAGCGCGTGGATCTCCGCGATCGAGCGGGCGAGTTCAGCGCGATCATGAGCATCGCGCACGCCCCAGGATGCCGAACTGTTATTGGGCTTGATGACCCAGCGCCGCGCAGGAGGGCAGCGCAAGGCATCGACGGGCGCGCCGCGACGGAACAAGGCCCAGGGCGCGGTGGGCACGCCACGCGCCGAGGCCTCCAACTTGGTCAGATGCTTGTCGTCCGACAGACCGCGCACGATGGGCGAGGCGCCCAGATAGGGCAAGCCGTGCCGGTTGCACAGCAGGGGAAGCAGCATTTCGGAATTGAAGAAGCCGCCGCGGTTGAGAAGCGGAAAGACGAAGTCGGCTGCGGGCCGATCAAAGAGCGCGGCATAGCTGTCGGCGATCGACAGCGCCATGCCAAGCCCCTCGAGCGTTTCGCGCATTTCCCGGTGATAGGGCGCATGGTTGCCGTCATCGGGATGCAGGCCGCCCGTCCAGCGCGCATGTTTGGCGATGAAAAGCAGGCGCTGCGTTTCGCGCAGATGATCGGGTAGCCGGGTGGGGACGAGATCGGTTGTTTTCATGCCCGGCGTTCATCACGCCAAGGTTGCGCGCCAATGACGTATCGGTGACGTGGCTGACATCAAAACGCAAATTCACTGTCACTTTCCGCAGTCCGCACCGATCGCTTCATGCTTTGCCGAGCATGATTTATCGCTCCGAAACCTCGCCGCGCCGTTCGGCACGCACGGCTCACCGTGGAAGCGCCGCATTTCGGGCAGCACTTTCCGCGCATGGCTCGTTCCTTCGTCACTATGACAAAGAATATCGCCCTCTCCCGCCCCGCCATGAGCGCGATTGCCGCGTTTCTGGTTCTGTCCACTCCCGGCGCGTTCGCACAGGAAGCGCCGACGATCACGATGACGCCGCCGGTCGCGGCGCCCACGCCCCAAACCCCGCCGACAGTGCCGGAGCCGAGCACGCCGGCGCCGGTGACCGCGCCCGAAACCGCGCAGCCCACCACCACGCAGCCGCCGGCGCCGAAACCGGTGATCCGCGTGCCGCTGGAGATCGAACCGGCGGAAACGACTCCCGCACCGAAAACGGCCGAGCGGGCCGCGCCGGCCCCGGCCAGGAACGAACGCGCCGCGCGGAGTACCCGAACGGCGGCCGCCCCGGCAGCTGCGCCGGAACCGGTCGCGGATGCGCCCGCCGCCGCTACGGCTCCGACTGAAGATGTCGCACCCGTCGCCGCGCCGATGACCGCCGCCCCCGAACCAGCCGTCGAGGCAGCATCGCCGCCGCCCATCGAAACGGCGACCACCGGCGGCAGCGATTTCCCTTGGGAACTCGCGGGCGGCGCAGCCGCGCTGCTCGTCGTCGGCGGCGCCGGTTTCGTCTTTGCTCGCCGCCGTCGCGGCGCGCGCGCGCTTGCCGAAGATGCGCAGGTCTTTGAGCATGAGCCGACAGCGGCGGCCGAAGCGCAGCCCGCCGAGCAATCGTGGGTTACGCCGGCCTATGCGCCGCGCGAACAGGTCGATGCGCCGCGCACCACGCCCGCCTTCGCAGCGGCGCCGAGCGGCAGCATGGGGCGCCATGAAGCGATGGCGCTCGCGGGCCCGACGCCCGACAATCCCTTTGCGACGCTCAGCAAGCGCCTCAAGCGTGCGCGCTTCCTCGATCGTCAGGAGCGCGCCGCTTATGACGAAACATTGGCACAGCAGAAGGATATGACGCGCAAGCCCGTCAGCGCATGGGAAATCGCGCAGCGCCCGGTCGCTCCCACTACGCGAGGGGAGCAGGACGTCCGCCGTCCCGAACCCGGCCGCGGTCGCCCCGGCCTTCGCCCGGGGCTTGCCCGCAACTGACGGGCGAACCTACGCCAAAATGCAAAAGGGCGGCGCCTCGCGGCACCGCCCTTTCTTTTCGCTGGGACGCGGCCGGCGAACCGGCCGGAACCCGCGAACCGAATTACTTCAGTTCGACGGTCGCGCCGGCAGCTTCGAGCTTCTTCTTCAGCTCTTCGGCTTCCGCCTTGCTGGCGCCTTCCTTGACGGCCTTCGGCGCGCCTTCGACGAGCGCCTTGGCTTCGCCCAGGCCCAGGCCGGTGATCGCGCGGACTTCCTTGATCACGTTGATCTTGTTACCGCCGTCGCCGGTCAGGATGACGTCGAACTCGTCCTTTTCTTCAGCGGCGGGAGCAGCGGCGCCCGCGCCACCCGGAGCGGCAACCGCAACGGCAGCGGCGGCCGAAACGCCCCACTTTTCTTCGAGCAGCTTCGAAAGCTCGGCAGCTTCCAGAACGGTCAGCGCCGACAGGTCTTCAACGATCTTTGCGAGATCAGCCATTTTCATTCTCCATCAGAACCGGGAAAGCCCGGTGAATTGTCAGGGTAGGTATAAATTTATGCCGCTTCCTTGGCGCCATAGGCACCAAAGACCCGCGCCAGCTGACCAGCCGGGGCCGCCGCAATCTGGGCAACCTTGGTGGCCGGAGCCTGGAGCAGACCGACAAGCTTGCCGCGCAGTTCGTCGAGCGACGGCAGCGATGCAAGCGCCTTCACGCCTTCCACGTCGAGGACCACATCCCCCATGCCGCCACCGACGATTTCAAGCTTGTCGTTGGTCTTGGCAAATTCCACCGCGATCTTCGCGGCCGCGACCGGATCGGTCGAGGCAGCGATGGCCGTGGGGCCGGTCAGCAGGTCGCTGATACCGGTGTAGGAGGTGCCATCGAGCGCGATCTTAGCCAGGCGGTTCTTCGCGACCTTATAGCTCGCACCCGCGTCGCGCATCTGCTGGCGAAGCACCGTCGACTGGGCGACAGTGAGGCCGAGGTTGCGAATAATCACAACCGAGGCGGCATTCGACAGCGTAGCGTTCAGCGAGGATACGGCTTCGGCCTTTTCAGCACGATCCATGCCTGTTTCTCCACTCATGCCCGAGCGCACGCCGAAGCGAACGGCCGGGCCGCTAACACACGCAAAGGCCTGCGGGACGAATCCCGCCTGTCCTTTGCGCAACGATGTCCGATGGGGTCGGTCAAGCCGCTGGCGCCTGCATCGCAGGCGGGCGACCGATAAAAGACTGTCCCCGTCTCGGCTGGAAATTAAGAAGGGCATATTCCCTTCACCAACTGTCTCGGACGGAATTGCCGCGGGCGGACCCGTGGCAACACGGGGGCGCTCTTAGCGGGTTCGGCCGCGAAGTCAAGGATATTGGCGGAAGTTGGCGAAGGTGCCGCGTGGTGTGGCTGCCGCCTCTTGCAAAGCCTGTTTCAAGATATATCTTAGACGCATCGAATCGCATGAAGGAGTTTTTGGATGCGACATGGAATGAACCGAGGGGGAATGGACCGGCATGGGTGCGGCACGCATCATGCCATGCACCGCGCGATGCGTCAGGCGATGCGGCACGGTGGACGCGGATTCGGACATGGTTTCGGCGGCGGCCGCGGCTTCGGCGGGCGCTTTCGCGACGATGACGACGGCCGCGGGCGGCGGCGGCGGATGTTCGACAGCGGTGAGCTGCGGCTCGTCCTGCTCAAGCTGATCGCCGACGAACCGCGCCACGGATACGACCTGATCCGCCGGATCGAGGAGCTGACCGGCGGTGCCTATGCACCGAGCCCCGGCGTCATCTATCCGACGCTGACGATGCTCGACGATATGGGGCTGATCGAGGCGGCCGACAGCGAGGGCGCGAAGAAATTGTTCGCAATCACCGAAGCCGGCACGGCCGAGCTGGACGCGAACCGAGAGAGTGCCGAACGCCTGATTGCGCGCCTGGCCGAAATCGGCGAAGAGCGCCAGCGCACCGACAGCGCCTCGGTCCGCCGCGCGATGGGCAATCTGAAGGCGGTGCTGATGAACCGGCTCGGCGAGCGCGACCTCGATGAGGCAACGCTGCACGACATCGTCGCGCTGATCGACGAGGCGGCGCAGAAGATCGAGCGGCTGTGATGGGTATCAGCGCGACGGCGAACGTCCCGACCGCCCATGCGAGCAGATATCTGCAGCAATTGTGCAAGCATTGGCAGCATAATCTCGCGGTGACCTTCACCCCCGAGCATGGCACCGTGAGTTTTCCCAAGGATGCGCGCGGCGCGGCATGGGAAGGCGACGCGCTAGTCACCTTCGATGCCGGAGCCGACGCGCTGTCGGTCCGGATCGACGCAAGCAGCGCCGCGCATGCCGAAGCGATGAAGGAAGTCGTCGCGCGCCACCTCGACCGCTTCGCCTTTCGCGAAGCCCCGCTGGCGTTCGACTGGGCGCCGGCCTGAAACCCGGCCCGCGCCGCCGCCGTCGCGGCCGGCGCGGGCCTTTCGGCTTGCGGAACGCGGGGCGGCGGTGGCACGTTGAACGGGCACCGCCCCCTCCCCGGCGGCCATGACGACGAAAGGAATATCCGTGTCCGAGCCCCAAGGCCTGCTTTGCCCGACCTGCCGCGTGAATTTGACGATGTCGGAACGTCAGGGGATCGAGATCGATTATTGCCCGCAATGCCGCGGCGTGTGGCTCGATCGCGGCGAACTCGACAAGATCATCGAGCGCAGCGAAGCCGCAAGCGCCCCTGCCCCCGCGCCGCGCGCGTCGGCGCCCCCGCCGCCGGAGCCCCGGTCTCGCGATCATGACGACCGCTATCATGGCCGCGACGATCGCTATTACGGCAAGCCGCACAAGAAGAAATACAAGAGCTTCCTGAGCGAATTGTTCGATTAGGGCGGATCATTTTTTCGGATCGTCATCCCGGCGAAGGCCGGGATCTCATCGTCGCCACCTGACGCACCGGTGAGATCCCGGCCTTCGCCGGGATGACTGGAAAAAGCGGACGTTCCGGCCTGTCTGGCCGGGAATCAGCCCACGACCGCGTTGCGGCGGGCGTAGAGGAAATAGACGCCCAGCCCGCCGATATTCCACGCGACGAACCAGAGTTGCGTCTGCACCGGCAGGCTGAAGAAGAGATAGATGCAGCCGAGCACGGCGATGCCGCCGACCACCCACGGCAGCGGCGCGCGGAAGGTGCGCGGGGCGTCGGGGGCGCGGCGGCGCATGATCAGCATGCACAGCGACACCGCGGTGAAGGCGGCGAGCGTCCCGGCATTGGCGAGCGCGGCGAGTTCGCCCAAGGGGATGAAGCCCGCGAGCACCGCGACGACGATCGCGGTGAAGATGGTGATGCGCACCGGCGTGCCGCGCGCCGACAGCTTGGCGAGGCCCGCGGGCAGCAGCCCGTCGCGCGCCATGGTGAAGAAGATGCGGCTCTGTCCATAGAAGAAGGCGAGGATCACCGTCGGCAGCGCGATGACCGCCGAGACCGCGAGATATTGCGCGGCGAGCGGACTGCCGAGTTCGCGCAGGATCAGCGCGAGCGGTTCGGGGCTGTTGGCGAAGCGCGTGTAGGCGACCGCGCCCACCGCGGCGACCGCGACGGCGACATAGATGGCGACGCAGGCGACCATCGAGCCGACGATGCCGATCTTGAGGTCGCGGTCGGGATTCTTCGCTTCCTCGGCCGCGGTCGCGATCGCATCGAAGCCGTAGAAGGCGAAAAAGATGATCGCCGCCGCCGCCATCACCCCGCGCTCGACGCCGTCGGGGGTCATATGCTTGGCGAAGCCATAGGGGCTGAACGGTTCGAGATTGGCGGCATTGAACGCGGGCAAGGCGACCGCGACGAAGACGATCAGCGCGGCGATCTTGACCAGCACGAGCAGCGCGTTGAGCGTCGCGCTCTCGCGCGTGCCGACGAGCAGCAGCCCCGCCACGACGGCGATGATCGCGATCGCGGGCAGGTTGACGATGCCGCCGAGTTCGGGGCCCTGCATCAGCGCCATCGGAAAGCCCGCCCATGCCTGGAGCAGCGGCGCGGCATAGCCCGACCAGCCGACCGCGACCGCGCTCACCACGAGCGAATATTCGAGGATCAGGCTCCACCCGACGATCCAGGCGAGCAATTCGCCGATGACGACGTAGGAGTAGGTATAGGCGCTGCCCGAGGCGGGGATCATCGTCGCCATTTCGGCATAGGCGAGCGCGGCGCAGGCGCAGATCAGGCCCGCGATGGCGAAGGAGAGGATGACCGCGGGCCCCGCCTTGTCGGCACCAACGCCGATCAGCGTCAAAATGCCCGTGCCGACGATCGCGCCGACGCCAAGCGCGATCAGATGCGGCCAGCCAAGCGTCCGCGCCAGCGCCTGCTCCCCCTCCCGCCGTTCCGGAACGATCGGTTTGCGGCGAAACAGGCTGTCGGTCATGCGGTGAGCTCTCCCCTGGGGCGCTGGATATGTTTCGGCCGCTTGTAAGGCTGTGGAGGGTGAGCGCAAGATGCGCGATGGGGTTGGGAGCCGGTTGGAGGCGGATAGCGGGGATGGAGCGGGGAGCGGACGTCTTCAGTTCCGTCATCCCGGGCTTGACCCGGGACCCGCCTTCCTTCTTGCCAATGGCAATGGCTCGAATCCGAAATCTTCGGCCAGATCGCGCCATGTCGGGTTCATGGCGATGATCAGTTCATATTTCCATGCACGAAGCCACCGCTTGATGCGCTTTTCACGCAGGATGGCCGTATCCATTGTCTCGTGGCGCTCGAACCAGACGAGGCGCTTGATGCCATAGTCCTTCGTATAGCCGTCAAACGTCCCTTCACGATGTTGGTGGATGCGCTGTACGAGGTTAGAGGTGACGCCAGTGTAGAGCGTCCCATGCGACGAACGCGCGAGAATGTAGACGCAGGGATAGCGTTCCATCGCGGCACAAAAAGACAAGGCAGGCCCCGGGTCAAGCCCGGGGTGACGATGAAAGAACGATAGCTTCGGGTCGGAAACCCGCCGTTGACGGCCTCAGGCCAGCCGCTCGATCGCTTCGGCCAGTTTGGCGTCGCGTTCCGACAATCCATCGGCGTCGTGCGTCGTCAGCAGGATGTCGACGCGGTTGTAGACGTTCGACCATTCGGGGTGATGGTCCATCTTTTCGGCGACGATCGCGACGCTCGCCATGAAGCCGAAGGCCTGCGCGAAATCGTCGAATGTGAACCGGCGCGTGATCGCGTCGCGCGTCGGCTCGTGCGTCCATTCGGGAAAGCGGGCGAGGAGCGCGTCGCGCTGCGCGTCGTCGAGTTTCCGGACCATGTCTTTTCTCCCGCTGGTCAATGCCGTGCGCTCGCCATAAGGAAGGGCGCGATGAGCGACAAGCCTGCCCTACCCCCCGACCTGCCCGGCGCATGGACCGGAACCGCCCCCGACGCCGACGCACTGTTCGCGATGGCCGAGGCAGCGCTCGAAACCATGCCCGATGTGTTCAGGCCGCATATCGAGGGGGTCGTGATTTCGGTCGAGGAGTTCGCCGATGATGAGATGCTCGCTTCGCTCGACATCGAGCATCCTTATGACCTTACCGGTCTTTACGAAGGCCGCCCGCTGACCGAGCGCAGCGTCGGCGAAAGCGGCGGGATGCCCGACCGGGTGACGCTCTATCGCATCCCCATCCTCGTCGAGTGGATCGAAACCGGCGAAAAGCTCGAATGGCTGGTGCGCCATGTACTGATCCACGAGTTCGGGCATCATTTCGGCTTTTCCGACGACGACATGCACGCGCTGGAAGATATGGCGTGATGGAGCTTTTGCAGCTCGACGATGTGGCGTGCATCCGCGGCGACCGGTTGCTGTTCGAAGGGCTGTCGCTGGCGCTGAAGCGCGGCGACGCGCTGTGGCTGCGCGGGCCGAACGGCGCGGGCAAGTCGAGCCTGATCCGGCTGGCGGCGGGCCTGCTGCGCCCCGCGGCGGGCATGGTCGAACGGCGCGAGCGCGTCGCGCTGATCGACGAGGCGGCGGCGCTCGACGCAGAGCTTCCCTTGCGCCGCGCGCTCGATTTCTGGGCGCGGGTCGATACGGTCGACGGCCATGCGGTCGACCGCGCGATGGACGCGATGGCGCTGGCGCCGCTCGCCGAGGTGCCGGTGGCGATGCTGTCGACCGGGCAGCGCAAGCGCGCCGCGATGGTGCGGGTGATTGCGAGCGGCGCGCCGATCTGGCTGCTCGACGAGCCCGCGAACGGGATGGACGAGGCAGCGCAGGCGCGGCTGGTCGCGGCGATTGGGCGGCATCGGGCGAATGGCGGGGCGGTGATGCTGGCGTCGCATTTCGCGCTGGGAGTGCCCGATCTGGCGGAGTTGAATATGGGGGCGTTGGCGTGAAATTGGACTGTTGCCCCCAAAATCCGGACCGTGTCCCCGCGGAGGAGCATCGGGTCGGATCGTCCCCCGGACGATCCTTGGACATGCGGGGCATGTCCAACCCGATACTGACCCATCTCCCGCCGGTTCCAGATGGCACCGGCCGGAGATGGGCTCCCGCCTCCGCGGGAGCATACGGCTTTTGTAGCGGGACCGGAAGAAAGTCATGACCGCCCTTCTCGCTCTCTTCTGGCGCGATCTGCGCCGCGCGTGGGGCAGCGGGGCGCTTTGGCTGCCGGTGCTGTTTTTCCTGCTCGTGGCGACGGCGTTTCCGTTCGCCGTCGGGCCCGATGCGCCGCTGTTGCGCCGCGCGGGCGGCGGGATGCTGTGGGTCGCGGCTTTGCTTGCCGCCCTGCTCCCGATCGACCGGCTGGTTCGGCCGGACAAGGATGCCGGGATTCTCGATCAACTGGCGGTGCGCGGGTTCGCCGACGAGGTGATCGCGGCGGTGAAGATCGGCGCGCATTCCGTTGGTTTCGGGCTGCCTTTGCTGATCGCGCTCCTTCCCGCATCGGCGCTGCTCGCGCAGGATGCAGCGCGCGTCGAGACGCTCGCGACGGGCATCGCCATCGCGGTTCCGGCGCTCGCCTCGCTCGCGGTGCTGAGCGCCGCGCTGACCGCGAACCACAAGGGCGGCAGCGCAATCGGCGGCTTGCTCGTGCTGCCGCTGGCGGTGCCGCTGCTGATCTTCGGCGCGGGGATGCTCGATCCGTCGGGGCGCGGGGCGGTGAAACTGCTCGCGGCGTCGAGTTTGCTACTGACGGTGATCGGGCCCTTCGCGGCGGGGGCGGCGCTCAAGGGGCTGCGCGAATAAGCAGGGTCGGGCTCCTGTTCCCGTCATGCTGAACCTGTTTCGGCATCCATGACCTGCCTTTTCCTCGGACACAGTGCTTTTTTGTTTCACACAAAGACACAAAGAGGTGGTGCTCGCCGCGAAGTGGCTTTTTTTTCCAACCTTGCGATAGTCGCATGATCGAAGGAGAAATGGGCCTATCGGCCCAAGCGGCCCTCTTCGTGTCTTTGTGTGAGAAATAATCGTCGCCCCCGCGCAGGCGGGGGCCGCTGGAGGCCTTGTCCTTGGCTGTTGCGTAAACCGCTGGCGGCCCCGCCTGCGCGGGGGCGACGGTCAAGAGAAAAGGGCCGGGGTTTCCCCCGGCCCTTCGCTAAATCGTTGCGGTGCCGATCAGGCGCCGGCGAGTTCGGCCGTGTCGATCTTCACGCCCGGGCCCATCGACGAGGACAGCGCGACCTTGCGGACGTACTTGCCCTTGGCGCCGGCGGGCTTCGCCTTGACGATCGCGTCGACGAAGGCGTCGAAGTTCTGGCGCAGCTTTTCCTCGCCGAACGACAGCTTGCCGAGGCCGGCGTGGATGATGCCGACCTTTTCGACGCGGAATTCGATCTGACCGCCCTTGGCGGCCTTCACGGCTTCGGCGACGTTCGGCGTCACGGTGCCCAGCTTCGGGTTCGGCATCAGGCCCTTCGGACCCAGCGTCTTGCCGAGGCGGCCGACGATGCCCATCATGTCCGGCGTCGCGATGACGCGGCCATAGTCGAGATTGCCCGCGAGCATGTCTTCCATCAGGTCTTCGGCACCGACCTTGTCGGCGCCGGCGGCCAGCGCCTTTTCGGCATTGTCACCGCGCGCGAAGACCGCGACCTTGACGTCCTTGCCGGTGCCGGCGGGCAGCGTGACGACGCCGCGGACCATCTGATCGGCGTGGCGCGGATCGACGCCGAGGTTCATCGCGATTTCCAGCGTTTCGTCGAACTTGGCGGTCGCCAGCTCGCGCACCAGCTTGATCGCTTCGTCAACGCCGTGCAGCTTCAGCGCGTCGACCTTGCCCTCGAGGGCCTTCTGCTTCTTGGTCAGCTTAGCCATGGGTTCAGCCCTCCGTCACTTCGAGGCCCATCGAGCGGGCGCTGCCTTCGATGATCTTCGTCGCCTGTTCGATGTCGTTGGCGTTGAGATCCTTCATCTTGATCTCGGCGATTTCGGCGAGCTTCGAGCGCGCGATCTTGCCGCCGCTGATCTTGCCGGGCTCCTTCGAACCCGACTTCAGGTTCGCGGCCTTCTTGATCAGATAGGTCGCCGGGGGCGTCTTGGTGACGAACGAGAAGCTCTTGTCCGCATAGACGGTGATGATGGTCGGGGTCGGCGTGCCCTTGTCCAGGCCCTGGGTCTTGGCGTTGAACGCCTTGCAGAATTCCATGATGTTGACGCCGCGCTGACCGAGCGCCGGCCCGAGCGGCGGCGACGGGTTGGCGGTGCCGGCGGGCACCTGCAGCTTGATATAGCCGCTGATTTTCTTAGCCATGATGGCTTCCTTTCTTTCTGTCGCCCCGAACCGAGACCCGGAGCTCAAAATAAGCGGTCGAACAGATGGGCATCACCCCTTCCTCCCGCGCGGAATCACGCCCGTATCTGACGCGAAGCGGCGCGGATAGGCGCAAAGGCCGCGAAAAACAAGCCCTATTGGGGGCGGTAGCGGATCAGGCCTTCCTGCGCGACCGTTGCCATCAGCGTGCCGTCGCGGCGATAGATCGAACCGCGGCAGAGGCCCCGGTCGCCGCCCGTCCACGGGCTGTCCATCACGAAGACGAACCAGTCGTCGACGCGCACGTCCCCGTGAAACCACATCGCATGGTCGAGGCTGGTCGACACCATGCCCGGGGTCCAGAAGCTGACGCCGTGCGGCAGCATCGCCGAAGAGAGCAGCCCCATGTCGGAAGCGAAGGCGAGGAACCCGCGGTGGAGCAAGGGATCGTCGCCGATCGGCGATGCGACGCGGAACCACTGATAATGCTGCGTCGCCCGATCCGAAGCCGGCGGGCGGAAGCTGCGCACCTCGAACGGGCGGCTGCGCGCCATATGCGCGAGCTGGCGGTCCGAGATATGCGGGTCGGCGGCGATGAAACCGGTGAAGTCCCAGCACTCTTCGGGCGGCAGCAGATCGGGCATCGGAACCTGGTGCGACAGCCCCTCCGCCGGCCGCTGGAACGAGGCGGTCAGGTTGAAGATGACTTTGCCGTCCTGGCGCACGACGACGCGGCGGTTCGAGAAGCTGCGGCCGTCGAAGTCGCGGTGGAGGCGGAAGTGCAGCGGCTTGGTTTCGTCGCCGCCGCGCAGGAAATAGGCGTGGAGCGAATGCACCTGCTTGTCGGGATCGACCGTGCGCGCGGCGGCGGTCATCGCCTGCGCGATCACCTGCCCGCCGAAAATCCGGTCGCGCGAGGTCGTCGGACGCGCGGGAAAGGTGAATTCGTCGTCGAGCCCCGGCACCGCGTCGAGATCGAACAGCCGCGCCACCGCGCCGACGACCTTGTCGGCGGGCGTGCTCGCGTTGATTTCGCGCGCGAGATCGAGGCGCGCCTGCATCTCTTCGGGCGTGAGGCTCATGCGCTGTTCCATCGGCTGGGGCGCACGGCGCCGTTATTTGAAGCGTTCGACCTGTTCGAAGTCGAGTTCGACCGGGGTGGCGCGGCCGAAGATCGACACCGACACCTTGACGCGCGCCTTTTCGAAATCGAGCTCCTCGACCAGCCCGTTGAAGCTGGCGAAGGGACCGTCGAGGACCTTGACCTGATCGCCGATTTCATAATCGACGCGGATTTCGGTCTTCGGACGCGCCGCGGCCTCTTCCTTGCTGTTGAGGATGCGCGCAGCTTCGGCCTCGCTGATCGCCTGCGGCTTGCCCGACGAGCCGAGAAAGCCCGTGACCTTCGGCGTGTTCTTGACGAGGTGATAGACGTCGTCGGTCATCGTCAGCTTGGCGAGGACATAGCCGGGGAAGAATTTGCGTTCGGCCTGAACCTTCTTGCCGCGCTTCACCTCGGTGACGGTTTCGACCGGCACCTCGACCGCTTCGACGAAGTCGGTGAGGCCCATGCGCTCGGCCTCCGCAAGCACCGAATCGCGAACCTTGTTCTCGAAACCCGAATAGGCGTGAATGATGTACCAGCGCGCCATGTCTATCCGTATCCTGTCCCTGTGATCGCGGGCGTTAGCGCGCGAGCGACGTCAGCCAGCTGACGATCGCGTTGAAAACCGTGTCGACGCCGAGGAAGAAGAGCGAAAGGATCGTCGTCATGATGAGCACCATGATCGTCGTCTGCACCGTTTCGCGGCTGGTCGGCCAAACGATCTTCTGGGCTTCCACCTTCACCTGATTGATGAACTGCCCGGGGCTGGTCTTCGCCATGTCGATCGTCCTGTCCAAATAGCGTCAATGATCCGGGCCAGATGGGTTGCCGCCGCCCACGCGTCAAGCGCGCTTTGGGCAAGTGTCCGCCCACCCTCCCCGAGCATGTCGGCGAAAGGCGGGAAAGAACGGCGCATCTGTCCGAATGAAGCGGCCTTTACTTGCGCGGCGCGGCGATTGCAAGTTCGCGCTGCATCCAGAGCAGCAGGCCGATCATGACCATCCAGGCGGCCGTCGGCTGGAGCGCGAAGATCAGATGCAACTCGCGCGCCGCCGCCTTGCCGTTCTGTGGATCGAAGCCGGCGAGGTCGAGCGCCGCATAGCTGACCGCGATCGCGGCGGCGACGCCGAATTTCGCCATCAGGTTCAAGAGCGCGAAGAGGAAGGCCGACCGGTTCCGCCCGCATCGCTCGCTGTCGCGCGGAATCAGGTCGGCGAGCATCGAATAGGTGAAAAGCATCCCGACGAAGCCGGTGCCGAGCATCAGCGAGAAGCCGGCCGCCTGCGCCAGCCCGCGCGGCTGCTGCGCCAGCGTTGCGACGAGCAGGCCGCCGATCAGCAGCCCCATCGCCATCATCATCGGCGGCTTGCCGAAGCGGCGCGCGAGGAAGGTCCAGATCGGCGACGCAAGCGCCCCGCCGACGAAACTCGCGAACAGCAGGACCGCGCTCTGCGCATCGAGGTCGAGCACCGCAGCGGCGAAGAAGACGAAAAGCGCGGTCAGCGAACCGAAGGCGAAGCTGTTGAGGAACTGCACCCCGAGCAACAGCATCAATGGCCGAAAGGACAGCGAGGCGCGGATTTCGTGCCGCCAGCCAAAGCCGGATTCGGCCACCACCGTGCGCGGAGGCACGCGGCGGATCGCGACGAGCGCGACCGGCACCAGCAGGAGGAAGAGGCTGGCATAGGCGACGATCCGCCCTTGCAGGCTGAGCCCCGGGATCAACAGCTGCGCCGCGGCGGGTGCCGCGAAAG
Organism: uncultured Sphingopyxis sp.; assembly: GCF_900078365.1. Lineage (NCBI taxonomy): Bacteria > Pseudomonadati > Pseudomonadota > Alphaproteobacteria > Sphingomonadales > Sphingopyxidaceae > Sphingopyxis > uncultured Sphingopyxis sp. The sequence continues at coordinate 2,490,738 of NZ_LT598653.1, forward strand.
CGAGGATCAGCGCGATCTTCGCGAACCAATCGCGCATGCCATAGAGGAGCGCGCTGTCGGCGGGCGTGCGGACGAGCGCCGCCCCCCATGACAGTTGCGCCACCTCGTAGAGGCTGTAGCTCGAATAAAAGAGCACCATCATCAGGAAGAGCGCCGCGAAGGGCATCCGGTCGCCGACCGTCACCAATGCGAGCAGGAGCAGCGACAGGGGAAGCAGCGCGAGCAGCATCCAGCGCCGGTGCGCGCCGAGCCCGGTGCGGACGCGGTCGACCATCGTGCCGATAAGCGGATCGACGACGCCGTCCCAGATCGTCGTGAGCGAGAAGAGCAGCCCGACCAGCGCGACCGAAACCGCCCCGCCCTCCGCGATATAGGGCGGCAGATAGACGCTGAACGGCAGGCCGAGCATGACCGTCGGCCCCGCGGTCGCGGCATAGGCGGCGACGGTGCGCGGACGCAGGGCGGAGGCTTCGCCCGCCGGGGCGGCGGATGGCAGGGCGGTGCTAGCCAGAATGCGACACTCCCGAAAAGGAAGGTGCAGGGTTTCAGTTATTTACAATTGTGTCAACAGGGTGCGGCTGGCGAAAAGGCCCGGCGTACGAAAGATCGGCAGGCGATATTCCGCATCCTCCTACTTCGTCATTCCCGCGAAAGCGGGAACCCAGAGCTTGCGTCGGCTTATCTCTCGCTGGGTTCCCGCTTTCGCGGGAATGACGAGGGTAGGGATTCATCCGCTTCTCGCTATAACAGTTAGATTCTATCGAATCTTGAAATGCGAAAGGAACGGCTGGAGGCGCCAGTCGATCTGTTCGCTGTCCAGCCATTCGACCTCGATCCCCATCAGCATGTTCAGCATGGAATCGCCGACAACAATGTCGAAGAACAGGCGCGCAGCGGCGTCGGGGCGGTCGATCTCGGCCTTGCCCGTCGCCGCCCATTCGGCGAACAGGTCGATCAATTCCTCCAGCGCGGGCACATGAAGGTCGAGATAAATCTGCATCGCGAATTCATGGTCGCGCAGACTTTCGGAAACCAGCATCCGCATCAGCGCGACAGCATGCGCCGATTCCATCAATTCTTTCTGGCGATGCGCATAATTTTTCAGGATTTCGACGCTCGACAAGTCGCGGGTCGCATCGTCGTCGAGCGACCGGAGCATGGCTTCGTCGCACCAGCGGGTCGCGATCGCACGAAGCAGCCCCTGCTTGTTGCCGAACAGTTCATAGAGCGTCGCGAGCGAGCCGCCCGAGCGTTTGACGATTTCGGCCAGGCTGGTGCGTTCATAGCCTTGTTCGAGGAACAGCGACTCGGCGGCGTCGAGAATGGCGCTTTGCCGCCGCTCGCGCGGCGATAGCCTATCCGTTTGAGATACAATCGATTCCGACATGCCCAATTGCGTTTCCTTTCCCCCTTGCCCTTTTTTGTAATTTAAATTACACGGCGCATCAGCGCAAGCTTTTGCGTATATAACCATCCTGCACAACTGCGATTTTTCAGGGGTTCATATGAGTCGCGTTCGCCCTCTCAGCTGCGCCGCCGGCGCTGCGCTGGCCTTGCTGCTGGCCGCCTGTTCGTCCGAAGCGCCCCCCGCGCCGCCGCCGCCCGAGGTCAATATCGTGACCGTCCGCACGCAGGCCGTGCCGAACGTCATCGAACTGCCCGGCCGGGTGCAGGCCTATCGCACGTCGGAGGTGCGCGCGCGCGTCAACGGCATCGTCGAACGGCGATTGTTCGACGAGGGCAGCTATGTGCGCGCCGGAACGCCGCTGTTCCGAATCGATCCGCGCGAGCTGATCGCGGCCGCCAACGCGGCGCGCGCGCAACTCGCCCGCGCGCAGGCGACCGCCGCCAACGCGCGCCAGGTCGTCGGCCGTTACCAGCCGCTGCTCGCCGACCAGGCGATCGGCAAGCAGGAATATGACGCCGCGGTCGCGGCGCAGCGCACCGCCGAGGCCGATGTCGCGGCGGCGCAGGCCAATCTGCAATCGGCGCGCCTCAACCTGGGCTATGCGTCGGTCACCGCGCCGATTTCGGGCCGCGCGCGCCGCGCCGAGGTCACCGAAGGGGCGCTGGTCAGCGCGTCGCAAGGCACGCTGCTGACCACGATCGAGCAGATCGACCGCGTCTATGTCAATTTCGGCCAGTCGAGTTCGGACCTGCTCGCGAGCCGCCGCGAAATGGGATCGGGCAAGGTCAGCGCGCCGCAGCTCGAGCGCGTCGAGGTGCAGCTGATCCTCGAGGACGGCAGCGCCTATCCGGTCACCGGCCACCTCGACTTCCTCGACCTGTCGATCGACGAAGCGACGGGCACCGCGGCGCTGCGCGCCGAATTCCCGAATCCCAATTCGGCGCTGCTGCCCGGCCAGTTCGTCCGCGCGCGCATCTTTGCCGGCAACCGCGCCGACGGCGTGCTGATTCCGCAGCGCGCGGTCAAGCTGGCGGACGATGCGGCGAGCGTGATGGTGCTCGACGCCAAGAATGTCGCGACGCCGCGCCCGGTCAAGCTGGGCACGATGGTCGCGGGCCAGTGGGCGATCCTCGACGGGCTGAAACCCGGCGACCGGGTGATCGTCGACGGGCTGCAAAAGGTCCAGCCGGGCGCGCCGGTGCGGGTCGCGCCCGCCAAGGGCAAGTCGGCACCCACGAAGCGCTGATCCGCCATGACCCCGCGCTTCTTCATCGACCGGCCCATCTTTTCCTGGGTCATCGCCATCGGCATCCTGCTGGCCGGGATCATCGCGCTGCGCGGGCTTCCCGTCGAGCAATATCCATCGGTCGCACCGCCGTCGCTGACGATCGGCGTCACCTATCCGGGCGCCGACGCCAGCACGCTCGAGCAGAATGTCACGCAGGTCATCGAGCAGGAGCTGAACGGGGTCGAGGGTTTCCTCTACATGGCCTCGACCAGCGAATCGAACGGCACCGCGTCGATCACCCTGACCTTCGAGGCCGGAACCGACATCGACAATGCGCAAATGGAGGTCCAGAACCGCCTGCGCCGGGTCGAGCAGCGGCTGCCCGAGGATGTGCGCCGCCAGGGCATTTCGGTAACCGAGGCCAATTCGGGCTTCCTGCTGATCGTCGCGATCACGTCCAAGAGCGGCAACACCGACCCGATGGAGGTCAATAATTTCGCCAACACGCGCGTGCTCGACGAGCTGCGCCGCGTAAACGGCGTCGGCAATGTCCAGGCCTTCGCGCCCGAATATGCGATGCGCATCTGGCTCGATCCGCAGAAGCTCGCCTCCTATAATCTTTCCGCCGCCGAAGCCCTGGGCGCGGTGCAGGAACAGAACAGCCAGACCCCGGGCGGCCAGCTCGGCGACCAGCCGATCGCCAAGGGCGCGCAGATCAACGCGGTGATCACGACGCAGGGCCGCTTCACCAAGCCCGAGCAGTTCGAGAGCATCATCCTGCGCGCCAACCCCGACGGGTCGGCGGTGACGCTGGGCGACGTCGGGCGCGTCGAGCTGGGCGCGGCGAGCTATCTCTTCTCGTCCGAACTCAACGGCAAGCCGATGGCGGGGCTCGCGGTCCAGCTGACCCCCGGCGCCAACGCGCTGTCGACCGCCGAGGGCATCCGCGCGCGGATGGACGAACTGTCCAAGGGCTTTCCGCCAGACATCACCTGGTCGATTCCTTACGACACGACGCCCTTCATCAGCCTGTCGATCGAGGAGGTGGTGAAGACGCTGGGCGAGGCGATGCTGCTCGTCTTCCTCGTCATGTTCCTGTTCCTCCAGAACTGGCGCGCGACGGTCATCCCGACCGTGGTGGTGCCGATCGCGCTCGCGGGTGCGTGCCTGGGGCTCTGGATGTTCGGCTTTTCGATCAACGTGCTGACGCTGTTCGGCATGGTGCTCGCGATCGGCATCCTCGTCGACGACGCGATCGTCGTGATCGAAAATGTCGAGCGCATCATGAACGAGGAACATCTGCCGCCCTATGAGGCGACGGTGAAGGCGATGAGCCAGATCACCTCGGCGATCATCGGCATCACATTGGTGCTGATCGCGGTGTTCATCCCGATGGCCTTCTTCCCCGGCTCGACCGGCGGCATCTATCGCCAATTCTCGATGACGCTCGCGATCTCGATCGCCTTTTCGGCGCTCCTCGCGCTGACGCTGACCCCCGCGCTGTGCGCGACGCTTTTGAAGCCGCACGACAATAGCGAGCGCAAGGGGCGGATCGGGGCGTTCTTCGACCGCTTCTTCGGCCGCTTCAACGACTGGTTCGCCCGCACGACCGGCCGCTATCAGGGCGGCGTCGGCAAGATGCTGGCGGCGCCGCTGCGCTGGCTCGGCGTGTTCGTGGCGATGGTCGCGGTGACCGCCTTGCTCTTTTTCCGCCTGCCGGGATCCTTCCTGCCGCAGGAGGATCAGGGCTATCTGATCACCGTCATCCAGGCGCCGCCGGGCGCGACGACGCAGCGGACGAACGAAGCGACGAAGCAGGTCAAGGCCTTCTTCGCCGAACAGCCGCAGGTCGCCAATATCGTGTCGGTCAACGGCTTCAGCTTCTTCGGCCAGGGCCAGGCGAACGCGATCATGTTCACGCCGCTCAAACCCTGGGACGAGCGCAAGGGCGAAGGCGACAGCGCCGACGCGATCGCCGGCAAGGCGATGGGGACCTTCATGGGGATCAAGGAGGCCTTCGTCTTCTCGCTGAGCCCGCCGTCGATACCCGAACTCGGCACCTCGAGCGGCTTCACCTTCAAGCTGCAGGATCGCGGCGGCAACGGGCGCGACGCGCTGATCGCCGCGCGCAACCAGATGCTCGGCGGCGCGATGCAGAGCAAGCTGCTCGCCAACGTCCGCCCCGAGGGGCAGGAGGATGCGCCGGTGCTGAAGCTCGACATCGACCGCATTCAGGCGCGTGCGCTCGGCCTGTCGATCGGCGAGGTCAATGCGACGCTCGCTATCAGCTTCGGCAGCGCCTACGCCAACGACTTCACCCGCGAAGGCCGCGTACTGCGCGTGCTGCTGCAGGCCGACGCCGCGAGCCGGATGACGCCGCAGGACGTGCTCGACCTGCGCGTGCGCAGCGCGAACGGCGACATGGTGCCCTTCGGATCCTTCAGCAAGGCCGAATGGTCGGCCGAGGCGCCGCAGCTCCAGCGCTACAACGGCTATCCCGCGATGACGATCTCGGGCGAACCCGCGCCGGGCCAGTCGACCGGCGAGGCGATGGCCGAGATGGAGCGGCTCGCGTCGCAGCTTCCGGCCGGCTTCGCCTTCGAGTGGACGGGCATATCCTACGAGGAGAAGCAGTCGGCGGGGCAGATCGGGATGCTGCTCGGCCTGTCGCTCGTCGTCGTCTTCCTGCTGCTCGCGGCGCTTTACGAAAGCTGGTCGGTGCCGGTCGCGGTGCTGCTGGTGGTGCCGCTGGGCGTGCTCGGCGCGGTGCTCTTCTCGATGCTGCGTGGATTGTCTGCCGACATTTATTTCAACGTCGGCCTGATCACGATCATCGGGCTCGCCGCGAAGAATGCGATCCTGATCGTCGAATTCGCGATCGAGCAGGAAGCCGAAGGCAAGTCGACGCTCGACGCGGTGATGGAAGCGGTAAAGCTGCGGCTGCGCCCGATCATCATGACCAGCCTCGCCTTCATCCTCGGCATGGTGCCGCTCGTCATCGCGAGCGGTGCGGGCGCCGCGAGCCGCATCGCGGTCGGATCGGGCGTGATGGGCGGGATGATCGCCGCGACCTTGCTCGGCATCTTCTTCATCCCGCTCTTCTATCTGTCGGTGCGCAAATGGCTGAGCCGCAAGCGGCCCCCCGCCCCCGCCGAAAAAGGCCATCATGAGGAGCCCGGCCATGCGTAACCTGATCGCGCTCGCCGCGGCGACGACGCTCGCCGGCTGCGTCAACATGGCGCCGAAGCACGAGCGCCCGCCGCTGTCCACCGCCGCCGACTTTCCGGCGGAGTTCGCGGGCGACGTGACGCTCGGCCAGCGCGCGACCGACGTCGCTTGGCGCGACTTCTTCGCCGATCCGCAGCTCGAAGTGCTGATCGAACAGGCGATCCTGCGCAATCGCGACCTTGCGGTGGCGGTGGCGCAGATCGAGGAAGCGCGCGGCCTCTATCGCATCCAGGCCGCCGACCGCCTGCCGACGGTGGGCGCGAGCGCCGAGGCGACACGGACGCGCGGCCCCTCGCTGACGGGCGCCGGGACCGACACGACCAACCGCTATTCGGTCGGCGTCGGCGTGACCTCGTTCGAGCTCGATTTCTGGGGGCGGGTCAAGAATCTGTCCGAAGCCGCGCGCAGCCAGTATCTCGCGACCGAGGCGGCCGAACGCGCCTTCCGCCTCGCGCTCGTGCGCGACGTCGCTTCGACCTATTTCGCCTCGCGCGGCGCCGAGGAGCAAATCGAGCTCGCCGAAGCCACGGTGACGAGCCGCAAGGAAGGGCTGCGCATCGCGAAACGCCGGCTCGACGCGGGCGTCACCTCGGCGCTCGACTATCGCCAGTCGGAAACGCTGCTGACGCAGGCCGAGACGCAGCTCGCGAGCCTGAAGCTCGGCAAGGCGCAGGCCGACAATTTCCTCGCCGTGCTCACCGGCGGCCCGGTCGCGGGTCCCCTGCCCGCGCCGCTGCCGCTCGTCGCGCAGGCGCAGTCGCCGGCGCTGACCGCGGGCCTGCCGTCGGACCTGCTCGTCGCGCGTCCCGACATCGTCGCGGCCGAGGAACGGCTGCGCGCCGCGCGCGCCAATGTCGGCGCCGCGCGCGCCGCCTTCTTTCCGTCGATTTCGCTGACCGGCAATCTCGGTTTCGCCTCGGGCTCGCTCGACGACCTGTTCAGCGACGACGGTTTCGGCTGGAGCTTCGGTCCGTCGATCAGCCTGCCGATCTTCGATTTCGGCCGCAACAAGGGCAATCTGACCGTCGCCGAGGCGCGCGAGAATATCGCGGTCGCCACCTATGAGCGCACGGTGCAGGGCGCGTTCCGCGAAGTCGCCGACGCGCTCGCAGGCCGCCGCTATCTCGCCGAACAGGTCGAGGCGCAGGAACGCGGCACGCTCGCGACACGGCAGATCGCCGACCTTGCGCGCAAGCGGTATCGCGAAGGCGTTTCGACCTATCTCGAAGTGCTCGACGCCGAACGCAATCTGTTCGCGTCCGAACAGACGCTGATCGAACTCCGCCGCGCGCAGGTCGACAATCTGGTCACGCTCTACGTCGCGCTCGGCGGCGGGCTGGTCGAACGCCGGTAAGAGCGGCATCGTGAGCGCCGAGGCCCCCGCCCTGCTGAAGGACATATTGGGGCCGCGGGCGCTGGAGACGATCGCCGATGCGGGATCGGCGGCAGCGGCGCGCTTCGACCGGGCGGCCTTTCTGCGGGCGGCGTCGGATGGGCTTGAGGCGCTGTCGATCATGGAACGCGTTCGACATATCGCCGACGCGCTTCAACCCGCGCTGCCCGGCGATTATGCGGACCGCCTCGAAGTCCTGCGGGCGATGGCGCCGCGATTGACGCACGGCTTTCAGGCGATCGCAGTGACCGAATATGTGGCGCGCCACGGCCTCGGGCACTTCGACGCGTCGATGAAGGCGCTCGCCGATCTGACGCGCTTCGGGTCGGCCGAATTCGCGATCCGCCCCTTTCTGGCGGCGGATACGCCCCGCGCGCTTGCCGTGATGACCCGCTGGACCGGCAGCGGCGACGAGCATGTGCGCCGCCTCGCAAGCGAGGGCATGCGGCCGCGCCTGCCCTGGGCGGCGCGCGTGCCGGCGCTCAAGGCCGACCCGACCTTGGCAGCGCCGATCCTCGAGGCGCTGAAGGCCGATCCGAGCCTTTATGTCCGCAAATCGGTCGCCAATCACCTGAACGACATCGCCAAGGATCGGCCCGACTGGTTGCTGGCCCGCCTCGCCGCCTGGCCGCAGGACGACGCGCGCACCGCATGGATCGTCCGTCACGCGCTGCGCACGCTGATCAAGCAGGGCGATCCCGGCGCGCTCGCGCTGATCGGTGTCGGGCATGGCGCAGCGGTGCGCGTGCGCGATTTCGCTATCGCTCCCGCGACGGTACGGCTGGGCGATCGGATTGCTATCAGCGCCGAAATCCTGTCGGATTCGGCCCACAATCAACGACTGGTCGTCGATTACCGCGTCCATTACGCCCGCGCGGGAGGCAAGACCGCGCCCAAGGTGTTCAAGCTGAAGACGTTCGAACTTGCCGGAGGCGAAACCGCGCCGATCGCGATCAGCCAGACGATCCGCGACTTCAGCACGCGGCGCCATCATCCGGGACGGCATGAGGTCGAGTTGATCGTCAACGGCCGGACGATGGCGACCGCTGCGTTCGATCTGTTGCCCGGTTGACGGGGCTTCTTGGCGTCCGTTCATTCCTGCCTAAATCGTCATCCCGGCGAAGGCCGGGATCTCGCCCTCGCCACCTGACGCACCGGCGGGATCCCGGCCTTCGCCGGGATGACGGCGGCAAATAAGAGTGCTTATGCCTTTATAGCCGTCTTCTAATTCGCCGGCGGCGTCGTCACCGCGGGCGGCGGCTCCACCTCGACGGGTTCAGGCGCCCGGTCCCGAATCGGCAGCCGGAGGTCGATGCGGCTGCCATTGATTTCGGTCGAGATCACCGCGTCGCCGCCCTCGATCCCGACGCGCGTGCTCTCGCCGACCGGAATGTCGCTTATGTCGGGAATGTCGAGCGGTTCGACCGGGCCCGCGGGGTCGGCGCGCCGGGGTCGCGGCGGCGCCTTGCGGCCCGTCGCCTCGGTCATGAAATCGCGCCAGATGCGCGCGGGCAGGCCGCCGCCCGATATGCCGCGAAGCGGCGTGTTGTCGTCGTTGCCGATCCACACGCCGACGACGAGGTCGTTCGCATAGCCGACGAACAAGGCATCCCTATTGTCCTGCGTCGTGCCGGTCTTGCCATAATTGGCCTGCGGCAGCCGCGCGGCGCGGCCGGTGCCGCGATTGACCGCGGCGCGCAGCATTTTTTCCATATCTTCATGCACGCGTGACCCGAAACGCGACGGTCCCCAGAAGAGATTTTCGAACCAGCCCTTTTCGGCCTCCTTGAACGCGTGCGGTTCGACCGGATAGAGGTTCGCCGCGACCGCGGCATAGGCGGCGGTGAGTTCGAGCAGGGTCATGCTCGACGTGCCGAGCGCGAGGCTGGGGTCGCCGTCCGCCAGCGGCGCGGTGACGCCGAGGTCGCGCGCCATTGCGATCACCTTGTCGTCGCCGACTTCGCCGAGCAGGCGCACCGCGGCGACGTTGCTCGACGCGGCGAAGGCGTCTTCGAGGCTGATGTCCTTCGAATAGGCGCCGCCCGAATTTTTGGGGCGGTAGGAGCCGGTCTCGATCGCGCTGTTCGCGATCCGGTCGCCGGGTTCCCAGCCGGCATCGAGCGCCGCGAGATAGACGAAGAGCTTGAAGGTCGAACCCGGCTGGCGCCGCGCCTGCGTCGCGCGGTTGAAGGGCGAAGCGGCATAATCCTTGCCGCCGATCATCGCGACGACCTCGCCATTCGGGCGCATCGCGACGAGCGCGACCTGCGCCTGGCCGAGCCCGGCGCGGCCCGTCACACGGCGCGCGATCGATTGCAGCCGCGCGTCGAGCGTCGTCGTGATCGTCTGGCGCGAATAGCCGACGTCGCTCAACTTGCGCGCCTCGGGCAGCGCCCAGTCGGCGAAATAGGTGCCGGTCGGCAGCGTATTGCGCGTGCGCACGTCGATGCGCGGGGTGCGGATCGCCTTCGCCTCGGCCGCGGTCATATAGCCGGTGTCGACCATCGCGTTCACGACGAGCTTCATGCGCTTTTCGGCAAGATCGGGATTGCGCGTCGGCGCGAGGCGCGAGGGCGCCTGCACCAGCCCCGCGAGCATCGCTGCCTGCGCGGGGGTCAGCTTTTCGGGATGGCGGTAGAAATAATGGAGCGAGGCGGCGCGCAGGCCATAGGTGTTGTCGCCGAAATAGGCGTTCGAAAGATAGCGTTCGAGAATCTCGTCCTTGGTCAGCCAGGCTTCGAGCCAGAAGGCGATCAGCGCCTCGCGCGCCTTGCGGCCGAGCGTGCGCTTGGGCGTGAGGAAGGTGAATTTGGCGAGCTGCTGGGTGATCGTGCTGCCGCCCTGCGTGCGGCCACCGGTGAGGTTGCTCCACACCGCGCGCGCGATGCTGCGCGGGTCGATGCCCCAATGGCTGTAGAAACGGCGGTCCTCGATCGCGAGAAAGGCGCCGGTGACATGTTTGGGCAGCTTCTTCGCCTCGACCGGCGCGTCGACGATCGCGCCGGTGCGCGCGATCGGCGTGCCGTCGGAGGCGAGCAAGGTGATCTGCGGCGGCGCGATCGGCTCGAGCGATTTCGACAGCGGTGCGGTGAGCGCGAGCCAGCCGACGAGCAGGAGGAAGGTGACGCAGAAGATCGCGAAGCCGCGCGAGGCGCGGCGCATCCATTTGCGCCGCCGCGTTTCGGGAACGGGCGGCGGCGGGGGCGGCGCCATGTCGGCGAAGCGCCCATCCGGCGGCATCATCGCGAGGGTGGGGTCGGGGCCGTCGGGTTTGCGAAACCAGGTCATGCTCGGGGCCGTATTACAGCCCCAATACAGCATAAGCAAATGGATAGGGGCGGGCGCGGCTTAATCTGATCCGCATCCCCGAGCGAAGACGAGGGGCTATGCCGAGCGAAGTCGAGGCAGAGGGGTTACGCGGTTCTCCCTCCGCTCGAACGAGCCCCTCGTCTTCGCTCGGGGATGCGGAAGCTTCGGATTTCGCGCAATGGGTCTAGTCGGCCGGATCGTCGCGGTCCTGCTGGCGGGCGTCGCCCTCGTCCTTCTTGATGAAGCTCATCTTGCCCTGCGGCTCGAGGATAGCCCAGGCGACGTCGGATATCCGCCCGATCCCGGCGAGCCGCATTTCGGACAATATCTCGTCGCGCGTCAGCCGGTCGCGATGCAGATTCTCCTTCACGATTTCGCCGTCGCGCACGACCACCCGCGGCGTTCCTTCGAGCAGATCCTTCGCGCGCGGGACCAGATAGGCGGTCCAGCTGAGCACCAGCGCCCAGAAGGCGAAGGTGCAGATAGCGAGCGTCGCGCCGGTCAGGCTGAAGTCGTTGTGCGTCACGCCCTGCTGGATCAGGTCGCCGAGCACGACGAGCACGACGAATTCGAACGGCGTCATCTGGCCGAGTTCGCGCTTGCCGAGCAGGCGGATGAGCAGGAACAGGATGAAGAACATCACCGTGGCGCGCAGGACGATATCCATCAGGGAAGCACCTTGATGCTGAGCGGCATTGAACCGACGCGCCGGCCGCCGTCGAACAGCGCGATCTCGCCGCGCGTGCCCGCGAACAGCGGCGGGTTGATCTGGCCGTCGATCTTGACGTGGAGCCGCTCCCCGGCCTCGAGCGGGCCGTAGGAGAAACGGAAATAGCCGTCCGCGAAGCTCTCCTCGGCGGGCGCCGGGATCATCGTGTTGACCGTCATGTCGTGCCACAGCGACGGCGTCACCGCGATCACCGCATCGTCGAGCGGCGCGTCGGCGGTCAGCGTCACGTCGGTCTCGAAAAATTCACCGTTGCGGATGATCGCGGGCGTCTTCACGGTCAGCCGGGCATCGCCGAAGTCGGCGGTGCGCGGCGGGCTCGGCTGGCCGCCGGTGAAACCGAGGACGGCGGCGAGAAGCAGGCTGCCGAGGAGGAGGATCGAGATCGGACTGGCGTGCCGGTCCCAAAGGCGTTGGCGCGACGGCCCCGCATCCTCCAGTCCTTCGAGCGCCTGCATCCGATCCTCCTGCCTCGCCGCGACGCCCCGAGTAAGCGGCCGGAGCCTATGTTGGACGCCTGACGTCGCGGTTCGTTCCGCCGGCTCAGCGTTCCGTCGCGGCGCTTTCGATCAGTTCGGCGACCTCGCCGGGGTGCGAAACCATCAGCGCGTGCGACCCGTTCGCGATCGCGACGGTTTTGCGGGCGTGCGCGCGATCGGCCATGAACCGCATCGTCGCGGCGGGAATGTTCCGGTCCTCGGCGCCATAGATGACATAGGTCGGCAGGCTCTTCCACGTCGCGGCGCGCGCCGGCTGGCTGAGCGCATCCTGCGTCACCGGCCGCTGCGTCGCGGCCATCAGCGTCGCCTGGTCTTCGGGCACGTCGGCTGCGAATTGATCGTGGAACTTGCCCGGCTGGATATAGAGGTCGGTTCCGCCGTCGGGCAGGCCGACCGGCGCGAGCGCGTCGCCGAGCGTGCTGCCGGGGAATTTGACCGAAAGCGTCAGCGCCGATTCGCCCGTGTCGGGCAGGAAACCGGCGACATAGACGAGCGCCTGCACATTGGCGTTGCCCTTCGCCGCCTCGGTAATGACGATGCCGCCATAGCTGTGACCGACGAGGATCACGCGGCCGGGGATCGAGCGGACCACCGACGCGACGCTTTCGGCGTCCCCCGCGACGCTGCGCAACGGATTCGCCGCCGCGATGACCGGATAGCCGTCGCTTTCGAGGCGTTCGATCACGCCGTTCCAGCCCGAGGAGTCGGCAAAGGCGCCGTGAACGAGCACGACGGTCGGCTTGGCGGTGTCGCCGGCCGCCTGCGCGGCGGATGCGCCCGAGAAGAGCAGCGCGGCGAGCGCCGCGGAACGAATGGAGCGATACATGGGATCATCCTTCTTGCGATTGACGGGTCCCGCCATGCGCCGCAGCGCCGGCGCCGCCTATCGGATCAAAGTATGGCCTCCGCCACGCGCGGGCGCCGCCGGCTCCATACCAAAGGACAGGCCGGCACCGCGGCTTCGCCAGCCGCGAACATGCTTCGGCACGATAGCTGGAAGCGGGGCGGCGCGGGCACAGCCGAGGGCGCGGCGGGCATCCTTCCCGTCCAGATCGAAAGGATCGACATGATGAAGACCATCGCATCCCCCTCCCCGCTCGAGCCCGCGACCAGGGCCTTTGTCGAAGGCCTGCCCGACGGGCCGCCGATCTATACGCTATCGCCGGCCGACGCGCGCGGCGTCCTCTCCGCCGTCCAGCAATCGGTTCAGGTCGCGCTTCCCGGCACCCTCAGCGAGGACCGCACGCTGCCCGTCGGCCCCGCTGGCAAGACCGATATCCGCGTCGTGCGGCCCGCCGACGCAGCGGGAACGCTGCCGGCGATCGTCTATATCCACGGCGGCGGCTGGGTGCTCGGCGACAAGCAGACGCACGACCGGCTGGTCCGCGAGCTGGCGGCGGGCGCCGGAGCGGTGCTGATCTTCGTCGATTATGACCGCGCGCCCGAAAGCCAATATCCGAACGCAATCGAGCAGGCCTATGCGGTCGCGCGGCATGTCGCCGACCATGCGGAGGTCTTTGGCGCGGACCCCGCGCGCATCGCCGTCGCAGGCGACAGCGTCGGCGGCAATATGACCGCGGCGGTCACGCTGATGGCCCGGGAGCGCGGCGGCCCCGACTTCGTCGCGCAGCTGCTCTTCTACCCCGTCACTGACGCCTCGATGGCGAGCGCATCCTACAAGCAGTTCGCCGACGGCCCCTGGCTGACCGCGAAGGCGATGGCCTGGTATTGGGACCAATATCTGCCCGGCACCGCGCGGCGCGGCGAGATATTCGCCTCGCCCGTCAACGCCTCGGCCGAACAGCTCGCCGGTCTGCCGCCCGCGCTGCTCATCGTCGACGAGAATGACGTGCTACGCGACGAGGGCGAAGCCTATGGCCGCCAGCTCGCGGCAGCCGGCGTGCCGGTCACCACGGTCCGCTACAATGGCACGATCCACGATTTCATGATGCTCAACCCGATCGCCGAAACCCCGGCGGCGCGCGGCGCGGTGGCGCAGGCGATCGGCTATCTGCGGCAGGTCTTTGCCGCCTGAAGCACATCGCGGGAGGCGGCAATGCGCCGCTTCCCGCGCTCCCTCAGGCGGTTTCGACGGGAATTTCAAAGCGGAATTGCGCGCCGCCGCCGGGATGGTTGGACGCCGCAATCGAGCCGCCATGTTCGGCGATGATCGACTGGCAAATGACGAGGCCGATGCCCATGCCCGCCTCCTTCGTCGTGAAAAAACCCTCGAAGATCCGGTCGAGATCTTGCGGCGGGATCCCCGGGCCGGTGTCGCGGAGCGTGAAGGCGAGCGCGCCGCCTTCGGTCCGGTGCGTGTCGATGAATATCTCGCGCTTGCCCGACCCTTGCGTGTCGAGTGCCTGGACGCTGTTGATGATCAGGTTCACGACCACCTGCTGCAACCGGATGCGATCCCCCATGCCCGGCGGAAGGTCGCGGGCAAGATTGGCGGTGATGCCGATCGACTGCGATTCGATTTCGTGGCGGATGAAGATCAGCGATTCCTGCACGATCTCGTTGAGGTCGATCGCGAGCCGTTCGGGCTGACGCTTCGACGCCATGCCGCGGATATGCTGTACGATGTCGCTTGCGCGCCGCCCGCTCGCGGCGATGCGCGTGGTCAGCGCCTTCACCTTTTCGACGTTCGGATCGTCGCGCGACAGCCAGCGCAGACTCGTTTCGGCGTTGGTGATGATCGCCGCGAGCGGCTGGTTGATCTCGTGCGCGATCGACGTCGTCAGTTCGCCCAGCGTCGATATGCGCGCGGCATGGGTGAAATCGGCCTGGAGCTGGCGCAGCTCGGCCTCGATGCTCAGCCGCTCGGTCACATCCTCGAAGCTGAAGATCGTCACGTCGAGCTCGGCGAGTATCTTTGGATAGGTGACCGACATGCGGACGTCGAGCACGCGGCCGTCGAAGGTCTCCACCTTGGTGAGCTCGCTATGGCTCGTCTGCCCGTTGAAACGGCCGACCATGACATTGTGGAGCGAGGCGCGGCTGAGCGTGAACAGATAGCCGACCGGCCGCATCAGATCGAGCGCGCTGGCGCCGCCGAGCATCTCCACCGCGGCGCGGTTGACGTCGGTGACCCGCACCGTCGTCGCGGCGAGTTCGACGAGGCCCGGATTCGCGTCGAGATAAGCGGCGAAATCGGTCACGCCGGTCGCGCGGATGTCGGCGTAGATCCGGCCCATATGGCTCGCGTCGACCTGCCAGAGCGCAATCGGCATATGGTGGACAAGCTTGCGGTATCGCGCCTCGCTGGCGCGCAAATAGACATAGGAACGGTCGTCGTCGACCGCGCCATTGACCGCCGCGTAAACCCGGCCGGGCGCTTCGGCCCGCCATACCGTCACCAGAGGGTCGCGCAAGATGCCGTCCGACGGCAGTTGCCGCCGATAGGTCGCATCCTCGGTCTGGCCGGTCATCGCATCGACGATCAGCTCGCCGAGCGCCGCGCGGCTCTCGAGCGGCCAGAAGCCGGCGACCGGCTGGCCGATCATCAGGTCGCGCCCGCGATTTCCGCCGACGAGGCGCATCGTCCGTTCGTTGACGTTGACGATCCGCGCCGCCTTGACCAGTTGCTGGTATCGCGCATCGAGCCGCGCGTCGGCGCCGGGCTCGCCGCGCAACCGCGCGATTTCGGCGATCAGCGGCTGCGAGGCGGCAACGTCGATCTCCCAGCTCGCCGCCATCAGCCGGTCGGGAATATGCCAGTCGGCGCCCGGCACGGCGCCGTCGCTGAGCGACTGGCGGCCATATTCGATGACGTCGCGCGGCGTTCCATCCTGCGCGAAACGGACATATTGGCGGATGTCGACGGCGATGTGGATGCCCGACGGGGTGCGGCGGCTGACGACGCCCTGCCACGTCCCTTCCTGCAGCAGCATGCGCCAATGCTCGCGCTCATTCTCGCTGCGCGTCGACAAATGACCGATGCCACGGCCGATCATGGTCAGCGCGGGCCAGCCGTACAGGGCTTCCGACGCCGGGTTCCAATAGTGGACCGCGCCTTCGATGTCGAAAATGATCACGCTCTCGGATGCGAAATCCGCGATCTCGGGTTCGGATGCCCGGGCCGCGACCGGCGGCTCGTCGGCGGCCGGAGTCATCGTCCCGGCTCTTCGGGCCAGTCATCCTCGCCGATCGCCGATCGCAGTTCCGCAAGGAGCGCCTCGTCGGCGACCGGCTTGGTCAGCCAGGCCTGGGCGCCAAGGTCGAACGCCCGCGTCCGCGCGCCCGGGTCGAGAACCGAGGTAAGCACGATGACGGGCAGCTTAGACCCGCCCGCGCGCATCCGTTCGAGCAGATCGAGCCCGCTCATTCCCGGCATCCGCACGTCGGTGATCAGGCAATCGACCGCGGGCGGCCCATTGCCGTTCAGAAACGCTTGCGCGCTATCGAAAGCGCTGCATTCCAGTCCGGTGACCATCAGCAGATCGCACAAGGCTTCGCGAATGGCTTCGTCATCATCCACAACCGCGACAAGAGGTGCTTTGGGCAAGCGATTCAGCCCTTTTCTTCACGACCCAACCGGCCAACCCCGCCACTGTTGCCCAGCTTGCAAGGCTTTGTAACCATACCAAAGTCTAGGACCGATCGCCATTCGGCTCCTGGCGGCCTGCAAATGGCGGCCTTCCGCGCTTCCGCTGCTCACGTGCCAAAAGCACGCTGCGCTCAGGGTCCCGGAAAACCAACATTTTCGGCTCTCCAGCAATCGAATGGCGATCGGTCCTAGGCCCCTTCGGTCTCACGCAATCGTTCGGGCAATTTCTCCCACGCGCGGATCAGCTCGCCCACGGTCGCGGCCTGCATCTTCTTCATCACATTGCTGCGATGGAGCTTCACCGTGATTTCCGAAATCCCGAGGTCGTAGGCGATCTGCTTGTTGAGCCGCCCGCGCGCGACTTCGCGCATGACCTGAGTTTCGCGCGGCGTCAGCGTCGCGTAACGCTCGACCTGTTGCTGGACGATCCTGGCATTCGCCCGCTCGGCGACGTCGCGCTCGACGCCCGCGACGACCGCGTCGAGCAGCGTCTGGTCGCGCACCGGCTTGGTCAGGAAGTCGACCGCGCCCGCCTTCATCGCCTGCACCGACATGGGAATATCGCCATGCCCGGTCAGGAAAACGATCGGCTTGGCGATGCCCGCCGCCGCCAGCTGCTGCTGGAGATCGAGCCCGCTCGACCCCGGCATGCGCACGTCGAGGACGAGGCAGCCGGCGCGTTCGAGCAGCGGCGATTCGAGCAGCTCGCGCGTCGAGCCGTAGCAGGTCGATTCGATCCCGACCGAAAGCATCAGCTCGCTGATCGCGGTCCGCACCTCTTCGTCGTCGTCGACGATGAGGACCAGCGGAGCTTCATAATCGGCGGTTGTCGTCATTCCCCCCTCCGGGTAGCGGCGTTGCGGAGTTCCTGGGCCCGGCTCCGGTCCGGCCGGCAGGTTGCCCGATGACGCGATCATAAGCTGCGAAATCCGATCCGGCGATGGCTTTCGTCGCAGAAGGGCTTGGTCTTCGACGCGCCGCAGCGGCACAGGCGCGCATGGTCGACGCACGCGACGGTGCGGCCCGTCCCGCTGATGATTTCCAGATTGCCGCGCACTTCGAGCGGTCCGTCGGCTTCGGGCTCGATCGCGAGCGGGCCGCCGCGCACCGCGAGTTTCTTGCCCTTGTCGGTGGGCGGCTCGCCGGTCGCCTCGAAGCCGATATATTTATGCGACTTGTCGCAGAACGGCTTGCGCTTCGACGCGCCGCAGCGGCAGAGCGTGGCGCGAAAACCCGCCTTCTCGCCGTCGAGCGACATGTCGGCGCGCACCACATAGGGGCCGTTTTCGCGCAGGCTGATCAGATTGACCGGCGGCACCGGTTCGCTTTGCCCGTCGCGGCGCTCATAGGTCAGCGCCCCCGACGGGCATTCGCGGATCACCGAACAGAGATATTCGATTTCGCTCGCGTCGGGGAGAATCCACGGCCCCTCCACGTCGGCGAGGAAGGAGGCGGGCGCGCGGGTGACGCAGAAGCGCGCGTGGATGCAGCGCCTGCCGTCGAATTTCACGGCGATGTCCTTGCCTTCGGCGCGATCGACGGGATCGCCTGTTTCGGTGACAGCCATTGTCCTAACCCTCCTCGCGGCCGCGATGGCGGCGAGTCCTTATCGGACGGCGGCGTGGGCGACGTCAGATGCGAGAGCGGTCAAGGCGACTGTACCAAATCGCGATCCGATCGCCCCCCGAGGCTAGACGCCGAGGCAAGCCACCCTGAACCTTCGTATAGGTCGCCCCCGCCTCGACAGACGCGGCACGGCGGGCGTAGCCTCCGGGGCATCGGAAGAGGTTTAACAGTACCATGAGGTGACGAGATGACTGCACCATGGGACCCCGGGCGTGTCGCCTTCGCGATCGACCGGACGCATTCGACACCGATTACCGCGCAGATCACCGGGACGCTGCGCGCCGCGATCGTCGAGGGCCGGCTGCGCCCCGGAACGCGCTTGCCGTCGTGGCTGGACCTCGCGGCGCAGCTCGGCGTCGCACGCGGCACGGTGAAGGCCGCCTATGAGGCGCTCGCCGACGAATTTCTCGTCTTTTCGGCGGGCGCCGCCGGGACGCGGGTCGCCGAACGCGCCGCGCCGCGCCCCGTCGAGGCGAAGCGGATCGACATTCCGCGCCCGCTGCAGGACCTCGAACGCGGCTTTTCGTTGCGCCCGCTGCCGTTTCAGATGGG
The DNA here is from genome assembly GCF_900078365.1 of uncultured Sphingopyxis sp. NCBI lineage: Bacteria > Pseudomonadati > Pseudomonadota > Alphaproteobacteria > Sphingomonadales > Sphingopyxidaceae > Sphingopyxis > uncultured Sphingopyxis sp. The sequence goes on from NZ_LT598653.1 coordinate 2,509,258, forward strand.
CGTGCCGGCGCAGGACGCCTTTCCCGCCAAGCTGTGGGCGCGGCTGCGCACCCGCGCGGTGCGGACGAACGCGATGGCTCCCGTCGGCCCGCCCGATCCGCGCGGCGAGCCCGAACTGCGCGAGCGAATCGCGGCGCAGCTTGCGATCACGCGCGGCATATCCTGCCACCCCGACCAGATTATCCTGACCAGCGGATACAAGAACGGCCTCTGCCTGACGCTGCTCGCGCTGGGCGTGCAGGGCCGCGCCGCGTGGGTCGAGGACCCATGCTATCCGGTGGCGCGCATGGGGCTGACGATCGGCGGCGTGACGCCGGTGCCCGTGCCGGTCGACGCCAAGGGCCTTCGCGTCGACATGGGGGTGCGCCTCGCGCCCGACGCCGCGCTCGCGCTCGTCACGCCCGGGCAGCAGGCGCCGACCGGCGTCACCCTGTCGCCCGAACGCCGCGCGGCGCTGCTCGCCTGGGCGGCGCGCGAAGAGGCGTGGATCGTCGAGGACGACTATCTCGGCGAACTGCAGCTCGACGGTCGGGCGGCACCAGCCCTTGCCTCAGGCGCGGGCGCCGAGCGCGTGATTCACATCGGGTCGTTCAGCAAAACGCTCAGCCCGGCACTTGGCCTCGGCTTCGTCGTCGCGCCGCTGGCGCTCGCGGCGCGCTTCGGCGAGGTCGCGGGCTATCTCAACCCCGCGCCGAACGTAACGACGCAGCTCGCGCTGACGGACTTCCTTGCGGGCGGGCATTTCCTGCGCCACCTGCGCCATATGAAGAGCCTGTACCGCGAGCGCCGCGACGCGCTGCACGCGCGGCTCGATCGCGATATAAGGGTCGATGCTTTCGCCGGGCTGGCGGTGATCGCGCACCTGCCGCGCGGCCATGACGATGTCGCGCTGGCGAAGCACGCGCCCGAACTGGGCATCGCGCCGGCGCCGCTGTCGATCTGGAACGCCGATCCGGCAGAGGGCCAGCCGGGGCTGGTCCTGTGCGTCACCAACCTGCGCCCGCAGATATTGGACAAGGCGTGCGACGCGCTCGCGGCGCTGATCGACGAAGGAACAGCCGCGCCGCTTTCGGCGCGGGCGGCCTGAAGGAGAACTGGAAATGAAGCTGCTGCATGTCGATGCGAGCCCCAAAAGCGTCAATTCGAGTTCGCGGACGCTGTCGCGCTTTTTCGTCGACCGGCTTCGCGCGCATATCCCGTCGCTGTCGGTCGACTATCTCGACCTGGCGCTGACGCCGCTGCCGCCGATCAGCGAGATCTTCACCCGCGCGACCTATACGCCGCCCGAGGACCGCACGCCCGAAATGCGCGCGGCGCTGAGCGTATCGGACGCGCTGTGCCGCCGCCTGCTGAGCGCCGATGCGCTGGTCTTTGCGATGCCGATGCACAATTGGACGATGCCCGCTTCGTTCAAGCTGTTCGTCGATACCATCGTGCGCGGCGGCCTGACCTATATCGCGACCGACGACGGGCGCTATGTCGGCACGCTCGGCGACAAGAAGCTGCTGTTCGTCACCACGCGCGGCGTCGATCTGCGGCCGGGCACCCCCTTTGCCGCGATGGATGCGCTGACGCCCGCGCTTCGCGCGGCATTCGGCTTCATCGGCGTCGACGCAGCGCATTTCGTCGATGCCCAGCCGCTGCAATTCGCGCGCGAGGAGGAACGGGCGGCGGCGCTGGCGCGCGCGAAAGAGGAACTCGCCGCGCTCGCCGGAAGCTGGGGCCGCGCCGTGCCCCGCGCCGCGCTGTCGCAGGCCGGATAAGCCACGGTACAATCATATCGGCAGCCCTTGGGTCTGTCGCGGCGCCGCAGTAGGCCTAGGCTGTTCCTGTCTCTTTCCATTTCAAGCAAAGGTGAGCTGCCATGGACGCCGAAGTTGTCGATAATGCCGAAAAGCGTTGTTTCGAGCTCGACCTGCCCGACGGATCGACCGCGGCGGCCTTCTACCGCGTCGACGAGGAAGGCCGGCTGGTGATGATCCACACCGAGGTGCCGTCCGAATTCTGGGGCATGGGCATCGCCTCGCAGCTTGCCGACGGCGCCGTCCACCTGATGCGGCAGACCGGCCGCCGGGCGGTGCTGCGCTGTCAGTTCATGGTCAATTTCTTCGGCCGCCACCCCGAATATGCCGACGTCGTCGCCGGTTGATCGGGGCACGGTCATGATCGACGAATATAATCTCGCGCGCTTCGTCGCGGCGCAGGCCGAAGCCTATGACGACGCGATCGACATCCTGCGCCGCGGCGCGATGTGTACGCCCTATATGGATTTCATCTTCCCGCGCCTTGGCCGCGAGGATGGCGAGGACAGCGTCTATGCTCTCTCCTCGCTCGACGAGGCGGTCGCCTATCTCGACTATCCGCTCCTCGGCAACCGATACCGCGAAAGCGTCGAAACGCTCTTCCGCCTCGTGCGGACGAGCGCCCGCGAGGTGTTCGGCGACGTCGATGCGGCGAAGCTGCACGCGTCGCTCACCCTGTTCGCGGAGGCCTCGAACGAAGTGCTGCTGCGGTCGGTGCTGATCACTTGGTTCGACAATCTGGTCGACGAGGAGACGATCGTGCGGGTCAGCCGCTACAGCTAGAGTCTGTCAGGCGAAGGCGATCCAGTCGCGCAGCCAGTCTTCGAAGCGCGTCGGGGCCCGCCGCCGGCGATCGTCGCAGACGAGCGGTTCGCCATCGAAACGCGCGCCGAAGTAGAGAGCGTCGGGATCGATCGTGATCCAGCGCGGATCCTCATGCGCGGTCAGGACCTGAAGCGCGAGATCGGCGAGGCCGAAAATATCGGGGCCGGCGACCTCGACGATGCCGTTCGCCGGTTCCTCGGTCACGAGAGCGGCCAGCGCATCGACCACATCGTCCGCGGCGACCGGCTGCATGGTGACGGGCGCAAGGCGCATCCGGTCACCGTCGCCGCCGGCATCGACGATCTTGTAGACGAACTCGAAAAAGGGGGTCGAGCGCAGGATCGTGAACGGCACTGCCGCACCCGCAATCCGCTCTTCCTGGCCGCGCTTGGCCTGGAAATATCCGCCCTTCAACCTGTCCGCACCCACCGCGGACAAGGCGACGACATGGCCGACCGATGCGGCGCGGGCGGCCGCGAGGAGATTTTCGCTCGAGGCGGCGAAGAAGCGCCGCATGTCCGCGACATCGCCATAACCCGAGTTGGAGGCATCGACGACCACTTCCGCGCCTGCAAGCGCCTCGGCCAGTCCTTCGCCGCTCATCGTGTTCACGCCGGTCGAGCGCGCCGCGGCTATGACATCATGTCCCGCATCGCGCAGCCGCGCGGCGAGACGGCGGCCGATCAGGCCGGTTCCTCCGATGATGGTGATTTTCATGGATCTTCACTCCGCGACAGATTTCGTCGCCGAGTCTACGCCGCTGGCGAGGAGCGCGGCAGGACCGAGACACGACAATCGCCCTGCACTAAGTAGAAATTACTTCCTCGCTCGTCTCCCACCCCACCTGGGTCGGCTCGAAGCGCGAGCCGGTCTCGAGCGTGCGATGGACGGGGCAACGGTCGGCGACCGCGAGCAGTTCGGCATGCTGCGCCTCGTCGAGGTCGCCTTCGATCTCGATCCGGCGGCTGAAGATATCGGGCCTCTCCTGATCCTTTTCCTTGCGGTGGGTCACGCCGGTGCGGATGCGGTCGACGGACCAGCCCTTGCGATCGGCAAAGAGGCGCAGCGTCATCGTCGTGCAGGCGGCGAGCCCGGCGGAGAGCAGATTATAGGGCGTCGGGCCCGATCCGAGCCCGCCGGCGCTTTCGGGCTCGTCGGCGATGAAGGCGGCCTTGCCCGCGCGCATCGCCAGCTGAAACTTGCCGAGCCGCGTTTCCTCGGCACAGGCGTCGAAGCGGCTTTCGGCGGTCGGCGGCATCGCGGGAAGATAACGCTGCGCCCAAGCGGCGATCATGTCGGCCGCGAAATCGGCGTCGCGCGTGTCGCTGAGCAGATGATCGGCGCCGTCGAGCGAGACGAAGCTCTTGGGATGTTTCGCGGCGAGATAGAGGTTCGTGACATTCTCGATGCCGACGACCTGATCGATCGGCGAATGGAGCAGCAGCAACGGGCGCTTCAGGCGCGCAACGCGCGCGCCCTGATCCTGTTCGCGCAAATTGGCGACGAGCTCGCGGCCGACGAGGAACGGACGCCCGCCGATCGACACCGTTCCACGCCCTTCACGCTCGACTTTCGCGAGCGCGTCGGGCTCGAACTGGCCGAGCGCATGTTCGACGTCGAAAGGCGCGGCGATCGTCGCGACGGCGTGGACGCCCGGCAGCGACTCCGCCGCGGCGAGCACCGCCGCGCCGCCGAGGCTATGGCCGACGAGCAGCATCGGCGGCATGCCCGCGGCGGTCATCGCCTCCGCCGCGGCGACGAGATCCTTCACATCATGGCTGAAACCCGACGAGCCGAAATCGCCCTCGCTCGCGCCCAGCCCGGTGAAATCGAACCGCAGCACGCCGATGCCGGCGCCCGCCAGGCGGCGCGAAATCCGCACCGCGGCCTTGTTGTCCTTGCCGCAGGTGAAGCAATGCGCGAACAGCGCCCACGCCCGCGTCGATCCGACCGGCAGCTCGAGCCGTCCCGAAAGGCGATCTCCGGCGACGTTGGGAAAATCGAACGGGCGCGTCGGCATCTCTCTCTCTCTCCGGTCATGGTCAGTCGATCGGTCGTGCCTAGCACAAATCGCGCGGAGGCGATGCGGCGGCGCGCCGTCAGGCGAGGCCTTCGGCCCTGAGCGTCGCCTGTACCGCCGGACGCGCGTTCAACCGCTGATGGATCGCGGCGATCGCGGGCGGAATTTCGACCCCGAAGCGTTCGGCCCAGCGCGTGTTCACGAACAGGTAGAAATCGGCGACGGTGGGCTGGTCGCCGAACAGATAGTCGCCCTTGATCGTGTCGCCGAGATAACGCATCCGCGCGGTGATATAAGCGCTCGCGGCGGCCTTCTGCTCGTCGGTGCCATTGTGCCAGAAGGGCTTGAAGCTCTTGTGGAGTTCGGTCGAGATATAGGCGAGCGCCTCGACCAGCCGGGTGCGGCCGAGCGGGCCGTCGAGCCCGAATTGCGGATAGACATCCGCGAGATAGTCGAGCACCGCGATATTCTCCGTAACGATCTCGCCATCGTCGAGGCGGAGCGCGGGGACATAGCCCTTGCGCGTGACGCTGTTGAAATCGGCGCCGCTCGCGGTGATCTTGGTGCGGATGTCGACGCTCTCATTCGCGAACGGTGCGCCGACCTCGTGGAGCACGATATGGGCGGCGAGGCTGCAGGCCCAGGGGCAATAATAGAGCTTCATCGATCCTCTCCTGAAAAGGGGGCCGCCGGGATAGCGGAGGGCGATATCCCGGCGGCGGGGTGGTGCCGGACGGCAGGGTCAGGTGTCCGGCACGCGGGGGCCGTGGGCTCGTCAGGCCGCGGCGGCCTGTGTGACCGGATGGACCGCGCGCAGGCTGATCTGCACCGTGTTCCAGAAGTTGATCGCGGCGATCGCGACAGTCAGATAAGCGATTTCCTTGTCGTCGAAATGCGCCTTGAGCAGCTCGTAATCGGCGTCCGGCGCGTGTGTCTTGCCGATGCGGGTCAGCTTTTCGGTCCAGTTCAGCGCGGCGCGTTCGCGGTCGGTGTAGAGCGGCGATTCGCGCCAAGCGTCGAGCAGGTGGATGCGCATATCGCTCTCCCCATGCTTCACCGCGTCGGTGACGTGCATATGGATGCAGAAGGCGCAGCCGTTGATCTGCGACGCGCGCAGCTTCACCAGTTCGACAAGGCCGTGTTCGAGGCCCGAGTTTTCGAACGCCGCCTCGACGGCGAGCATGCCTTTCATCGCGTCGGGGGCGGCCTGGAAGATATTCATGCGAGGGGTCATCGGTCTTCTCCTGTTTGCTGGGGGGTTATTGATCGGGGGCGGTATCCGCGCGCGTCTGCCGGGCGTCGGCGGCCGCCCATATCGACAGCAGCGCGATGAGGATCGCGGGCAAGGTGACCGCGGGAAAATCGCGCGCGAGCGCGGACGGGCCGCAAATGCCGACGGCGACTTCCCAGAAGTGGAAGAGCGCATGGCCCGACAGCCAGAGCGCCGCGGTCGTCCACAAGAGGATGCGATATTGCGGGCGAAAAACTCCGACGAGAAGCGCGGTTCCGACGAAGAGGTAGATCAGCCCGATGTCGCGGATGAAATGCTGGTTGAACGGCCCGGTGGTCGTGACGCCGGGGACGGCGAGATACCAGTCGGCGGGCGAATGGAGCATGAAGAGCGCGTTCGCTTCAGCGCCGATGCCGAGGATGATAGCGGTCCAGATACAGATGGTCTTGAGCATGACACTCTCTCCCCTGAAAAATCGCGAGCGAAGTTATTTCTTCGGCAGCGGCGGGACGTTTTCGAGCCACCAGTCGAAGCGCGTCGCGCCGAGCTTGGCGCCGGGTCCGGGGATCAGCGTGTCATCCTCGAGCCGGAGGCCGAAATAGCGCGCCTCGGGGTCGACGACGACCGGCCGCGTACCGCCGTCGAAGGCGAGCACCTTGCCGACGATCTCGTCGAGGTGGAATTTCTCGGGACCGCCGATCTCCACGATCCGGTTGGCGGGCGCGGCGAGCGCCACCGCGGTCACCGCATCGGCGACGTCCTCGGCCGCCATCGGCTGGATAAAGGCATGCGATAGACGGACCTCGTCGCCGACGACGGCCGCCTGGCCGATGCCGCGCAGGAACTCCATGAACTGGGTCGCGTGGATGATCGTGTAGGGAATGCCGCTGTCGCGGATCAGCTTTTCCTGCGCCTGCTTGGCGACGAAATAGGGGCTGACCCCCATTTTTTCGGTACCGACGACCGAGAGCGCGATATGATGGCCGACGCCCGCGGCCTTTTCGGCCGCCGCGACATTCCGGCCCGCGGTCGTGAAGAAGTCGATCGCCGCTTCGTCGAAGGTCGGCGAGTTGGCGAGATCGACGACGACCTCGGCGCCGGTCAGGGCTTCGGCAAGCCCTTCGCCGGTGAGCGTGTTGACGCCGGTGTTGGGCGCGGCGGCGACCGCCTGATGCCCCTTCGCATTGAGCTTGCTGACGACCTTTGAACCGATGAGCCCGGTTCCGCCGATCACGACGATCTTCATGGCTGCTGCCCTTTCCCTGCAACGACGCGGGTTGCGTCCGTTGCCATGGGGATAACCGGGCGAGCGTCGCTCATGCAGACCTGAGAGGTGCGAAAGCCACTGTACCATGGGGAGGCCGCGCGCGCCGTTGGTACAATCAGGCGGTCAGAATTCGGACCTTACCGGAGCGGGAACGCGCTGTTCTAATCGCCGCATCGAGACGGATCGCGCAGCCTCCCCCTCCCCCGCGCGGTCCGTCTCGACCGCATCGGACTGCGGACTTTGTGGAGCCGTGTTAATCGGACGCGACAGGGATGATGAACGCAGGGGTTTTTCCGGTTTCTCCCTGCGGCCAACGAATTGGCAGGCGAGCATCCTACCTGTCCGGCTCCCATTTTTCCCGATGGATCAGGACGCAGCGGCGAGCGTGTCGCGCGCGACGCGTTGCAGCGCGGCGGCCTGAGCGTCCGACAGGCCAAGCTCGTCGGCGCCCTTTTCCTTGGGGCCGAGCTTCGTCGGGTCGATGCCGGTGACCGCGCCGAAGGTGACGAGCGCCGAAAGATAATAGCCCGCGACGCTGGCGTGATAATGGTCATAGGCCCAGAGGTCGAGCTGGCCGTAGCCGATCCCGTCATAGGGGTCGGGGTCGGCGACGCCCTCCCCCATCGCGCGGTTCCATGCCTGTCCGACCGGCAATACGCCCGTCACGCCGGGATTGGCGACGCGCGCGCGATCGGCGGCGGCGCGCAGGTCCTCCGCCATCGCGGTCACCGGCTTGCCATACCAATGTCCCTTGGGCTTGTAAGTCTGGTCGGCACGCGTCCAGGTCGCGACGAGGCGGATGTCGACCGCGGGATTGCGCGCCTTGAACAGCGCGGTCAGCCGCGCGACGTCGCGCAGATAATTCGTGGCGTCGCCGGGCCTGGCACGGTCGAGCGTGCTGAGTTCCTGCAGCACGACGACGTCCCACGGCCGGTCGAACAGCGCGCGCCGCTCGTCATAGTGAAAGCCGAGCGTCTTGCCGCCCTGCGTCTCGAGGCTGACGCGATAATCGAGCCCCATTTGCTCGGTGAACAGCTTGAACAGCGCGGGGACGCCGCCATAGCCCGCCTTGTTAAGATCGGTGACCGACCCCGCGCGCCAGTTGCGCGCCGCCGAATGCGCGCCCTGCGTGAAGCTGTTGCCGATGAAGAGGATCGTCTTCGGCGCCGCCTTGGGCTCGGCCGCCGATGCGACGGCTTCACCATGCGGGGCGGTGCCGGCGACCGCCTGGCCGGGCGCGCACCCCGCCAGCGCCAGCAGCACTGCTCCCGACATGGCCTTCAGGGGTCCAGTGGATCGAAGCCCCGAAGCTCTTTGCATTTGGTTTCGCATCAGAATTTCACCGTCGCGCCGACATAGAAGCGGCGGCCGGCAATATCATAGACGCCGTTCTGGTTGGTCAAGCGCCCGCTCTCGGTGCCGCTCGGCAGGAAGGGGCTGACCGAATTGAACAGGTTGTTCACCCCGCCATAGAGGCGGAATTCCTTGCCGCCGCTGTCGACGTCGAACGACAGGAACAGGTCATGTTCCCACACGTCGCCGATGTTGAGGAAGACCGGCACCTCGGCGTTCGGATTGGTTTCGAGCAGGGCGGCATATTGGTCGGCGAGCGAATTGCTGTCGTTGATCTTGCCATAATAGGTCGTCGTCCAGCGGATGCGGAAATTGTCGAGCTTCCAGCTCAGCGAACCGCGCGCGCGATATTTGAAGCTGCCTTCGGCAAGGTCGCCCGCAAGGTCGTTGGTGACGGTCCCGTCGACGCCCTGAAACTGCACCTTCTGCTTCAGCACATGCGTGCCGTCGTAGCGCAGGTCGAAGCGGCCGGGGATGCCGAGCGCGTCGTCGAGGCGGAAGCGATAGTTGAAGGCGACGTCGATCCCCTGCGTGTCGAAGCGCGCGAGATTGACCTGCCGCTGGACCAGCTCGACGATCTGGCCGTTGTTCGCGTTGCGCGTGATGTCGGCGCAGAAGGGGTTGTCGGCCTGCGGCACGTCGGTGTCGTAGCATTGCAGCTGGATGTCGCGGTTCGAATAGGCGTCGATCGCGTCCTTGATGCGGATGTCGTAATAATCGACCGCGATCGTCAGCCCCGGCACGAAACGCGGCGCGAGTACGGCGCCGAGCGTCAGCGTGTCGGCGGTTTCCTCCTTGAGGTCGAGATTGCCGCCGTTGGGGCTGTAGAGGTTGTTGCCCGCCTGCGTATAACGCTGCGTCACATTGTCGGCCGCCTGCTGCGCGAACAGCGCCTGGATACCCGGATCGAGGCGGCAATTGGCGGCGAGGCGTCCCGCGGTGGTCGGGGTCACGCCATCGCAGAGGTCGTTCGCCGCCTCGAAATTGCCGCGCGGCGGCGAATAAAGCTCGGCGATGTCGGGCGCGCGCTGGGCGCGGGCGAATTGGGCGCGGAAGCGGATGTCGGGGATCGGCGCATATTGCACGCCGCCGCGCCAGCTAAACACCGTGCCGACCCGGTCGATATTATAATCGGCGACGCGCGCCGAGGCATCGACGCTGAGCAGATAGGCGCCCGGCGCATCGCGGAGCAGCGGCACGCTGACTTCGCCATAGCCCTCCAGCGCGCGGATCGAGCCGCCGAAATTGGGCACGGCATTGCCCGTCGTCCCGCCGGTCTGCGACAGGAGATCGCCGGTGAGTTCCTGGCTGTCCTTGCGGTAATCGATGCCGAAGGCGGCCCCGACCGGGCCGGCAGGAAGCTGGAACAGTTCGCCGGTGACGAACGCCTGTCCGGTATATTGACGGATCGTCAGTTCCTGATGCAGGTCGGCGCGGATCCAGGCCGCCATGTCGGGCGTGATCGCCCCCTCGCCGAACAGGTCGATCGCGACGCAGCCCGCGGCGCGCGCGTCGGCGTCGGCGCATTGCGGTCCGTTCGGACCCATTTCGGCGTTAAGCGCCTGCGTCAGATGGACGCCGTTGATCTCGTTCCGTCGCCACTGGTCCTGCTTGTACTGGCCGTAACCGAAGCTCGCTTCCCAGTTCCAGCTGTCCGAAATCTTGCCGCGCAGGCCGGCCCAGCTGCGGATCGTCTCGCGCTTGTTCTCGGTGATCTGGCCGCCGACCTCGTCGAAGCGGCGGTCCCATGCGATGCCCGCGCCGGTCGATGGTGTCTCGTTGCCGCGCAGTTCGGCGGGGACAAAGGGATTGCAGCCGCCGGTGCGGAGACAAGGGATTTTGCCATATTCGATCTCGGTCGTGATGCCGGTGACGGGATCGGTCAGCGGATAGGTCGAATCCCAGCCGATACCGACCGCCTCGCGCGTTTCGCCTGAGGTAATCCGCGAATATTGCAACTGGGCGAAGGCTTCGACCGCGTCGGAAAATTCATATTCGAGCTTGGCCGCGCCGAGATAGCGTTTGCGCGCGAGGATCAGCGAGCGGCCGGTGCGCTGGTTGTAGCCGTCGCGATTGGGAAGGAAATAGCCGGTGTTGCCGTCGTCGGTGGTGCCGACGTCGATCGGCTCTCCGGTCTGGACGTCGGGACCGAGCGGGACGAGCTCGCCGCCCCGATAGAAGCGGTCACGCCGCGAATTTCCTCCCGAAAAGACCCCGCCCGGAATGAACACGCTGAGGTCGCTCATCATCAACGGCGGAAATTCCGACGCGGGGCGCGATCCACTCGCGGGAGCCCCGTTCTCGTTGATATAGACACCCTCGAACTCGTTGATGCCGTTTTCGAAATCATAGCCGTAGGAGACCGGCCGCACCGCCCATTCGCGGTCGACCGCACGGATGCCCCAATCGCGGTCATAGGTACCGCTGACGAGGAAATAGCCGCGGCCGTCGGCGAAGCGCGTCCCGTAAGTCGCGCCGAGCGTCAGTTCCTGCCCGTCGCCCTCTGCGGTGAGGCCGGCGCGCGCGCGCAGCGTCAGGCCGCGTTCGTTCTTCTTGGTGATGATGTTGACGACGCCCGCGACCGCGTCCGAACCATAGACCGACGAAGTGCCGCCGGTGATGACCTCGACCCGGTCGATGAAATCGCTGGGGATCGTCGACAGGCTGACGAGGTTGGAAATGCCGCTGTTCGACACGGTGCGGCGGCCGTCGACGAGGACGAGCGTGCGGTTCGAGCCGAGGCTGCGCAGTTCGATCGAGCTGAGGCCCGAATTCTGCGTGTTGCCCGTGACCGTCGCGTCGTTGGTCGTCGAGGACAGCTGCGGCAGGTCGGCGAGCGTCTCGCTGAGTTCGCTGTCGCCCGATTCGAGCAGATCCTCGGACGAAACGCCGATCACCGGTGCCGGCGTGTCATAGGTTTCGCGCGCGATGCGGCTGCCGGTGACGACGATCGCCTCTTCGCCCGGCGCCACCGCGGCGGCGGCCTCGGCGGGCGCTTCCTGCGCGGCGAGCGGGGCGGCGAAAGCGCCGATGCCGGCGAGCACGAGTGCGGTGCGGCTGCTGTGGCGGGCCCAGCGGGCTTTGGTCATAGTCATTGTCTCACTCCCCATATCTTGTCTTTGTCCGGTCAATCGGCGTCGGTTTCGATCGGCTGCGCGGCGAGCGGCGCGGGCTCGCCCCCCAGCGCACGGTGGAGCGCGTCGCGGTCGAGCGCCTTTTCCCACCCCGCGACGACGATCGCCGCGAGCGCATTGCCGATGAAATTGGTGAGCGCGCGGCATTCGCTCATGAAGCGGTCGATGCCGAGGATCAGCGCAAGGCCTGCAACGGGCACCGACGGCACGATCGACAGCGTCGCGGCGAGCGTGATGAAGCCCGCGCCGGTGACCCCCGCCGCGCCCTTCGAGCTGACCATCGCGACGAGCAGCAGCGCGATCTGGTCGCCCAAGCTGAGATCGACGCCGACCGCCTGCGCGATGAACAGCGCCGCGAGCGTCATGTAGATGTTGGTGCCGTCGAGGTTGAAGCTGTAGCCGGTCGGCACGACGAGGCCGACGATCGGTTTCGCGCACCCGGCCTGTTCGAGCTTCTGGATGAGGCTGGGCAAGGCGGCCTCCGACGAGGAGGTGCCGAGCACGAGCAGCAGTTCGGCCTTGAGATAGGCGATCAGGCTGAAGATCGAGAAGCCGCACAGCCGCGCGACCGCGCCGAGGACGACGATCACGAAGAAGAGCGAGGTCAGGTAGAAGGTCGCGATCAGCATGCCGAGATTGGCGAGCGATTCGACGCCATAGCGGCCGATCGTGAAGGCCATCGCGCCGAACGCGCCGACCGGCGCGAATTTCATCAGCATGCCGACGAGCCCGAAGAAGACGACCGAAACCTTTTCGAGCAGGCCGAGCACCTGCTGCCCCGGCTCGCCCGCATGCGACAGCGCGAGGCCGAAGAGGATCGCGGCGAACAGCGCCTGCAGGATCGATCCCTCGGTCAGCGCCGAGACGAAAGTCGTCGGAATGATTTCGAGCAGGAAGGCGGTAAGCGTCGCTTCGTGCGCCTTGGCCTCATATTGCGCGACCGCCCCGGCGTCGAGCGTCGCGGGGTCGATGTTCATCCCCGCGCCGGGCTGGATCACATTGGCGACCACCAGCCCGACAATCAGCGCGAGCGTCGAGAAGAAGAGGAAATAGGCGAAGGTCTTGCCGACCACGCGGCCGAGCGCCCTGGTCTCGCCGCCGATCGAGGCGATGCCCGTCGCGACGGTCAGGAAGATCACCGGCGCAATGATCATCTTGACGAGCTTGATGAAACCGTCGCCGAGCGGCTTGAACTCGGTCGCGACCGACGGCCAATAATGGCCGAGCAGCACGCCCGCGAGGATCGCGCCGAGCACCTGGACATAGAGATGCGTCCACCACGGCCGGGCTTGCGGCGTGCGTGTCGCGGTCAGATCGATCGTGGCTGCCACCAGCCTCTCCCCATGTCTTTGCGCCGTCGGCGCTCCCTTGCGGCCGTCGGGCGGCCTTTCCGCGATTCTAGGGGTGCGGCGGAACGGGGGTCAAACAAGGGACGGATTTTACATAAGCATTTGTAATATATTATTTTCATGGATCAGCCCGTTGAGGGCGGCGCCGATTTTGTGCGATTTTCCGCATAGGTTTGCAAATATTTGTGCAATAATCCGCACATGACTGATCCGCCCGATTCGCCGTCGCCCCAGCCCCCAGCGGGCCGCCGGCGCCTGCTCGTCGCCGCCGCGATCGGCTTGGCGATCCTGCTCGTCGCGGGCTTCAGCCTCGCGCGATGGGCGGCCGATCGCGCGAGCGCGCAGGCCGATCTGGAGGCGCGCCAGAATGCGCGCGCCCATGCGAGCCTGCTCGAAAGCGAATTGCAGAAATTCCGCCTGCTGCCGCGCGTCCTCACCGAATTTCCCGACGTGCGCGCGGCGCTCGCCGACAGGAGCGACGCCGCCTCGCGCCGGCTCGACCGCGAACTCGAGCAGCTCGCGGCGCGCACCGACGCGGCGGTGATCTATGTCCTTGACGCGGGCGGCACGACGATCGCGGCGAGCAACTGGCGCGCGCCGACGAGCTTCGTCGGCCAGAACTACCGCTTCCGGCCCTATTTCCAGGGCGCGATGCAGCGCGGCGAGGCCGAACTCTTCGCGCTCGGGACGGTGAGCGGGCGCCCGGGCCTCTATCTCGCGCGCCGCGTCACCGTGGATGGGAGCCGGCTCGGCGTGATCGTGCTCAAGGTCGAATTCGACAAGCTCGAGGCGCGCTGGGCCGATTCCTCCGCGACGACGCTGGTAACCGACGCTGCCGGAATCGTCGTGATGAGCAGCGATCCGCGCTGGCGCTTCCGCTCGTTCGCGCCGCTCTCGCCCGAAGCGCAGCGGCGGCTGCGCGCGACGCGCAGCTATGGCGAGGCGCGGCTGGCGCCGCTGCCGGTCGACCGCGCGGGCGGGGACCTTCGCATCGGCGGCGATCCCTTCCGTCAGGCCGACGAGCGCGTGTCGCTCCCCGGCAGCACGCTCCGCCTGCTCCAGCCCGCCGGACCCGCGCGCGCCAGCGCCGGCGCGACCGCGCGCGTGATCTTCCTGATCCTGCTCATTCTGGTCGGCGCGGCGATCGTGACACTGCTCCGCCTCGTCGAGCGGCAGACGATGCGGCAAGCCGCGCACGAGGCGCTCGAGCGCGAGGTCGCGGCGCGCACGCGCGACCTGCGCGACGCGAACGACGAATTGCGGCTGGCATCGGAGCGGCAGGCCGAAACCGACCGCCGCTATCGCGCCGCGCGCGAGGAACTGGCGCAGGCGAGCCGGCTCGGCTCGATCGGGCAGATCACCGCGGGCGTCGCGCACGAGATCAACCAGCCGGTCGCCGCGATCCGCAGCTTCGCCGAAAACGCCCGCGCCTATCTCGACCGCGAACAGGCGGGCAAGGCGCGCGGCAATCTGGACCATATCGTCGAGCTGACCGCGCGCGTCGGCGCGATCACCGGCGAGCTTCGCAATTTCGCGCGCCGCGCGCCAAGGCCGCTCGGCCCGGTGCCGCTGCAATCGGCGATCGACGGGACGCTGCTGCTGATCGGCGACCGGCTGCGCGCGCAGGGCGTCGCGCTCGACGTGGGCATCGAAGAGCCGGCGGTGGCGGTCCATGCCGACCGCGTGCGGCTGGAGCAGGTGCTGATCAACCTGCTGCAGAATGCCGCCGAAGCGGTGCGCGATACCGACGGCGCGCGCGTCACGCTCCGCGCGCACGGCGACGGGCCGGTACTGATCGACATTTGCGACAATGGCCCCGGCGTTCCCTCCGACATCGTGCCGCAGCTGTTCACGCCTTTCGTCACCGGGCGGCCCGACGGGCTCGGGCTGGGGCTGGCGATCGCCAGCGACATCATGAGCGGCTTCGGCGGCGCGCTGACGCTCATCCCCTCGCCGCTCGGCGGCGCGGGCTTCCGCCTGACGCTGAGGCGCGCATGAACTTCTTCACCGCCGAGCAGACCATCTATTTCGTCGACGACGATGCGGCGCTGCGCGAGGCGAATGTCCAGACGCTCGACCTTGCGGGGCTGGCGGCCGAGGCCTTTGCCGATGCGCACAGCGTGCTGCCGCGGATCGCCGCCGATTTTCCGGGCGTCGTCGTCACCGACATCCGGATGCCGGGGATGGACGGGCTCGAACTGCGCGCGGCGATCCACGCGATCGATCCCGAGATTCCGGTCGTGCTGATCACCGGCCATGCCGACGTCGCGATGGCGGTGCGGGCGCTGCACGACGGCGCCTTCGACTTCCTCGCCAAGCCCTTTGCCGCCGACCATCTGGTGGGCGTCGTCCGCCGCGCGCTCGCGCACCGCGCGCTGATCCTCGACAACCGGCGGCTGACTGCCGCGGCGGCGGCGATCGACAGCCCGCTGATCGGCGAAAGCCCGGCGATGGTGCGGCTGCGCGAGACGATCGCGCAGCTGGCGCAGGCCGACATCGACGTGCTGATCGAGGGCGAGACGGGGACGGGCAAGGAGCTTGTCGCGCATATGCTCCACCGCCAGAGCCGTCGCAGCGCCGCCTCGCTCGTCGCGGTCAATTGCGCCGCGCTGCCCCAGGAACTGGCCGAGGCCGAACTGTTCGGCAGCGACCTGATCGACCGCGCGACGGGCAAGCTGGGACAAGCGGGGCGCATCCGCAGCGCGCATCGCGGGACCCTGTTCCTCGACGAGATCGACACGATGCACGGCGCGGTGCAGGCGAAGCTGCTGCGCGTGATCGAGGAGCGCGAAGTGCAGCCGCTGGGCGCCAGCGCGCCCGAGCCCGTCGACCTGCGCGTCGTCGCGGCGACCAAGACCGATTTGATGGACGCGGTGCGTAGCGGCGATTTCCGCGAGGATCTCTACTATAGGCTGCACGTCGTGAAACTGCGCATCCCGCCGCTGCGCGAACGGCGGTCGGATATTCCGCAAACCTTCGCCTTCTTCCTCGACGAAGCCGCGGCCAAGATGGGGCTGGCGGGCTTTCGGATCGACGATGCGGTGCGCCGCCACCTGGTCGAGCATGATTGGCCGGGTAATGTCCGCGAGCTCAAGAATTTCGCCTATAGCGTCGTGCTCGACCTGCCGTCGGACCCCGGCCGCGCCGCGATGCCCGCCGACGCGCCGCTCGCCGAGCGCGTGCGCCGGTTCGAGGCGACGATCATTGAGGACACGCTGGCGCAGACGCGCGGAAATATCGCCGAGACGATGGCGCGGCTGGGGGTGCCGCGAAAGACGCTTTATGACAAGATGGCGAAGCTTGGGATCGATCCCAGGCGGTTCCGGGGCTGATCGCGATCATTCCTGACGGAATCGTCATCCCGGCGAAGGCCGGGATCTCGCCGGTGCGTCAGAAGGCAAGGTCGAGATCCCGGCCTTCGCCGGGATGACGAAATGTGGTTTCTCTATCGGCCCTGCGCCGCGAGGATGCGAAGGATGTTGCCGCTCCACATCTTCTCGATGTCGGCGTCCGAATAGCCCGCGGCCTTCAGCCGTTCGGTGACCTTGGGCAGCGCCGAAATATCCTCGATGCCGGGCAGGCCGCCACCGCCGTCCCAGTCGGCGCCGAAGCAGATGTGGTCCACCCCGCCGACTTCGATCGCGCGCAACACCATCTTCATATAATCGTCGAAATCGGCCGCCCATAGTTTCTCGCTCTTGTCGAGTTCGCGCCACTGGCGATTGAGGTCGGCCTGCTCGGCGGCGGACAACGACCCGATCCGCTCATATTTGCCGAACAATTCGGCGCGCGCGGGCGACATCTTCATCTCCGACATGAAGATGGTCGAGATGCACATCGCCCCGCCCTTCGCCGCGAGCGCCTTCAACCGCCCCTCGTCGAGGTTGCGCGGATGGTCGAAGGCCGAGCGCAGACTCGAGTGCGACAGCAGGATCGGGTATTTGGAGAGCGCGAGAATCTGGTCGAACGCCGCGTCGGACGAATGGCTCGCGTCGATGACGATGCCGAGGCGGTTCATCTCCGCCACCCATTGCTTGCCGAGCGGGCTCAGCCCCTTCCAGCGCCCCGCGCCCGTCGCGCTGTCGGCGAACTGATTGTCCTTGGAATGCACCGGCCCGGCGAGGCGCAGGCCCTTGTTGTAGAACTCCTGCAGCAGCGACAGATCCTCACCGAGCGGATAACTGTTCTCCATCGACTTGAAGGCGATGAGCTTGCCTTCCTTGTTCAGCCGCAGCGCGTCGGCGGCGGTCCGCGCGGGAGCGATGGCATCGGGATATTTGGCGATGGTGCTGTCGATCAGGTCCGATCGTTTGCGGGCGAAGGCGAGCGCATCGGCATAGCCCTTGGCGGTCAGCGGGCCTTGCTCGGTATAGATGGCGAAAAAGCCGCCATCGAGATTGCCGTCCTTCATCCGCGGAATGTCGAGCTGTGCCATATCGTCCGCGAGCGCGTGACGATCGGCGAAGCTCCAACCCGCACGCTCGAAGTGGAGCGGCGTGTCGAGATGGGTGTCGAGCACGAGCATCCGGCTGTGCAGCGGCGCCTCGGGCGCCGTCTTCGGCTGGTCGCCGCCCGATGAACAGGCCGAAAGCGCGGTTGCGGCCAGCAAGATCGCGATAGGCTTCACTTCTTGTCCTCCACGGGCTTCAGGTCGAGATCGTGATAATCCCAGCTGAAGTCGGCGATCTGGCTCACCGCCTTCATCGTCACGCCCGTCACCTTGCCGTCGGCGTCGAGCGCGAAGGTGACATAGGCGGGCTCGATCGCCGGGTCGTCGAATTTGGTGACGAAGCTGTCATATTGCCAATGATCGAGCCGCCCCGCCATCCGCGGCGTCGAGGTGAAATCGATCGTCAGCCCCTTCGCGTCCGCCCCCACGACGACATCGCCATACCAGGGATCGCGATAGCGCCCGGCGTAGCGCGCCGGCGCGAGCGAGGGACCGCTCTGCGCCGGCGACGCCTTCGCCTGTTTCAGAAACTCGACCCCACCCGCGAGCCGCGCCTGATACCAGTCCTCCCATTTCTGAATCCAGCCATAGTCGGGCTGATCGAGATAATGGTCGAGAAGATCGTAGGTGAGCCCGAGGAGCATCCCGCTGTCCTCGCTGTTCATCATGATCGCGAAGCCGACATTTTTGTCGGGGATCATCACGACGCGCGTGATCGACCCGAAGACCCCGCCGCCATGCTGGATGATGCGGTGGCCGCGATAATCCTGCACATTCCATCCAAGCGCATAGGCCTGCTGCGTCGGCTGCGCGGGTTTGAGCGCATAGGGCAGCGGGGTGATCGGCACCGGGGTGACCGGCGTCCACATCTCGGCGGCCTGCTCCTCGCTGAACAGGCGCTTGCCGTCGGGGAGCGCGCCGTGCGCGAGCTGGATCTTGAGCCACGCCGCCATATCGTCGGCGCTGAGCGCCAGCCCGCCCGCGGGCGCGCCGTTGCGGCCGAGTTCGTCGCGTTCGTCGAGCGCCTGTTGCGGGCCGAGGCCGCGCAAGGGGCCCGACAGCCGCGCGTGCGGCCATGACCGGTTCGCGATGCGGAAGCGGTCTTCGCTGTCGCTCGTCGCATTCTTCATGCCGCCGGCGCGCAGGACGCGCGCGCGGATGAAATCCTCCCACGTCTGGCCGGTGACCTCCTCGATCAGCTGGCCGGCGACGGCATAGAGGATATTGTCATAGGCAAAGGCCGAGCGGAAACTCGTCTTCGGCTTGAGGTAAGCGACGCGCTCGACCGTCTGCTTGCGCGTGAGGTGCGTGCGCGGCACGAACATCAGGTCGCCCTGCCCGAGCCCGAGCCCGCTGCGGTGGACGAGCAGGTCGCGGATCGTGATCTCGCGCGTGACCCACGGGTCGTACATGCGGAACCACGGCATATGCTCGATGACGGGATCATCCCACGCGATCCTGCCCTCATCGACCAGCACCGCGAGCGCCGCGGCGGTCATCGCCTTGCCGGTCGATCCGGTCTGGAAGATCGTCTGCGCATCGACGGGCGCGCGCTCGCCGAGCTTGCGCACTCCCCAGCCGCGCGACAGCGTCGTCTTGCCATCCTCGACGATCGCGATCGAGACGCCGGGCGCGCCGATCTTCTTGCGGAGCGCCTCGACGCTTTCGCCGATGTCGGCGGGCGGTTCGGCCCATGCCGGCATGGCGACCGACAGCATCAGCAATAAAGCGAGCAAGCGTTTCATGGCAAAGCCTCCATATGGGGAGCGGTGGATGGGCGCAGCAGGCGCCAGGTGCCGAGAGTGACGAGCGGCAGCAGGAAGGTCGCGAGGAACAGCCAGGCAAGGAAGCGGTATCCGCTGGCGATCAGGTCGACGAGGCCGACGCGCGCCGCGACGAACATGCAGCCGACGAGCACCGCGCCGCCGATCGCCGCGCGCGCGCCGGTGCCGAGCGGCGGCCGGCCGCGCGCCACGACAACGCCCGACACGCGCTCGTTGATCGCATGGATCGCACCGACCCCGCTTTCGAGCAGCGCGGCGAAGATCATCAGCTGGAACAGCACATGAAAGCCCGGCACCGCCATCTGGCGAAGCAGGAAATCGGACGGCAGCGTCTCGCCGCCGATCGCGGGATAAAAAGCCATCATCGCGACAAAAAAGAGGATCGCGGGCAGCATCGTCAGCGGTCCCGCGATCAGCCCCGCGACGACCGCGTCGCGCTGGCTCGTCAGGTGACGGAGGACGGGCAGGATGACCACGGCCCCGACGATATTGTAGCTCGCATAGGTGACGCCGCCCGCCACCCAGTTCCCCGAAGGCGGCGGCGCATTCGCGAAGCCGTTCCCGATCATTTCGCCGAAGCTGGCGAGCGCAAAGACGAGGAACAGCGCGTAGACCGCATAGATCAGCATCGAGGCATATTTGAACAAGGTCTCGACGAGCGCGGTACCGAAGGCGGTGAAACCGAGAATGCTGAGCGCCAGCAGCACCGATCCCGCGAGTTCGGGCCAGCCGAAGGTTGCCGCGCCGATGGCCCCGGCAGCGGCGCCGAACACCGCGAGGATCAGGACAACGAAGATCAGATAGGCGACCTCGAACGCGATCCACGCGGGGCCGAGCAACCCTTCGAAGAAGGCGCGATAATCATAGGCTCCGAGCTTGCGCGCGAGCGCGAAGGTCAGCGCGGCGACGACGCTCCAGATGCACGTCGCGAGCAGCATCGCGGCAAGCCCGCCCCATGGGCCCGACGGCACGAAATATTCGGCGAGTTCGCGCCCCGTGGCATAGCCGCCGCCGATGATGACGGCCTTCAGCGCGAAACCGGGCAGCAGGAAGCGCTGGAACCAGTTGGAATTGGACGGCATCGGTTACTTCCTCGCTTGTGCCCCTGCGAATGCAGGGGCCCATCATCTGGACCATCGTCCTCAACAGCCGCTCGCCGGATTTCGCCAAGGTTGGAGATGGGCCCCTGCCTTCGCAGGGGCACAAAAACGGGCCATCATGAAAGGATGTTGTCCACGAGCGCGTCGAACGACTCGCCCCCGCGGATCGGGTCGGTCACCGGCAGGCCGAGGCGCTGCCGCTCGGCCGCCATCAGCGCCTCGGCCGCGTCGCCGTCGTAAGCCGAGGTGTTGAGGCTGACCCCGCCGCAGCGGATCGCGGGATTGGTGCGGCTGCCGAGGCGGATCGTCAGGTCGATCACCTCCTCAATGCTGGGCAGCGCAAAGCTTTCCATGCCGAGGATCACCTTGCGCGCCGGATCGTGACAGACGACGAAGACGTCGGGCTGGCTGCCGTGGAGCAAGCCGAGCGACACCGCGGCATAGGCGGGGTTGAAGATCGATCCCTGTCCCTCGACCAGGTCCCAGTGATCGGCGGGCGCATCGGGGCTTAGCACCTCGGCCGCCCCCGCCTCGAAATCCGAAACCACCGCGTCCATCGGCATGCCGCCGCCCGCGATCATGATCCCCGTCTGGCCCGTCGCACGGAAATCGGCGTCGATCCCGCGCGCGACGAAAGCGCGGTGCAGCGCGAGCGCGGTATATTTCTTGCCGAGCGCGCAATCGGTGCCGACCGTCAGCAATCTCTTGCCGCTGCGCTTGCGCCCGGTGGCGATCGGGATCGACGGCGGTGGGGTGCGGACGTCGATCAGCCGCCGGCCGGTGCGCCGCGCCGCCTCGACGAGCGCGGGGATGCTCGTCAGCCGGGTGTGGAGCCCGCTGACGATGTCGAGCCCCGCCTCCATCGCCTCGATGAGCACCGCAACCCAGGCATCGCCGATGACGCCGCCCTGGTTCGCGACGCCGATCACCAGCGACCGCGCCCCCGCGCCGCGCGCCTCGGCGGGCGACAACCGCGGGAGGCCGGCGCTGACCGAGCAGGCGCCGATCCCATATTCGCCGACGCAGCGGTCGGCCGCCCAGTCGGCAAGGCCGAAGGCGGTCTTCGCATAGCCCGCCTCGGTCGTGTCGCCGAGGAACAGCAGATAGGGTTGCGGCAGGGTCAGGCTTTCGGCCAGTCTGCCGGTGGGCGCGTTCATCTTGTCCAACTCCAGTTCGCTCAGAAAGCCATGTCGAGCGCGACGCCGATCGTGCGCGGCTGCAACGGCGAGATCGCAAGGAAACTCGGCTGGTTGAGTCCGTCGGCAAGCGTCGATCGCGCCATCTCGCCCTTGTTGTCGAGGAGGTTGCGCGCATAGGCGCGCAGCGTCCAGTGGTCGGCGAAGGTCACCGACGCATTGAGATCGACCGAAGTGTATGCCTTGGCACGCGCGACGAGCGGATCGCTCTCGACCAGCGACAGCCGGTTGCTCGCGTGGCGGATGCCGGCGCCGAAGCTGCCCTTGTTGCCGCCGCCCAGCTCGAATTCATAATCGGCGCGCAGCGCGCCGCTGAACTTCGGCACCGCGGGCAGGCGGTCGCCCTTCACGCCGCTGATCTCCGGCACATCTTCGCTGAGGCTCGCGTCGGTATAGCTGCCGGTGGCGCTGATCGTCAGGCCCGGCGCCGGGCGCAGCGCCAGGCTGCCCTCGAAACCCTTGCTCGTCGCTTTACCGCCGTTCGCGCCGCCCGACACGCCGCCAAAGGCGCGCGTGACCTGAATGTCGGTCCAGTCCATCCAGAAGAAGGCGGCGTCGACCGATACCATGCGGTCGGCGAAATCGGCCTTCAGTCCCACCTCATAATTGGTCATGCGGTCGGCATCGACGCTCGGCGGGACATTGGGAACGATGACGTTGGGGCCGCCGGGGCGATAACCCGTCGCGACGCGCGCATAGAGCATCGCATCCTCGTTGATGTGGAATTGCGGGCTGACCGAGAAGGTCCAGACGCTTTCGGCGGATTCACCCGGATCGTTCGCGCTGGGGACGATCGCGCCCTCGCTGATCTGGGTGAAGGTCTGTTCGTTGCGCGCCCACCGCAGGCCGCCGGTGACCTCGAACTGCTCGCTCAGCTTGAAGGTCGCGTTGCCGAAGATGGCATATTCCTTGTAAGTCGCGGGCAGGCCGACGATCGCGAGCGGATCGAGGCCGTCGATGACGTTGCCGTCCATGTCGAACGAGCGGACGAGTTGGGAATTGCTCGTTTCCTCGTCGGTGAAGAAACCGCCGATCATCCATTCGAAACGACCGCCACTCGGCGAGGCGAGCCGCACTTCCTGCGTCCATTTCTTGAGCCCGAGATCGAGGTGGAAGGGCGTGATACCGGGCGCGATCGGCGGATCGGTGATGAACGGGAACAGCACACCGAAGGCATAGCTCGCATCCTGCAACTGGCGGCTCTGCGTCTCGCTGTAGGTCGTCGCCGAGGTCAGCGTCGCGGCGCCGAAATCATAGTCGATCGTCGCCGAATAATAGTCGAGATCGACGTCATAGGATTCGGGAACATAATTGTTGTATGAATGGCCGTTGCCGAGCCGGTTGCCGGTCAGGTCGGCGGCATAGAGGCCGTTGCCGTCCGAATCGAGCGACTGCCAGATGCCCGCGAGCTTGATGCTGAGTTCGGGCGTCGGCTGCCACAGCAATGCGGCACGGCCGCCGCGCTGTTCATAGTCGTTCTGGTCCTTGATTCCGGCATTGTTGACGCTGTCGACCCATCCCGGCGTTTTGCGCCACGCGAAGCTGCCCGAAATCGCGAGCGTGTCGGTGACGATCGGCGCGTTGGCATATACCTGCCCGCCCCAGCCGAGGCTGCCGGCATTCTTGATCGTGAAGCCTTCGACGCCCGCGCGCACCTTGAATTCGCGCGTGTCGGGCTGGACGGTCACATATTTGACGAGGCCGCCGATCGAGCTCGCGCCGTAGAGCGTACCCTGCGGCCCCTTGAGCACCTCGATGCGTTCGAGGTCATAGGGCATCAGATCGATGGTGAATTGCCCGGCGCGGTTGTAGAGCGCGCTCGACCCGACCGGTGCGTCATCGAGATAGATGCCGACCGTCTGGCTGGCATTGAGCGGCGCGACGCCGCGCAGCGTGATCGTCGTCTGGCCCGGGGTGCCGCCGTTGCTGACGTTCATGCCGGGGACATAGCCCGCATAGTCGACGAGCGAGGCCGAGCCCTGTTCCTGCAGTTCCTCGGCTCCGACGACCGAAATCGAGATCGGCACGTCCTGCACATTCTGGACGCGCTTCTGCGCGGTCACGACGATCTCGCCCGCGGCTTCGATCGCGGCCGCTTCCTGCGCGCACGCCGGCATCGCGGCGACGACCGCGACCATGCTTGCTGCTACCAAAAGTCCCTTGTTCATCGTCTTACCCCCAGACTTGGCCGAGCAGGCGGCGGAAATTGCCGCCGAGCACGGCCCGGATGTTATCGTTCGAATAGTTGCGGCGGATGAGTTCCTCGACGAGGTCGAAGGTCTTCAATGGATGGTCGAAACCGTCGATGTCGATCTTGTCGCGAAAGGCATAGCTGCCCTTGTAGCCCTGCTTGAGCAGCGCATATTCTTGCGGCGGCATGTCGTCATAGCCGTTGAGGTCGGCGTCGGAGCCGATGCCGACATGGTCGATGCCGACGAGCTTCGCGACATGATCGATATGGTCGGCCATATGCCCGACGTTGGTCGGGTCGCTCGTGCGCACGAACATGCGCACTCCGGTGATGCCCATCACCCCGCCCTTCGCCGCGAGCGCCAGAATCGCCTCGTCGGTCTTGACGCGCGGATGATCGACGAGCGCGCGGGCGTTGCTGTGGGTGATCGCGATCGGCCCCTTGGCGATTTCGATCGCGTCCAAAGTCGTCCTGTCGCCGCAATGCGAGACGTCGACGAGCATCTTCTGCTTTTCCATCTCGGCGACGATCGCCGCGCCATAGTCGCTGACGCCGCCATCGACCCGTTCGGTGCTGCCCGATCCGATCATGTTCTGCGTATTGTAGGTGAGCTGCGCGCAGCGAAGGCCGAGGCGGCGGAACAGCGCGACATCCTCGACGCTCTCGAACTGCTCGGCATTCTGGATGCCCATGATGACGGCGCATTTCCTGTCGGCCTTGGCGCGGTCGAGATCGGCGGCGCCGTCGACGAGCGTGAAGACATGGCTGTTGCGCCCGGCGAAGCCTTGCCATCCCGCGAGATATTCGAGCGCCTGCTGCTTCGCATCGGGGCCGCCGATGCCATAGGCGTTGTGAAAGCCGGTGATGCCCGACGCGCGGAACGCGGCCGCTTCGGCGTCGGTCAACCGGTGCGCGACATAGTCGGGCGACATGGTGATCTTGAGCGGCGCGAGCATGTCGATGACGAGCGACGAGGCGACGAGGTCGACCGCGCGGCGCGAATAGGTCTTCGCCGGCGCCGCCGCGAAGGCATAGGCCCCGCGGCCCACCATCGGCGCCGACAAAGCGGCCCCCACCGCGCCCGCGAGTGCCGCGCGGCGCGTCATGCGGAACGACCCGGTCATTCCATCCTCCACCTTTGATAATCTTATTTGCCGACTATTGTCCTAATCAGAAAATTGTCAACCCATTTAGGACATATCGTTCAAGTTTATTCGCCATCCGGCGAAGGCCGGGATGACGTGGAAGGACGACCGAGGACCGAGTCTCTACCCGCCCCAGACCTCTCCCGCGCAATGGATCATCCCGCCCCGATATTCGACGCCGGGCGAGCGGTCGCGCGCGAGGAAGGTCGGCCCGTCGAGGTCGACGATGTCGCAGAGCTGCCCGACGAGGAAGGAGGGCGCCATCGACAGGCTGGTGCCCATCATGTTGCCGACCATCACGTCGAGCCCGAGCGTCTTCGCCTGCCGCGCGATCGCGAGGCCCTCGGTCAGCCCGCCGCATTTATCGAGCTTGATGTTCACGACATCGAAGCGGCCGACGAGCGACGCGGTGTCGGCGAGCGACAGCGCGCTTTCGTCGGCGACGAAGGGCAGCGGCCGCTTGAGTCCGTCGAGGTCGGCTTCGCACCCGCGCTTCAGCGGCTGTTCGAGCTGCGCGACGCCATGCTCGACGAGCATAGGCAGCAGGCCGGCGAGCGTCCGACGATCATAGCCCTGATTGGCATCGACGCCGATCCAGGCGTCGGGCCGCGCGGCCCGGATCGCCGCGACGCGCAATATATCCTCGTCGAGGTCGCCGGTCAGCTTGACCTTGACCGGCGCCTGCGGGTCGATCGCCCGCGCCGCCCTTGCCATGGCTTCGGGGCTGTCGGCGCC
This sequence comes from uncultured Sphingopyxis sp., assembly GCF_900078365.1. NCBI lineage: Bacteria > Pseudomonadati > Pseudomonadota > Alphaproteobacteria > Sphingomonadales > Sphingopyxidaceae > Sphingopyxis > uncultured Sphingopyxis sp. Next base: position 2,534,840 of record NZ_LT598653.1, read on the forward strand.
GAGCGTCAGCGTCGAGCGCAGCGCCTTGGGCCGATCGAGCCCGGCAAGCTCCCAGACCGGCCGCCCCGTCTGCTTCGCCTCGAGATCCCAATAGGCGCAATCGAGCGCGTTGCGCGCGCCGCCGGGCGGGAGGAGCTGCTGCAGTTCCTCGCGCGTCGCGCCGCGCTCTATGTCCTCGCGTACCCGCGTCGCTTCGGCCAGCATATGGTCGATGTCGTCGCCGAGATAATAGACCCCGCCCCCCTCGCCGCGCCCGACATGCGTGCCGTCCGACAGGGTGGCGACGAGCAGCGCGGTTTCGGAGAAGACATGGCCCGAAATGCGGAACGGCTGGTGATAGGGAAAGCGCTCGACCCGAAGGTCGAGCGTCAATCCCCGCGTATTTTGCGTCGCCATCAATAGACCATCCCGAAGCCGTAGAGGTGGAAGACAAGCGTCACCCAGACGAGCACGAGCGCGGCGAGGATCAGCAGCACCGCGCCAAGCTTCATCGTCCAGCGGCGCTTGTCCTGGATGCTGAGCCACAGGTGCCAGCCAGCCGTCGCGAGCAGGCCGAAGGCGGCGAGCGGGGTCAGGATGCGCAGCAGATGGATGAGCCAGTCGAGCGGGCCGCCGATGCTGCCGATGTCGGCCGAAAAGGCCGCGATCAGCCCGATCCACCCGGCGAGCGCACCGATCGCGAGCCAGGCAAAGACGCGGCTCAGGCGATAGGCGCGGAGCGACTTGCCCGTAAGCGCGAACTCGGCCTTGAAGCTGCGGCGCACCAGCGCGCGCACCGGCCAGGCGAGCGCCGCGAGCAGGATGATGCCGAAAGCGAAGACCAGCGCCGGGTTGAGCCAGGCGGCGTTGACGCTGGCGGGCGCGGGTTCGAACACCATGAAGGGCGACCCCGGGTCGACGCTCCAGCGCACGACGCGGCCGTCCTTGACCTCGGCGGCAAGACGTTCGCCGGTGCCGGTGTCGCGCCACACGAAGGGCTCGACCTCGATCCAGTCGCGCGCGCCGGCGCCGAGCCCGTCGAGCGCCGGAACGCTGATCTTGCCGTCCTCGGTCAGCCCGATCGTCGCCTGGCCGAGCAGCCCGAACAGGCTCATGAAATTGGTGAAGGAACCGCGGCTGCTGATGTAATTGCCGGCCATCATCTGCGCGTGTTCGCGCGCGGTCTTGGCATCGACCTGCGCCGGCTTTTCGGCCGGACCCGGCAGATAGCGATCGGCGAATTTGTGGAAGAGCGCGCTGCGCACCGCCCCCGCCGCGCCGTCCTTGCCCGCGCTGTTCATCGAGATGAAGACGCCGGTGTCGGCATCGGGGAACAGCCAAAGGTAGGAGTGGAACCAGACGGTGTCGCCGCCGTGCGCGATCGCGCGGTGGCCGTTGACCCATTGCTCATAAAAGCCGAGCGCCATGCTGTTGAGCGGGCCGACGCCGGGCGCCTTGAAATCGTGCATCATCTTCGCGGTTTCGGGCTTCATCAGCCCCGCGCCGTCATTAAGATGCGCGATCATGAATTTCGCCATGTCGGCGCCGCTCGACGACAGGCTGCCCGCGGGCGCGGGGATGACCATTTCGAACGGCTGGGCCTTCCCGGTGATGTCGGGATACCCCTTCGACATATGCGGCACGAGGCGCGCGGGGAGCGGCTGGCGGAACGACGAATGCGTCATGCCGAGCGGCTTGAAGATATGATTCTCGATATAATTGTCGAAATTTTCGCCGCTGACCCGCTCGACAATATAGCCCGCGAGCGCGGTCGCATAATTGGAATAGGCCGGGGTCGTGTCGGGCGCGAAGACGCGTTCGGGCAGCGCGAGCGGCATCAACTTCTTCAGCGTCATCACCGCCTTCGGATCGCTGCTGATCAGGTGGCGCACCGATTCCTCGAAGCCCGCAGTGTGCGTCATGATGTTGCGCATCGTCACCGGCTTGCCCTCATAGGGCGGAATCTTGAAATCGAGATAGGCGTTGACGTCCTTGTCGAGGTCGATCTTGCCGGCCTCGACCTGCTGCATCACCGCGGTCCAGGTGAAAAGCTTCGATACCGATCCGGGGCGGAAAAGCGTCGTCTCGGGAAGGACGGGCGCGCGCTTGGCGACGTCGGAATAGCCATAGCCCTTTTCGAGCACGACCTCGCCGCCGCGCACCACGACGACGACCGCGCCCGGAATGCGCCCGCGTTCAAGCGCATAGGGCAGGTAGCCGTCCATCCAGGCCTCAACGTCACGGGCGTCGAGCGGCGCGGGCGCCGCGGCCGTTTTGGCGGCCGGCAGCGCGGCTTGGGTCTTTTTGACGGCCGGCGCGGGCACCGGTCCCTGCGCCGCGAGCGGCAGCGCGGCAAAGGCCGCCAGCCCGATCATCGCCTTGCGGATAAAACGCATCGCTCTCCCCTTTTATCTGGCGCGCCTGTCACACCTTGCGGCAAGCCGCGCGACCCCTTACCAAGGGACCAACATCTGTTAGCCCGATAGGGACATAATGATCCTGATTAGAAAATTGTCAAACATGGAATGGAAAAACTGATGGCGGACCGCGCAACCCCGCCGACGCTCGGCGCGGTGATGAAGGGCATTCGCGCGCGCAACGGCTGGACGCTCAAGGAAATGAGCGCGAAGTCGGGGATTCCCGTATCGACATTGTCGAAGGTCGAGCACGACCGGCTGACGCTCAGCTACGACAAGCTTCAGCAACTCAGCCAGCGCCTGAAGATTCGCATGTCGGACCTGTTCGCCGAGGATGAGGAGGATGCCGCGCCGCGCGTTACCGGACGCCGCAGCATCGCCGCGATCGATCGCGCCGCGCGCGTCACGACCGACAATTACGACTATCATTATCTCTGCACCGATTTGCGGCAGAAACGAATGATCCCCATCCTGACGCGCATCCGCGCGCACAGCGCGCGCGAGTTCGGCGAACTCGTCCACCATCAGGGCGAGGAATTCATCTACGTCCTCGAAGGGCGGATCGAGGTTCACAGCGAATTTTACGATCCCGTCACGCTCGACGTCGGCCAGGGCATCTATATCGATTCGTCGATGGGCCACGCCTATGTCGTCGCCGACGGCTTTGAGGAGGCGTTGGTGCTGGGCGTCTGTTCGAGCGCCGACGACGGGCTGATGGACAGCTTGATGAGCCTTCACGGATAACCCACCGGAAATGGAGAGATAAATGGCATCGCCCCGGCGCTTCGCACCCTCGCTTTTGCTGCTGTGCAGCTCGATGCTGGTTTCGGCGCCGCTCGCCGCAGAGACGCCGGCCTATGACCTGATCATTCGCGGCGGCACCCTCTACGACGGGTCAGGCCAGCCGCCCGTCGTCGGCGACGTCGCGATCAGGGACGACCGCATCGTCGCGGTCGGCAAGGTCGAGGGCACGGCGACGAAGGAGATCGCGGCGAAGGGCATGGCGGTCGCACCGGGCTTCATCAACATGCTGAGCTGGGCGACCGAATCGCTGATCGCCGACCCCAAAAGCCAGAGCGACATCCGGCAGGGCGTCACGCTGGAGGTGATGGGCGAAGGCTGGTCGATGGGGCCGATGAACGCGACGATGAAGCGGCTGGAAACCGAGCGGCAGGGCGACATCAAATATCCGATCGAGTGGACGAGCCTCGGCGACTATTTCGGCTGGCTCGAAAAGCGCGGCATTTCGACCAATATCGCGAGCTTCGTCGGCGCGGCGACGGTGCGCGTCCACGAGCTGGGCGAAGGCGACGTCGATCCGAACCCCGAGCAATTGGGCCGGATGCGCGCGCTGGTGCGGCAAGCGATGAACGAAGGCGCGATGGGGGTCGGCAGCTCGATCATCTATGCGCCCGGCTCCTATGCCGAAACCGACGAACTCGTCGCGCTGACGAGCGAGGCCGCGAAATGCGGCGGCATGTATATCAGCCATATGCGGTCCGAAGGCGACCGGATCGAGGAGGCGGTCGACGAGCTGATCGAGATTTCGCGCCGCTCGGGCGCGCCCGCCGAAATCTATCATCTCAAGATGGCGGGACGCAGCAATTGGGGCAAGCTCGATACGATCGTGAAGAAGATCGAGGATGCGCGCGCCGCGGGGCTGCGTATCACGACCGACATGTACACCTATACCGCCGGGGCGACCGGGCTCGACGCCGCGATGCCGACCTGGGTGCAGGCGGGCGGGCTCGAGAAGTGGATCGAGCGGCTGGAGGATCCCGCGATCCGCGCGCGCGTTGCCGAGGAAATGAAAAAGCCCGGCAGCGACTGGGAAAATCTCTATTTCGGCGCGGGCGCCGACAAGATGATCCTCTCGGGCTTCAAGAATGACGCGCTCAAGCCGCTCACCGGCAAGACACTCGCCGAGGTCGCGGCGATGCGCGGCAAGTCGCCCGAGGAAACCGCGATGGACCTCGTCGTCGAGGACGGTTCGCGCGTCGGCACCGTCTATTTCCTGATGTCCGAGGATAATGTGCGCAAGCAGATCCAGCTGCCGTGGATGAGCTTCGGGTCCGATGCGGCGTCGCAGGCGCCCGAGGGCGTCTTCCTGAAATCGGGCGCGCATCCGCGCACCTATGGCAATTTCGCGCGGCTGCTCGGCCGCTATGTCCGCGACGAGAAATTGATCCCGCTCGAACAGGCGGTGTACCGGCTCACCACCCTGCCCGCGACTAATTTGGGCATCAAGGATCGTGGCGCGCTCAAGCCCGGCTATTATGCCGATGTCGTCGTCTTCGATCCGGCGATGATCGGCGACCGCGCCACCTTCGAAAAGCCGCACCAATATTCAGTCGGCGTGCGCGACGTGTTCGTCAACGGCGTCGCGGTGCTGCGGAACGGCGAGCACAGCGGGGCGACACCGGGGCGCGCGGTACGCGGGGCGGGTTTCAACCGCTGCTCTTAGGGCATCACCCCACTTGAATCGTCATCCCGGCCTTCGCCGGGATGACGGGGGAGAGAGACGTGCGTTTTGTCCGAGCAGTCTGGATCTAGGCGGCGAGCGGAACCGCCGCGAGCAGCCGCCGCTGTTCGGCGGATGATTTGAACAGGAAATCATGCGGCAGGCCGAGCCGGACGCTCGCCTGGCAATGCGGCGCCGCGCGATCGACATGGCGGTCGGCGAGCCGGCCGGCGATGCGCAGCGCGGTGCGATCGAGCCGCGTCAGATCATAGCGCGGTCCGAGTTCGAGCTTGCGGCGGATATGATCGGGGAGCAGCGATACCGACGCGCGCGCGATCGCGCGATGCAAGAAGCGCGGCACACCCGGCGCGGCGCGGCCCGACTGGATAATATCGAGGAATTCGAAGATGATCGGATGCGGCTCGAAGCGCGGTTCGAGCTCGGCCATCATGCCCATGAAGGCGGCCACCGTCGGCGGCGCGCGCCGCGCGCCGAATTCGCGCCCGATCGCATCGCCGTCGGCCATGAAGCGATCCTTGTCGGCGTCGCTGACGGGGCGGACGAACCGGTCATAGGCCATGAGAAAACCATAGGACGCGGTCGCCGCAACCCAGTCGAGCAGCACCGGGTCCATCGCGCGATATTTGTCGCCCGCCGGCGTTTCGCCCTTCACCTTGCCATGCATGCGGTTGACCTTGCCGATCACCTCTTTCGCCGCGCTCGCGGGGCCATAGCAGGCGAGCATCGCGACGAGGCCGGTGCGGCGCGAGCGGCCGATCGGGTCGGCCTTGTAGGTCGAATGATCCCATACCCCCGACCGGATGCGCGGCTCGGCGAATTCGAGCAGCACCGCGGCGATACCGCCGATGCCGAGCGCGATCGGATTCTTGTAGACGCGCCACTGGACGCTGTCCGGCGGCAGCAGCGCGGGTTCGCCGGGGGGAGCGGCGAAATCGATCGCCGTTCCCAGATAGTCGGTCTGCATCGGCGCACGCACCATGTTAAATGCCTCCGTTGAAAGGCGGTCATTCCCATTCAGCCGTCATCCCGGCGAAAAAGGGAGACGATCGCGTTTTAGAAGTCATAACCCACAGTGAGCCCCCAGGTTCGCGGCTGATTGGCGAAGCGCACGACGACATTGGCGTTGCTGGCGACCGCCGACCAATAATATTTGTCGAAGAGATTCTTCGCCCAGAGCGACACCGACCAGCCGGCCTGCGACTTCAGACCCAGGCTGGCGTTCACAACGGCATAGGCGTCGACCTTGTAGAGCGGATCATCTTCGAAGATCGTGTTCGCCTTGCCCTGATAGCGCAGGCTGAGCGCGCCGTTCAAATCGAGCGTATCGCTGACCGGTGTATCATAGGCGGCGACGACGCTGCCCTGGAAACGCGGGCTGTAGATGAATTCGGCGCCGTCGAAATTCTCCGGCTGGCCGGCGGCATTGGTGCCGAGATAGTCGATCACCCGCGTCTTCAGCCACAGACCGTTGGCCGCGATCGTGACGCCCTGGGCCGGACGCAGCGTCAGTTCGCCCTCCAGCCCGTAAGCCTTCGACTTCGGCACATTGTCGAGGCGCGACAGCGCGGTGTAGATCGGATCGGCGAAGTAAGTGCTGATCTGCTTGTCTTTATAATCATAATAGAAGGCCGCGAAATTGGCCTGCAGCAGCCGGTCGGCGAGCGTCGCCTTTACGCCCAGTTCGTAAGCGGTCAGCTTTTCCTGCACCACCGGCGCGTTCTGGCGCGCCTTGCTGGCCGCGTTGACCGGCGACGTGCCCGATTTGTAGCCGCGCGACACCGACGCATAAACGAGCGTGTCGTCGTTCGGCGACCAGTCGAGCGCGACGCGCCAGGCGAGATTATTCTCGTCGAGCGTCGAGACGACCGGGCCGAAGCTGTTGGTGACGTCGTCGTAGGTATTGCACTGCCCCTCGGTGATCGGCGCCGGGATCGGCAGCGTGCCGCCCGCCGAGAAGAGGAAGCGGTTCACGACGTTGACGTTGGGCAACATGCTGCCCTTATAGTCGCGCGAGCAGCCGACATAGTCCTGCTTGTCCTCGGTATAGCGCAGGCCGACGGTCAGTTTCAGCTGTTCCGTCAGTTCGGCATCGGCGTTGCCGAAGAGGCTCCACGTCTTCGTGTTCATCGTGCCGATGTCTTCATAGGTGCGGAACGCCGTGGCGATGTCGGCGTCGGTGTAGCCGTCGGAGTTGAACGGCGTGTCGAGCAGGCTGATACCGGGCACGATGAGATAGGGCGCGGCGCGAATGAAGCGCGAGTTGGCGTTGCCGCCGAGCAGCGTGCGGTTGCTGTCGACGATCTTGTCGTGGCCGTAATAACCGCCGACGAGCCAGTTCACCGCGCCGGCCTCGCCCTCGAAATGGATTTCCTGGGCAAAGCTCTTGATGCGGCCGTCCGCCTTTTGCAGCAGGATTTCATAGGGCGCGCCGCTCCAGTCCGACAGCGCCTTGCGCTGGAAATCATTATAGCTGGTCAGGCTGACGAATTTTACCGTCTCGGCAATGTCCTGATCGAGCCGCGCCTTTAGGCCCCAGAAGCGATTATTCTCCGCCAGGCCGCCCGGCAGACCGGCGCCGCGCCCGATGTCGGCCGACCGGCCGGCTTCGGGCGCCCAGTCGGCCTGACTCGCCCTGGTCGGGAAATTGGCGGCGAGATAGTCGGCGAGGCCCGGCGCGTTGAAGAAGCGCGAATTGCTGGTGCCCGTGACCGGGTTGGTCGCGGGGGTGAAGCCGATCCCCTGCCCCGCGACGGTGTCCGACTTGTTCCGCCACCAGGTAACCGAGAGGTCGATGCTGGTGCCGGGGCCGGGGTCGATCGCGAGCGAGCCGCGGATGCCGAGCTTGTCGACCTCGCCGAGCCGTTCGTCGGGGCGCGAATTGCTGACCTGCCAGCCCTTGTCGCTATTCTCGCTGCGGAAGGCGATGCGCGCGGCGACGCCTTCGCCGAGCGGGCCCGAGATGTGACCGCCGATATTATATGTCTGGTAGTTGCCGAGATCGGCCTTGATGCCGCCCTCGAAGCTGTCGGTCGGCTTGGCGGTGATGAAGTTGATCAGGCCCGCCGTGGTGTTGCGGCCATAGAGCGTGCCCTGCGGCCCCTTGAGCACCTCGACGCGCTCGAGATCCATGACGGGGCCGGTGTTCATGATCGGATAGGCATAGGCGACCTCGTCCACATAAGTGCCGACGGTCGAGGTCGCCGAGAGGTTGATCGTGTTGAAGCCGATCCCGCGCAGCGTATAGGTCGGCACGCCCTGATAGCTTTGCGAAACGGTGAAGCTCGGCGCTACCGCGGTCAGGTCGCGCATGTCGGTCACGCGCAGATTCTCGAGCGTTTCGGCATCGACCGCCTGGATCGCCATGCCGACGTCGTTCATCGATTCGGCGCGGCGCTGCGCGGTGACGATGATGTCGCCCTCGGCGGCAACGCTGTCGGGTGCGGTTTCCTCGGCCGCAAAGGCCGGTGCCGCGACAACGAGGCCGATCGCGGTACCCGCGGCCAGGAAATTACGCATTGCCTTCATCACTCATCCTCCCTCAAACAGCTTGTCGCCGAGCTCGTCTTTGTGCGAGCGTCGCGCGAAACCGGACCGTGCCAGAACATAGAATTGCGGCGAGAGGGACAAGCTGACACCTGTGTCAGGGAGCGGAGGGACAAAAGCGTGATCGACGATAGGGCCGAATGCTGGACCGAAATGCCGGGGCTGATCGCCGCCGTGCAAGCGGCGGGCGACGCGATCGGACTGCCCTATGTCGCGGCGCAGGCCGACCTTGGCGACCCCGAGCCGATGAGCGACGAGGAAGGTCGCCCCTATGCCGAAACGAGCTTTCGCTGGGTCGATCCCGACTATGCCTATTGGCGCGACCGCAAGCTGGCGCTGCACATCGCTTTCCTGACCGCGGCGCGGCTGGTCGGCGAACCCTTCTATTACAGCGACGGCCGCCTCGGCACCTGGCGCCCCACCCATCTGCTCGACGCGGTGGATTGCTCGCAGGCGCGCAATACGCCCAATTTCGGCGAAGCGATCATCGCGCCGGTGCATCTGCCGCGCGGGCTGGTCGGCGCGGTCTTCTGGTGCTCGCGCGAGCCCGTCGGGATCGAGGCGATCTTCGCCGGGCAGGCCGGACACTTGCACAATCTCGCGGTTCAGCTCGTCGCGACGCATAATGAAGCGCGCGGACGTCCGCGCAACGCCGCCGTGCCGCAGACGCTGACGCGGCGCGAGGTGCAGTGCCTGCGCTGGGCGGCGGCGGGCAAGACCGACGGCGAGATCGGGATCATCCTGTCGCTGTCGGTCTCGACGGTGCGCTTCCATCTGCGCAACGCCGCGGCGAAGCTCGGCGCGACCGGGCGCGCGCAGTCGATCCAGATCGCGGCGGGACTCGGCTTCGTCGGTGCCCGCGCCGCCTGATGCAGATGCCAGCTTGGCCCGGGATCGGCCGAGAGCCTAAGCCGAAGCGATGGACATGCTGAACGATCCGGCGCTGATCGCCTTTCGCGACGAGGTTCGCGCCTTCCTGACCGCGCATCTGCCGGAGAACCTCCGCCTCGCGGCGGCGCGCGCGACGAGCGTCTTCATCGATCCCGCCGTGTCGCTGCCCTGGCAGCGCATCCTGCACGCGCGCGGCTGGGCGGCGCCCGACTGGCCCGCCGAGTTCGGCGGCCCGGGCTGGAGCGAGATCGAACGCTATATCTTTGCCGCCGAGTGCGCGCTGGCGGGGGCGCCAAACCTCGCGCCGATGGGGCTCAAGATGGTCGCGCCGGTGATCATGCACTATGGCAGCGCCGAACAGCGCGCCCATTATCTGCCGCGCATATTGTCGGGCGAGGATTATTGGTGTCAGGGGTTTTCGGAGCCCGGCGCGGGGTCGGACCTTGCCGCACTCCAGCTCCGCGCAACCCCCGATGGCGACGACTATGTCCTCAATGGGTCGAAAATCTGGACCACCCACGCGCATTTCGCGAACCGCATGTTCGCCCTCGTGCGCACCTCGAACGAAGGCAAGCCGCAGGCGGGGATCAGCTTCCTGCTGCTCGACATGCAAACGCCGGGCATCACGGTCGAGCCGATCCGCACGCTCGCGGGCGATCACGAACTCAACCAGGTGTTTTTCGACGATGTCCGCGTGCCGCGGACGAACCGGCTCGGCGGCGAGAATGAGGGCTGGTCGGTCGCGAAGCATCTGCTGACCTTCGAGCGCGGCGGCAAATATGCGCCGGGGCTGATCGGGCGCCTCGAACGGCTGCGCGCCCGGCGCGACCTCGAACCGGTGCTGCGTGCGCAGCTCGACCGTGAGGCGGTGACGCTGAAGGCGTTGCAGGCGCTCGAACTGAAGGCGATGCGCGGCGTCGGCGGCGGTCCGGCGCTTTATGCCTCGGCGCTCAAGATATTGGGGACCGAGAGCGCGCAGCGCATCGACACGCTTGCGTGCGAGGCCGCGGGCCAAGCCGCATGGGCCGACGCCGACGGGCAGACGCCCGCCGAGCTGGCGGTCGCGGTGCCGCGCTATCTCAACGACCGCGCGGCGAGCATCTATGCGGGGTCGAACGAGATCCAGCGCGACCTGATCGCGCGCACGCTGCTGGGATGAACCGTCGCCCCCGCCTTCGCGGGGGCGACGAGCTTTTTTCTAATTTGCGGTTTCGGCAAAACGCGCCAGATGACCCGCGCGCGGGCCAAAAGCCGCCGCGATCGCCAGCGCGCGCTTGAAATGGCCGCCGAGGCTCAGCTCTTCGGTCAGCCCCATTGCGCCGTGGATCTGCACCGCGCTTTCGCCGACGATGCGAACGGCGTCGCCGACCTCGATACATGCCGCGCTGACCGCCTGCGCGCGATCGGGGCGGCCCTGATCGACCGCGACGACCGCAAGCTCGGTGAGCGCCGACGCCTTCATCACCGCGAGCTGCATGTCGGCGGCGCGGTGACGCAATGACTGGAAGCCGCCGATCGGCGTGCCGAACTGCCTGCGCTGGCCGAGGTAATCGACGCTGTCGGCGATCATCCGCTGCATCAGGCCGACCGCCTCGGCGCAGCGCGCCGCGAGGATCAGGTCGTTCGCATGGTCGGCGAGCGCCCGCGCTTCCTCCCCGTCCGCGAGCAGGGCCCCGTCGCCCGGCTTGAGCATGAAGGCGAGATCGGCCGACACGCTGCCGTCGTGCATGATGCGGTGCCGCTGTTCGACCTTGTCGCCGTCGGCAGCGACGAGCAGCAGGGCAGCGTCGCTTGCGATCAGCAGCAGGTCGGCCTCCGCCGCACCCGCGACCAATGCCGCGCTGCCGCGAACCAGCCCGCCATCGACGGCCGGCATCGCGGCGGCCGAGGCGGCGCAGATAATCGCGATGCGGCGCCGGCCCGCCGCCAGATCGCCGAGCGCCGGATGTTCGGGGGCGACGCGCGCGAGGAGCGCGCTCGCCGCGACATGCGACAGCCAGTCGGCGCCCGCGAGCGCCGGGCCAAGCTCGGCCATGACGAGCGCGATGTCGATCGCGCCGCCGCCGAAGCCGCCGGCATTTTCGGGCAGCGCGATCCCGGCAAGGCCAAGCGCGCCCGACAGGTCGCGCCAACCGGGGCGCGCATGGTCGGCGAGGAAACGCTGGACGCTTTCCTGTAGCATGCGCTGCTCCTCGCCGAGCGGAAGGTCGAGGGCGGCCATGTCAGAAGGCCGGAGCCGCGCAGCGCGGCGGTTGATCGGTGTGTGTCATTGGCTCTCCCGCGCCGGGTTGTGCAGCGCAGAGCGGCGCGGGTCTAGCTGATTGGTGTGGCAGGTCGCGCCGAATGGATACGCTCGCCGGTGATTGCCGCATATACTTAGTAATAAAAGTATTGCATGGGAAAGCGATGCAGGAGCTGGGGCGAATCGAGAATATGGCGCGGCGCGGAGCACGCGCATGAACCCCATCTGGCTTCCCGCGTCGCTGTTCGGCGGCTTGTTTCAGGCGTGGCGCACCGCGCTGCAGCAACGGCTGCGCGCCGAACTCAGTATCAGCGGCGCGGGGCTGGTGCGCTATCTCTATGGCGTGCCCTTCGCGCTCGGCTTCGCGGCGATCTGGCTCACGATACGCGGCGATGCGGTTCCGGCGCTGGGCGCCGCCTTTGCCGGGTTCGCCCTCACCGGGGCGATCACGCAAATGGCGGGCACGATCCTGCTCATCATGGCGTTCGGGCATCGCGGCTTCGTCGTCGGAACGGCTTTTTCCAAGACCGAAGCGGTGCAGGCGGCACTCGTCACCGCGCTCTTCCTCGGCGAGCGGTTGCCGCTGCTTGCATGGATCGGGATCGTCGCGGGGGTTGCGGGGGTGCTGCTGCTCGCGCTCGCCGGACGCGGGGTTTCGGCGCGCGAGATCTGGCGCGCGCTCGGCCAACCCGCGGCGCTATGCGGGCTCGGCGCGGGGTCGATGTTCGCGCTCGCGGCGATCGCGGTGAAGCTCGCGACGGCCGAGCTCGATGGCGTCGACCTGATCGGCTCGGCGCTCGTCACGCTCGTCGTCGTGATGGCGATCCAGACCGGATTGCACCTGCTGTGGGTCGCGCTGCGCGACCGCGACACGCTGCGCGCGGTGTTCCGGACATGGCGCAATTCCAGCCTGGTCGGGCTGCTGTCGGCGCTCGGTTCGGCCTGCTGGTATATCGGTTTTGCCGCGGCGCCCGCAGCGCTGGTGCGGATCGTCGGCCAGGTCGAGGTCGTCTTCACCCTCGGCTTCGCGCATTTCTATCTGCGCGAGCCGGTGCGCTGGCACGAGATCGTCGGACTGCTGCTCGTCGTCGGCGGCGTGGTGATGGCGCTGCTCGCGACTTTTTAGGCTGAACCGTCATCCTAGCAAAGGCCGGGATCTCGCCGGTGCGTCAGGCCGAGAGGGCGAGATCCCGGCCTTCGCCGGGATGACGAGATAAGGATGCAAATATTTCCGCTAGGGCGATCAGCGTCTACAGAAACGCCGGCGCCCGGCTGACCATCGCCGGCAAGGGGCGGCCCATCACGCCCATCAGCCATTCCGCCGCCTCAACCACCTGCGGTAGCCCCACACCCGTCCGAACACCGCTCTTCTCGAGCATATAGACGACATCCTCGGTCGCGACATTGCCCGCCGCGCCGGGCGCGAAGGGACAGCCGCCGAGCCCGCCGAGCGACGCATCGACCGTCGCCGCGCCCGCCTCCACCGCGGCCCAGACATTGGCAATGCCGGTGCCGCGCGTGTTGTGGAAATGGACGCGCACCGGCAGGCCGCCGACCGCCTCGCGCACGCGGCCGACCATTTCGGAGACCTGCGCTGGAACACCCACGCCGATCGTGTCGGCGAGCGCGATTTCGCGCGGGTGCGCGTCGGCGGCACGCTTCGCCATCTCGACGACGCGATCGGTCGCTACCCGGCCCTCGAACGGACAGCCGAAGGCGGTCGCGATGGTGATCTGGCCGCTGCGCCCCGCTTCCTTCGCCAGCGCAACGATTTCCATCGCGGCGGCGAGCGATTCGTCCGAGCTTTGCCCCTGATTGCGGATGCCGAAACTGTCGCTCGTCACGCACACCGCGCCGAGTTCGTCGATGCGCCCGGTCGCGAGCGCGCGCTCGGCGCCGCGGCGGTTGAGGACGAGGCCGATCCAGGTCACATCGTCGCGCTCGGGCAACATCGCGACGAGTTCCTCGGCGTCGGCGAGTTGCGGCACTTTCTTCGGATTGACGAAGCTCGTCACCTCGATCCGGCGCACGCCATAATCGATCGCGCGGCGGATCAGCGCGAACTTGTCGGCGGTCGCGACGATCGCCGCCTCATTCTGCAGCCCGTCGCGCGGCCCGACCTCGACCAGTTCGACGGCATGATTTTTCAACATCTTGCTCCCCGATTGCCCCGAGTCATTTAGCAGGTTGAAAATTACATAGCATTCTAAGTATACAAAGGCCATGGGCGAAAGAGGCCATCTTACCAGAGTCGGCCGCGAAAGGAATGATATGAGCGAGACGGGCAGCGGGGGCGCGCTGGAAGGCATCAGGGTGGTCGAGATGGGGCAGCTCATCGCCGGTCCCTTCTGCGGGCAGCTCCTTGGCGACATGGGTGCCGAGATCGTCAAGCTCGAACCGCCGGTGACCGGCGACCAGATGCGCAACTGGGGCCAGGGCGAAAAGCCGAGCTGGTGGCGCGTCATCGCGCGCAACAAATATTCGGTCGCGGTCGATCTGCGGTCCGAAGAGGGGCAGGCGCTCGCACACGAGCTGATCGCCAAGGCCGACATATTGATCGAGAATTTCCGTCCCGGCACGCTCGAGAAATGGAACCTCGACCCCGCCGAACTGTGCAAGACGAACCCGGGACTGATCGTCGTGCGCGTCTCGGGCTACGGCCAGACCGGACCCTATTCGGCGCGCGCCGGTTTCGGCGGGATCGGCGAGGCGATGGGCGGCTGGCGCGGGATCGTCGGCTATCCCGACCTTCCACCCGCGCGCATGGGCGTGTCGATCGGCGACACGCTCGCCGCGACTTACGGCTGCATGGGCGCGCTCGCCGCTCTGCATCATCGCAGCAAGACCGGCGAAGGGCAGATCGTCGATTCGGCGCTCTACGAGGCGGTGCTGCAGGTGATGGAATCGACCGTGTCGGACTATTCGGCGAGCGGCACCAAGCGCCGCCGCACCGGATCGACGCTGCCCGGCATCGCTCCGTCGAACGTCTATCCGTGCAAGGACGGCGAATATCTGATCGGCGCCAATCAGGACGGCGTCTTCGCAAGGCTCGCCGCCGCGATGGGGCGCCCCGAACTGGCGAGCGACGACCGCTATGCGACGCACCGCGCGCGCGGCGCGCGGCAGGAGGAACTCGACGCGCTGATCGGCGAATGGACCGTGACGCTGACGATCGACGAACTCGAAGCCAAGATGGTCGAGGCGGGCGTGCCCGCGGGCCGCGTTTATGACGCCGAGGACATGCTCGCCGATCCGCATTTCGCCGCGCGCGAGGCGCTGGTGACGGTCGCCGACGAGGAGTTCGGCGAAGTCACGATGCAGGGCGTGTTCCCGAAGCTGTCGGCGACCCCCGGCAGTGTGCGCCGCCCCGCCCCGCTGGCGGTTGGGCAGGATCGCGCCGAGGTGCTCAAACGCTGGCTCGGGCGGGAGGTTTGACGCGATGATCACACTTTACGGCGGCCCGACCCCCAATGCGCGCAAGATCGCGATCGCGCTCCTCGAAATGGGACTCGACTGGCGGCTCGAATATATCGACATCCTCGCGGGCGATCAGCTCACCCCCGAATTCCTCGCGCTCAATCCGAACAACAAGACGCCGGTGATCATCGACGACGAAGGGCCGGGTGGCGAACGCTTCGTGCTGTGGGAAACCGGCGCGATCCTGCTCTATCTCGCCGAAAAGACCGGGCGTTTCCTGCCCGCCGATCCGGTAAAGCGCGCGATCTGCTGGCAATGGCTGATGTTCCAGGTGTCGGGCGTCGGCCCGATGTTCGGGCAGGAAGCGCATTTCACCCATTATGCCAAGGATCGGCACGAATATGCGATCGCGCGCTACAGCCGCGAGGTCGACCGGCTGATGATGGTGCTCGACAAGCGGCTCGGCGAAGCCGAATGGCTCGCGGGCGATGACTATACGATCGCCGACATGGCGACCCTGCCCTATCTGCGCCGTCAGTTGATCGAAAAGGCGGGGCGTTTTCCGAACGTCGACCGTTGGGGCGCCGCGATGCTCGCACGCCCCGCGGTCGCCGAGGGGATGAAGGCCGGCGTCGCGCGCGCCGAGACGATCGAGGGCGGCCTCACGGGCTTCACCGACGAACATCGCGCGATCCTGTGGGGCGACCGGCAGCATATGAAACGGTGAGGCGGATTGCCTGCTTTAGGGTGGAGAGCGGGCGTTGATCCAAATCAGGCCCTCCCCTTCAGGGGAGGGCAGCGAGACTTGCCAGCTTGCTGGCTTAGTCGCAGCGGGTGGGGGCCATCGGCCTAGCGCAAGGCTGATGGCCCCCACCCCAACCCCTCCCCTGAAGGGGAGGGGCTTGCTTTTCAGCTATGTCCGCTTCCGGCCGAAATCGGCCCCCTCAATCCCCCCTCACCGCCGCATGGTTCGCGTCGCCGAACATGTTCGACCATTCCTTGTCATCGAGCTTTTGATGCCGCCCGATATATTTCGCCGGCGCCTTCAGCTCCTCGCGCGTCATCGCGCGCGCGACGGCGGGGCGTTCGCGGATGCGTTCGAACCACGCGTGCATCGCCGGCCATTCATCGAGCCCCATGCCCATCACGAAGGCCGATGCGCGGCCGGGCCAGATCGCCATGTCGGCGATGGAATATTCGTCACCCGCGACATAGGCGCTCTTCTCCAGCCGCCTTTCGAGCACGGTGAGCAGGCGCGTCAGCTCTTTCGTATAACGCTGGGTGGCATAATCCTGCCCGGCCGGGGCGTAGCGCAGAAAATGGCTCGCCTGCCCGCCCATCGGCCCGAGCCCCGCGACCTGCCAGGTCAGCCATGACAGCGTCGCCGCGCGCGCCGCACCCGATACGGGCAGAAAGCGCCCGCTCTTCTCGGCAAGATATTGCAGAATCGCGCCCGATTCGAACATGGTCACGGGCTCGCCGCCTTCCACCGGATCCCGGTCGACGATGGCGGGAAGCTTGTGATTCGGATTGATGCGCCCGAATTCGGCGGTCAACTGGTCGCCATTGAAGATGTCATAGGGGATGACACGGTAGGGCTCGCCGATTTCTTCGAGCATGATCGCGATCTTCTGCCCGTTGGGGGTCGCCGAATAATGCAGGTCGATCATCTCAAAGCACCTCGTGAATTACATGCCGCACGCCGAAATCGGTGCGTTCGCCCACGCCCACCGCGAGCACGCCGTTGAGCCAGCCATATTTCGCGCTCGCGGTTTCGAACACCGGCGCGATTCGCAGATAATAGCGCGACGGATCAGCGTCGGGCACCGCCGGGTCGGCGAAGGTCGCGCGCACATCGTCGGGAATGATATTGCGCCCGGTGTAGCTCAGATAGATGAGGTCGCCGTCGTCGGTTTGCCACACCGCGCGGGCATCGAAGGTGCCAACCGACGCATCGTCGCCGAGGCGCCCGCTCCGCGACCAGTTGCCGCCGCCGGGTAAGACTATCCCGTTGATCCGGGGACCGAAAAACCGGCCGCCGCTGATATAGCCGAGCCGCTGGTCGCCGAAGGGCGAGGCGCCGATTCCGATGATGCCACCTCCCACCTCGAACTCGACGGTGCATAGATGACGGGTCGCCAGCGCGGCCGGGGCCCCAAGCGAATTTTCTGCGTTCATGATGCGAATCCTCTTCCTGCCTATGGACAAGCATAAAACAATTAGTATACTAAGGGTCAATCAGATTGACGGATCGGAACGCTTTCCGGGACCGGCGGCGTAACACTCAATGGGAGGGTGAATATGAAGGCTCGTAACCAGTTTCTGCTGTCCGGCGTCGCGGGAATCGCGATGCTCGCGGTTGCCGCTCCGGCGTTCGCGCAGACGGCGCCCGCCGCCCCGGCGGAGGCCGACGACAGCAGCGCCAACGAAATCATCGTCACCGCGCAGAAGCGCGAGCAGAGCCTGCAGGACGTGCCGATCTCGATGGAGGTCGTCAGCGGCGCCAAGCTCGCCGAATTCAATACGAGCGACATCAAGGCGGTGATGAACTACACCCCGAACGTCTTCGTCCAGTCGACGGCGGGCAACGACGTCATCTATATCCGCGGCTTCGGCTCGCCGCCGGCGAACTTCGCCTTCGACCAGTCGGTCTCGCTCTATGTCGACGGCGTCTATGCCGGCCGCAACCGCCAGGCGCAGGCTCCCTTCTTCGACCTCGAACGCGTCGAGGTGCTGCGCGGCCCGCAGGGCGCCCTGTTCGGCAAGAACACCGCGGCGGGCGCGGTCAGCGTCGTGTCGGCGGGGCCGACGAAAGATTTCGAGGGCGCGATCACCGGCCTCTATAATTTCGACCACAAGGGCACCGACTTCTCGGGCTATCTGTCCGGGCCGATTTCCGACACGCTCGGCGCGCGCTTCGCGTACAAGATCGTCAACCAGGACGGCTATATCTATAACCGTGCGAAGGATCACGACGACCCCGAGATCAAGTCGCAACTGCTGCGCCTGACGCTGAAGTGGGAACCATCGGCCAATTTCGATTACACCGCCAAGGTCGAATATGGGAACCGCGAGGTCATCGGTGGCATCACCGTGTCGAGCCCGCTGACCAGCGACCAGGATCCGCAGACCAACCGCTATCTCGAACGCTCGGAGCTCGGCGACGAGGGCAATGACAATAAATCGGTGATGATCTCGGGCGTCGGCAACCTCGCGCTCGGCGATTTCACGCTGACCTCGGTCACCGGCTACAGCTGGTTCAAATCGAAGATCGTCAACGGTTTCGACCAGACGATCCCGAACAGCGGCGGCGCCTTCACGGCCAATTCGGTCTACAACGCCTTCCCCGAACGCTTCGACCAATTTTCGCAGGAAATCCGTATCCTGTCGCCGACAGGCCGCACCTTCGAGTTCATCGCGGGCGCCTATTACGACAAGTCGAATTACAGGCTGGAGCAATATCAGGGCTTCAACATCCCGAACCTCAATATTCCGGGCGTGTTCGTTGGACCTTACTTCGGCCGCATCGACAGCGTCTTCAATCAGGATGCCGAAAGCTGGTCGGTGTTCGGACAGGGCACGTTCAATGCCACCGATGCCCTGCGTGTGATCGGCAGCCTGCGTTACAGCCATACGAAGAAGGACGGCGATTTCGCGGCGCGACTGGTCTATGGCCCCTTCGCCATACGCCCGATTTCAAGCGCCGAGGGCTCGATCAGCGAAGGCAATGTCGATCCGTCGGTCACGGTGCAATATGACGTCGCGCCGCGCGTCATGCTCTATGCAACCTGGGGTCGCGGGTCGAAATCGGGCGGTTTCGTCTCGAACACGCTCGGCACCGTCGACAGCACCTTCACCTTCGAACCCGAACGGTCGGAGAATTTCGAGGCGGGCGTCAAGTCGACCCTCTTCGACGGCAAGGTGATCGCGAACGTCTCGGCCTATCACACCAAGTTCGAGGACCTGCAGGTTTCGGTCTATCAGCCCGCGACCTCGAGTTACCTGACCGGCAACGCCGCCGCGGCGACGTCGAAGGGCATCGAAGGATCGCTCAGCCTCTTCCCGATCGACAATTTCGACATCAGCGCGTCGGCCGCCTATTCGGATATCAAATATGACGATTATCCGGGCGCGGCGTGCCTCGCGTCCCAGCCGGCGACTTGCACCCCCGCGACGAACAATCTTGCCGGTTTCCCGGTCGCCTATTCGTCGAAATGGACGGGCAGCGTCACCGCGCACGCGCGCTTCGACATGTCGGACGACATGAAGCTCGACATCACGGGCGTCGCCGCCGGCCGGTCGAAATATTTCAACTCGGACAACCAGAGCCCGATCTTCGGCGTCCAGAACGGCTATGTGAAGCTCGACCTGCGTGTCCAGCTCGCCGATCAGGACGACAGCTGGCATCTCGCGCTGGTCGGCAAGAATCTGACCAACCAGAAGACGATCGGCAGCGCGTTCAACCTGCCCGCGCCGATCACGCCGGTTCCGCGCGCGATCCTCTACCTCGAGCCCACGCGCAATATTTCGATCGAGGCCGGGATCAAGTTCTGATGTCCCAGGGATCGGCCGCGGCGCAGGCTTTCCTCGACAGGGAAGCCGCCGCCGCGGTCGTGACCTGCTATGCGACCGCGCTCGATGCGCGCGACTGGCGTGCCTATCGCGCGCTCTTCACCGACGAGATCGCGATCGACTATGGCGCGATCGGCTCGCTCGTCGCAACCATATCCGCCGACGAATGGACGAACCGCTGCCGGACGCTCGAAGGTTTCGACGCGACCGCACACCAGCTCCACAATATCATCGCGACGATCAACGGCGACCGCGCGACCGTGACGAGCATCGTCGACGCCGTCCATGTCGTCGGTGTCGAGAACCGCGCGCTCCTCGGCGACCTGATCGGCCGCTACACGCACCGGCTGGTGCGGCAGGACGGTTGGAAGATCGCAGGCGTGACCTTGACCGTCGTCGCTTATCCCGCCGGAAAAGAGGCGTTCGAAGCCGCTTTCGCCGCCGCGCGCGCCATTTTCGCCGAAGGAAATCCCGCATGATCGACGTTTATTTCACGCCCACGCCCAACGGCCACAAGGTGTCGATCATGCTCGAGGAGGTGGGGCTGGCGCATCGGCTCATCGCGATGAACATGCTCGAGGGCGACCATCTGACTCCCGAATATCGGCGGATCAATCCGAACGGCCGCCTTCCCGCGATCGTCGACCATGATCCGATCGGCGGCGGCGCGCCGCTGCCAGTGTTTGAAAGCGGCGCGATCCTGCTCTATCTCGCCGAAAAGAGCGGGCAGCTGCTTCCAGAAAACCCGCGCCGCCGCAGCCAGGCGCAGCAATGGCTGATGTGGCAGATGGCGAGCTTCGGCCCGATGCAGGGGCAGGCGCATCATTTCATCCGCTATGCGCCCGAGGGGCAGACCTATCCGGTCGAACGCTATCGCAACGAGACGCTGCGGCTGCTCCACGTGCTCAATGGGCGGCTGACCGAAGCCGAATATCTGGCCGAGGAATATTCGATCGCCGACATTGCCTGCTGGCCGTGGACGCGCGCGGTCCGCGCGATCGGGCTGACGCTCGACGATTATCCCGCGGTCGCCGACTGGTTCGCGCGCATCGGCGAGCGCCCCGCGGTGGTCGCGGGGACCGACGTCAAGAACGCCGCCAACCTGTCGAGGGCGCGCCCGGTGCTGACCGAGGAGCAATGGTCGAATTTGTTCGGCAGGAATATGCTGGAAGCGCCGACGCGCTAGCTCCTCTCAAATTTCGTCATTCCCGCGAAAGCGGGAACCCAGTTGCAACGTCGGCTCGCTGGGTTCCCGCTTTCGCGGGAATGACGAGGGTGGCTAGATGCTGTCGGCATGCCCCCACTGATATTCGACCTTGCCGTTCAGCCGCCGTACCGCGACCCAGTCGCCGCCTGCCAAGCCGTCGTCCTCGATCAGCATAACCACACCCCCGGCAATATCCTCCGGCACGCACGCCTCATTGTTCGCCAGCACGGTCTTCATCCAGTCGGACTTGCCGCCCGCGCCGGTCGTGTCGAGGATCGGCGTGTCGACCAGCCCCGGCAGCATCCCTGCGACGCGAACGTTGCATTCCTCTTTCAGCGGCGCGCAGCAGCGCGTGAACATCATCACCGCCGCTTTGGTCGTCGCATACATCGCATCGTAGAAGCCGGTACCGAGCGCGACGGTCGAGACGGTGTTGATAATCACCCCGCCCCCGCGCGCCTTCATCTTCTGCACCGCGATCTGCGTCGCGGCGACGAGCGAGGTGATGTTGACGTCGATGATCCAGCGGATGCGCGCCGCGTCGACGTCGGGAAATTGCGGCAGGCCCGACACGACGCCGGCATTGTTGTGCAATATGTCGACGTCGCCGTGCGCGCGGAACCACGCCTCGACCGTGGGAATGTCCGACAGGTCGAGACTGTGCGTTGCCGCCTTCGCGCCCTCCGCCTCGACCAGCCGCGCCGTTTCGGCCAGTGCTTCTTCCTTCACGTCGACGAGCGCGATTTCCGCCGCGCCGCGCGCCGCCAGCATTACCGCGGTCGCGCGGCCGATGCCGCCCGCCGAGCCCGTGACGATCGCGGTCTTGCCCTTGATATCCATCTCTGCTCTCCCAGCCGTCCTGTCGATACCGTAAAGCACGTTGACAGATAAACTTAAATACCTAAGTATTTTTCGACCGAGAAGACTCGTGCGTTTTGGGGAGAGTTATGACCGAGGCCACCGCCTTCAATGCAGGCGCCGTAGCGCCCGAAAGCGGCCTTGCGCTGCGCCGCAACGTCGCGCTCGCGATGCTGTTCGTCGTCGGCACGATCAATTTCGTCGACCGCCAGCTCTTGTCGGTGCTCGTCGAGCCAATCCGCGCCGAGATGGATTTCAGCGACACGCAGTTCGGGCTGCTCACCGGCTTCGCCTTCGCGCTCTTCTATGCCGCCGCCGGCGTGCCGGTGGCGATGATCGCCGACCGCTGGAACCGGGTGAAGCTGATCGGCATCGCCTGCATCGCATGGAGCGGCTTCACCGCGGCGTGCGGGATGGT
The DNA here is from genome assembly GCF_900078365.1 of uncultured Sphingopyxis sp. Taxonomy (NCBI): domain Bacteria; kingdom Pseudomonadati; phylum Pseudomonadota; class Alphaproteobacteria; order Sphingomonadales; family Sphingopyxidaceae; genus Sphingopyxis; species uncultured Sphingopyxis sp. The sequence goes on from NZ_LT598653.1 coordinate 2,556,866, forward strand.
CTCGAACTTCTGGCAACTCGCGTTGATGCGCTTCGGCGTCGGTGCGGGCGAAGCGGGCGGGACGGCGCCGTCGCTTTCGGTGCTCGCCGATTATTATCCGCCTGCGCAGCGGCCTTTCGCGATCGGCCTCTTCACCTGCAACGGCCCGTTCGGCGTCTTCGTCGGCGCGACCTTCGGCGCGTGGGCGGCGGCGCATATCGGCTGGCGAAACGCCTTCGTCGTCATCGGGATCGTCGGCATCCTCGTCGCGCCGCTTTTGATCTGGCTCGTCCGCGAACCCGCACGCGGCGCGATGGACACGCACAAGCCCGCCGACGAAGCCCTGCCCCTTGCGCAGAGCCTCGCGCTATTCTGGCGCCGTCCGTCGCTGCGCATGGTGATGATCGGCAGCGGGCTCGCCGCTTTCGTGAGCTATGGCATGCTCAACTGGATCCCCGCCTTTCTGATGCGGACGCAGAAGATGCCGCTCGACGCGATGGCGACCTGGTTCGGCCCGGCGGCGGGCATTACCTTCGGTATCGGCATTCTCGGCGGCGGCTGGCTCGTCAGTCACCGCGCCAAACGTTCGGCACGCGCCTATGGCTCGATCCCGGCACTTGCGACCGCCGTGCTGATTCCGACCTTCATCGCCGCCCTTCTGGTCGATAGCTGGCAGGCCTCGCTCGCGCTTATGCTGATCCCGATGGCGGCCTGCACCGCCTATGTCGCCCCTGCGCTGGCGCTGGTGCAGAACCTGACCCCGCCGCGCAGCCGTGCGACCGCCGCCGCCGTACTGATGCTGATGTTCAACATTGTCGGTCTCGGGCTCGGCCCGCTGTTCGCCGGGATCGTCAGCGATGCGCTCAAGGGCGCGCACGGCGTCGACAGCCTGCGCTGGGCGCTGATGGCGCTGATGCCGTTCGCCGCCGCGGCCGGCATCGCGCAGTATCGCATGACCCGCCACCTCGAAAAGGATTTCGCCGAATGACCGACGTCGCGGGCAAGACCGCCTTCATCACCGGCGGCGCGAGTGGGCTCGGCCTCGCCACCGCCAAGGCGCTCGTCGCCAAAGGCGCCGCGGTGATCCTCGCCGACATCGACGGCGCCGGGACGGAAGCAGCCGCCGCCTCGCTGCGTAGTGCGGGCGGCAGAGCGCTGGGCTTCCAGCTCGACGTGACCAGCGAAGAGAGCTGGGCCGAAGCGGGCGCGAAGGCGCGCGACTTCGGCCCCGTCCGCATCCTGTTCAGCAACGCCGGGGTCGGCGGCGGATCGGGGCCGTTCGAGCAATATGACACCGACGTCTGGCGCTGGAACTACGCCGTCAACGCGCACGCGCATCTCTATGCCTGCCGCACCTTCCTAGGCGAGATGAAGGCCTCGGGCGAGCCGAGCCACCTCGTCATCACCTCATCGATGGTCGCGATCGTGCCGCCGCCGATTTCGGTGGCCTATATCAGCTCCAAATATGCGACGCTGGGCATCGCGATGGCGTTGCGCAACGAACTCGCCGAGACCTGCGTCGATATTTCGGTCCTGATGCCCGGCATGTCGGCGACGCGGATCGTCGAGACAACGCGGGAACTGCGCCCGGTCGAGGTCGAGGTCGGCAAGGCCGCGGCGACAAGCCAAGCGATGCAGGGCGTGCTTGCGGGCGGCATGTCGCCCGACAGGATCGGCGCGCGCGTGGTGCAGGCGATCGAAGCCGGCGAATATTGGATTTTTACCCATCCCGAGTGGAAGGCGATGGCCGAACTGGTGACGCAGGATATGCTGTCGTCCTTCGGCCCCTCGGCCGATCCCGCCTATAGGGGCGATGACATCGACGGGCTGATCGCGACCAACGGCGGCCGCATGTTCGGCGCCAAGGTTTAAGGAGAGAGACATGGCGGAGCAGGACGATATTCGCGCGATGGCGCAGCGTTTCTTCGATGCGATCGAGGCGGGCGACATCGAGACGATGGTGAACAGTTTCACCCCCGATGCCGAGATCTGGCACAACACCGACGAACTGATCGTCACCCCCGCGCAGACCGCGCAGACGCTGACCGGCATGGTCGCGCGGATCAAGGACCGCGAATATGCCGAGCGCCGCCTCACCACCTTCCCCGGCGGCTTCGTCCAGCAGCATGTATTGAAGGGCAAGCGCGTCCACGATGACGGCGCCGTCCGCCTCCCCTGCGCGATCGTGTGCAAGGTTGTCGATGGCAAGATCACGCGGCTCGACGAATATTTCGACAGCGCGCATGTCGCCGAATTCCGCAAATTTGCGAACACCTGAGGAGTCACCGATGCCCGTCCTGCGCCAGGTCCCCCGCTCCGAAGTCACCGACGAGACCGTCCTTGCCTATTACAACCGCCTGTTCGGCGACCGCGATCCCGTCGCCGAGCCAGGCACCGCGACCGGCACGCCCGGCGACTGGTGGACGGTGTTCGCGCTCTCGCCCGATATTTTCGAGCATGCGGTCAAGGGCTTCGCCGTCTACCGCAACCCGGCGCGCACGATCGACCCGGTGCTCCGCGAGCTCGGTCAGACCCGCGCGGGCTGGGTCAAGGGCAGCCAGTTCGTCTTTTCGCAGCACTGCAAGTCGCTCCGCGGCCTCGGCGTCAGCGAGGAGAAGATTGCCGCCATCGCGCACTGGCAGGTCGCCGACTGCTATGACGAGCAGGAGCGCGCGGTGCTCGCCTATGCCGACTGCCTGAGCCAGGCTGGGGGCCGCGTTCCGCTCGAGATATTCGACAAGCTCAAGACCTTCTGGAACGACGAGCAGATTTTCGAATTCACCTACATCACTTGTCTCTATGACATGCACGCGGTGATCACGCGCGCGCTGCGCATGGAATATGACGCGCGCGAAGACCCGATCGTCGAGATCGCGGCACCCGAAGGCTTCAGCGCCGCCGACTTCCTCAGCGCCCCGCGGCCGGCAAACGGATGAGCGGTTACGGCCCGCCCGAGGTCGTCGCGACAGGCCTTCGCTTCCCCGAAGGCCCGGTGCCGATGCCCGATGGCTCGGTGCTGCTCGTCGAAATCGCGCGCGGGACGCTGACGCGCGTCGCCCCCGATGGCGAGCTTTCAGTCGTCGCCGAACTCGGCGGCGGTCCGAACGGGCTTGCGATCGGGCCAGATGGCGCCGCCTATGTGTGCAACAATGGCGGATTCGAGTGGATCGAGGCGGGTCCCCTCCTCTTCCCCGGCCATGCGGCGAACGAAGCCGCGTGCGGGTCGATCCAGCGCGTCGACCTGACGACCGGCGCGGTGACGACGCTTTACGACAGTTTCGAGGGCGAGCGGCTGAAAGGCCCCAACGACATCGTCTTCGATGCAAGCGGCGGTTTCTGGTTCACCGATCACGGGCAGGTTCGCGCCAGCGGCCGCGACCATGGCGCCATCTATTATGCCGCCGCCGACGGATCGCGGATCAGCCGCCAGCGCGCCGACATGATGGGCCCGAACGGTATCGGCCTGTCGCCCGACGGCCGGACGCTCCATGTCAGCGAGACGATGACCGCGCGTGTCTGGGCGATGGACATCGTCGCACCCGGCGAACTTGCGCCGCCGCCGCCGTGGGCGCCGGGCCGCTTCGTCGGCACGCCGCCCGCCTTTCGCCTGCTCGACAGCCTCGCGATCGAGGAAAGCGGACGCATCTGCGTCGGGACGATGGTCGAGGGCGGGGTCACGATATTCGACCCCGATGGCGGCGGATCGGAGTTCGTCCCGCTCCCCGACGTCGGCATCACCAATATCGCCTTCGGCGGCGCCGATCGCCGCGACGCCTGGATCACGGCGTCGACCACCGGCACGCTCTATCGCGTCCGCTGGCCGCGCCCCGGGTTGCCACCTTGCCAATCGTCAACTTAATTGACGATTATGTCGAAAAATGATAAGACTCGCGTGAGAGGACAGAATGAAATTCTATAATAGCGTCGGCCCCAACCCGCGCGTCGTGAAGCTGTTCATGGCCGAAAAGGGTATCGAGATCCCCGAGGTCACCGTCGACCTGCGCGGCGGCGAGAACCGGTGTGCGCCCTATAATGTCGATGTGAACCCGGCCGGACAGACGCCCGCGCTCGAACTCGACGACGGCAGCACCCTTTGCGAGATCACCGCGATCTGCGAATATCTCGACGAGAAATACCCCGAGCCCACGCTGATCGGTTCGACGGCCGAAGAACGCGCCAACACGCGCATGTGGACGCGGCGCATCGACCTCAAGATTTGCGAGCCGCTGACCAACGGCTTCCGCTTCGCCGAAGGGCTGCCCTTGTTCGAAGCGCGGCTGCGCTGCCTGCCCGAAGCGGCCGAAGGGCTGAAAGCGACCGCGCAGGATGGGATAAGCTGGCTCGACGCGCAGATCGCCGGGCGCGAATATATCGCGGGCGACGCCCTCGGCCTCGCCGACATCATGCTGTTCGCATTCCTCGATTTCGGCGCGTCGGTCGGCCAGCCGATCGCCCCCGCCAACACGAATATTCTCGGCTGGTACGAGCGGATGAAAAGCCGCCCCAGCGTCACCGCAAACGCATAAGGAGACGGATGATGGCTGCAACGAATAGCGAGTTCGAATTCTGCGGGGTCAATCACCTCGCGCTCGTGTGCAAGGATATGGCGCGAACGGTCGAATTCTACCGCGACAAGCTCGGCATGCCGCTCACCAAGACAATCGACCTTCCCGGCGGGCGCGGCCAGCATTTCTTCTTCGACATCGGCAACGGCGACAGCCTCGCCTTTTTCTGGTTCCCTGATGCGCCCGAAGCGGTTCCGGGCATTTCGGCGCCCGCCGCGCTGCCGACGCGGGGCAGCTTCGTGTCGGCGCACGGGTCGATGAACCATATCGCGATCAACGTCCGCGCCGACAAGTTCGACGAATATTACAACCGGCTGATCGAGAAGGGCATCGAGGTCACGCCGGTGCTGAACCACGACGACAGCCCGACGCAATCGTCGGCCGAACTACACCCCGGCGTCTTCGTGCGCTCGGTCTATTTCTTCGACCCCGACGGCGTCTGCCTCGAATTTGCGGCGTGGACCAAGACCTTCGACGAAAGCGACGTCGCGCACGATCCGGTGCAGGCCGACGGCACGAAGCGCGAAGGCTTCATCGTCGGCCGCACGCCGGTGCCCGCCGAATAGATATTCCCGACGACACCACTGGGAACTCCTCCTGGACCCGGCCTTTGGCCGGGTTCTTTTTTTGGGGGGGCAGCGAATGGCGGGTTTCGACCGGTAGCGGCTATGGCCGGGTAGGCGGCTTTGAATAGGATTCGCGCAGAGGCGCAGAGATCGCAGAGATGCCCCCCCTCTTTGCGCTCTCTGCGCCTCTGCGCGAATCTTATAATTTGCTACGTTCGACCGGTTGCTGCGCCTCCGCTCTCACACTTCGTCATTCCCGCGAAAGCGGGAACCCAGCGCGTGCGTCGGCTGACCCCACACTGGGTTCCCGCTTTCGCGGGAATGACGAATGTTGGGAACGGCAGTTCCACACCGCAAGGCGGAGGTTCTACCCCACCGCGCGGTCGCGGCCTTCCCAATAGGGCGCGCGCAGTTCGCGGCGCAGCACCTTGCCCGACGGGTTGCGCGGCAGCGCGTCGATAAACTCAATGCTTTTCGGCACCTTGTACGCCGCGATGCGCTCGCGCGCCCAGGCGACAATCCCGGCCGGGTCGAGCGCCGCGCCCGCGGCGGGAACGATCAGCGCCTTGACGCTCTCGCCCCATTTGTCGTCGGGAACGCCGATCACCGCGACGTCGGCGACGCCGGGGCAGCCCATGATCGCGCTTTCGACCTCGGCCGGATAGACATTCTCGCCTCCCGACACGATCATGTCCTTGATCCGGTCGTGGACATAATAAAAGCCATCGGCGTCGCGATAGCCGACATCACCGGTGTGGAGCCAGCCGCCCGCGAGCGTCTCTTCGGTCGCCGCGGCGCGGTTCCAATAGCCTTTCATCACGATGCCGCCGCGGATGGCGATCTCGCCGATCTCGCCTTCGCCGAGTTCGCGCCCGTCGCCGCCGAGGATCGCCATCGCGGCGCCGGGCCAGGGCTTGCCGCACGAGGTGAGCTTGCCCGGCAGATCGTGCGCGGCGGGCGAGAGATAGGAGCCGCCGCCGGCGGATTCGGTCATGCCATAGAATTGCACGAAATCGCAGCCGAAGGCCCGGCGCGCGCGGCGCAGCACATCCTCGGCGATCGGCGATGCTCCATAGGCGATCGACTTGAGCTGCGGATAGGGCGCTCCCTCCGCATCGGGCTGGAGCAGCATCATCTGGATCATCGCGGGGGCGAGGAAGGCGTGCGCGACATCCTCCTCGCGCAGCATGCGCACCGCATCGGACGCCGCGAAATCCTTGACGAGGACGAGGCGGCCGCCTTGCGCGAGCCCCGAGAAGCTGACGTTGGTGCCCGCGACGTGGAACAGCGGCATGACGATCATTACCGTCTCGTCCTCGCCATAGGCGAAGCCGTCGACCTCGGTCGCGGCCTCGAGGAAGGTGCGGTAATTGGCGTTCGTCAGCACGACGCCCTTGGGCCGCCCGGTCGTGCCGCTGGTGTAGAGCTGGAGCACATCGTCGGCGAGTTGCGGCGCATCGGCGAGCGGCGCATCGGACGCCGCGCCCAACCACGCATCGAAGGGCTCGAACGCCGGGTGTTCGCCGTAGAGGGCGATCAGCCGCGGCGGTGCCGCGAGATCGGCCACCGCGGCGAGCGCGCAGTCGAAGAAATCTTCGCCGACGAACAGCAGTTTCGGCCCGGCATCGCCCAGAATGAAGCCGATCTCGGCGGGCGCGAGGCGGCAGTTGATCGGCGCGAAACAGGCACGGGCGCGCGCGGTTCCGAAGAAGAGCGGATACCAACTGTCGTGGTTCTTGGTCAGCGCCGATATGCGGTCGCCGGCTGCGACCCCGGCCGCGACCAGCGCATGTGCGACGCGGTTCGACCGCGCATCGAGTTCGGCGAAACTCGTCTCGCGGTCTCCGAATTTCACCGCGGTCGCCTGCCCCCGCATGCGCGCCTGCGCCGCCGGAATGTCCGCCAGCGTCCGGATGGCCTCCAGATCGATCATTTTGCTCTCCCACGCTCGTTTCGACTTGAATTAGATAGAATACTAAGCAAATGTTTGACCAGCCCAAAAATCGAGAGGATTGGCCTTGTTCGACCACCCCTTATTGCCGACGACGATCGTCGGAAGCTACCCCCAGCCCGACTGGCTGATCGACCGCTTGGCGCTGAAGGCCGGCCTGCCACCGCGCGTCCGCGCCGAGACGCTGTGGCGCATCCCCGAACCCTGGCTCGCGGATGCACAGGAAGCCGCGACGCTGATGGCGATCCGCGATCAGGAAGAACTCGGCATCGACATCGTCGGCGACGGCGAAATGCGCCGCGAAAGCTATTCGAACCGGCTCGCGACGGCATTGTCGGGAATCGACCGCGAGAAGCACGGCACCGCGATCGACCGCACCGGCAACGCGAATCCGGTGCCGCTCGTCTCGGGCCCGATCCGCCGCGTCGCGCCGATCGAGGCGCAGGATGCCGCTTTCCTGCGCCGTCATTCGACGAAACCGGTGAAGCTCACCCTGCCCGGCCCCTTCACGATGACGCAGCAGGCGGAGAATGGCTATTATCCCGACGCGCGCGCGCTCGCGATGGATTATGCCGACGCGGTCAATGCCGAGGTGAAGGACCTGTTCGCGGCGGGAGTCGACGTCGTCCAGCTCGACGAACCCTATCTGCAGGCGCGCGCCGCCGAGGCGAACAGCTATGCGATCGAGGCGATCAACCGCGCACTCGACGGCGTCGGCGGCACGACCGCGCTGCACATCTGCTTCGGCTATGCGATGGTCCATCATGGCGCGGGCGCGACGGGGCCGAAACCGAAGGCTTATGACTTCCTTGCCGAGCTCGAAGCCTCGGCGATCGACGTGATTTCGATCGAGGCCGCGCAGCCGGGGCTCGACCCCGCGATCCTCGCCGAGCTGCCGACCAAGACGATCATGTACGGCGTGCTCGACCTGTCGATCCCCGAGGTCGAAACGCCCGAGGTCGTCGCGGGGCGCATCCGCGAGGCGCTACGTTACGTCGACGCCGAACGGCTGTGGGTCGCGCCCGACTGCGGGATGAAATATCACAGCCGCGAACATAGCCAAGCGAAGCTGAAGGCGATGGTCGATGGCGCGGCGATGGTGCGGGCGGAGCTCAAATAGCTCTTCTCCCCTCCCGCAGGCGGAGGGGTTGGGGGTGGGCAGCGACGCTGCGTTCAGCCCACCCCGCTGCGACTAACGAGCAAGCTCGTAAGTCTCGCTGCCCCTCCCGCTTGCGGGAGGGGAGGTCAGGCGTCCATAAAATCCGCCAACAACGGCACCACCGTCTCGGGCGCCTCGACCATCGGCAAATGTCCCGTCCCCGGCACGACCTCGAGCCGCGCCCCCGGGATCGCCTCCGCCATCTCGTCATGATGCGCGCGGCTGGTGATGCCGTCCTTCTCGCCCCAGATCAGCAGCACCGGCACTGCGATCTCGCCGAGCCGCGGGCGGCTGTCGATGCGCGCCATGATCGCGCGCTGCTGCGCGAGAAAGGTCTCGGCGCCGGTATCGGCGGCCATCTGCCGCGCGATACTGAGCAACCGCGCATCGCCGCGCTTTTCTTCGGGAAACAGGATCGGGATACGCTCCTCGACCACCTGATCGAAATTGCCGCTTTCGACGAGGTCGATATAGCCCTGCCGCCGGGCGGTCTGCGCCGGGCCGTCGGCCGAAGCGAGCGTCGAGATGAGCGCGAGCTTGGCGACACGTTCGGGGGCGCGACGCATGACCTCAAAGGCGACGAAGCCGCCCATCGCATGACCGATCAGCACGAATTTCGGTGGCGCCTTGTCGAGCAGGCGCTGCGCAAAACCCTCGATCCTGTCGTCGCTGCGATTATCGGCGACGATGACTTCGCGGTCGGGCCACGCATCGAGCAAGGGCTGCCAGACGGCATCGGTCAAAAGCTGGCCGGTTATCAGGACAATAGGGAGCGACATTAGACCACCTGATGAAGAAGTTGATCGCCCGCGACGAGCCGGCGGCAATTCTCGTGCGCCACCGTCAGGCTGCGCACGAGCGTTTCGGGGGTGAGCCACGCGATATGCGGGGCGAGCACCGTATTGGGCAGGCCGAGCAGCGGGTTGCCGTGCGGCAGCGGCTCCTCGGCAAAGACGTCGAGGCCGGCGCCGCGCAGATGGCCGGAGGCCAGCGCCTCAACCAATTTTGTTTCGTCGACCAATTCGCCGCGCGCGGTGTTCACCAGCACCGCACCCTTCTTCATCGCGAAGGGATCGATCGATGCACGCGTCTCTTCGGTGAGCGGGATGTGCAGCGAAACGATGTCGCATTCCGCGAGCAGCCGGTCGAGCGGCCAGAATTCATAGGGCACGTCGCGCGGACTGCGCGCGGTATAGGCAACCTTCGCCCCCAGTGCCGCGAGTACCGGAGCGAGCAACTGCGCGGAATTGCCGAAACCCACGAGGCCGACGGTGCGCCCGCCGATTTCGCCCACACTGTCAAGCTCCGACGGATCGGCGGTCCACCCTTCCCCCGCCCGCGTCCGCGCGTCGAAGAAGCTGGTCCGGCGCAGCACCGCCATCATCAGCGACAGCGCCATTTCGGCGACCGCCCGGCTGTTGGTGCCGGGCATGTTGCACACCGCGACGCCATGCTCGCGGGCCGCATCGAGCGCGATCGTGTTCACGCCGACGCCCAGCTTCTGGATCAGTTTGAGCTTCGGCGCCGAAGCGATGAAATCCGGGGTGACGGGAGTGAGGACGTGGAGCAGCGCGGTGATTTCGCCCGCCACCGCGTCGAGCGGCGCGGCCTCATCGACATGCACGACGACCCCGGGGCCGAGGATCGCATCGACGGCTTCGCGGAAACCCGGGCTGGGGCGGGCGTGGAGGACGATCATGCCGCGACCCGGCCGATCGACCCGGCGAAGGCCGAGAAGCCCGCAAATTCGGCATCGGCGCCCATCGCCTCCTCGATCCGCAGCATTTCGTTCCACTTCGCCATGCGTTCGGAACGCGTGAAGCTGCCGACCTTCAACTGCCCCGCGTCCCAGCCCGTCGCGAGGTGGGCGATGGTGACATCCTCGCTTTCGCCCGAGCGCGCCGAGACGATCGCGCCCCAGCCGCGCGCAACCGCCGCGTCGAGCGCGGCTTTCGCCTCGGTGACGGTTCCGACCTGATTGACCTTGATCAGCGCCGCGTTGCACACCGCCGCCTCACCCGCGCGTGCGACGCGTTCGGCGCTGGTGACGAGCACATCGTCGCCGATGATCTGGACGCGCTCGCCGAGCGCCGCGGTGACCGCCGCCATCGTCGTCCAGTCGTCCTGCCCCGCCGGATCCTCGATCGACAGGATCGGATAGCGTCCCGCCCATTCGACGATGCGCGCCGCCATCTCCTCGCCCGATAGACGTCCGTCATCGAGCGCGAGGCTGTAGCCTGATGCGTCGCCAAGCTCGTTCGCCGCGATGTCGAGCGAGATGAAGACATCCTCGCCCGCGCGGTGCCCGCTCGCCTCGATTGCCCTAGTCAGCGTATCGAGCGCATCCTCGTTCGACGCGAAATTGGGCCACCAGCCGCCTTCGTCGGCGACACCCGACAGCGGCCCTTTCGCTTCCATCAGCTTGCCGGCGGCGCGATAGACGTCATCGGTGATCTCGAGCGCGCGGCGGAAGCTGCCCGCCTTCGGGCACATCACCATGAAATCCTGCACATCGGTGCGCCGCCCCGCGTGCGCCCCGCCGCCGAAAATCTGGATCTCGGGTAGCGGAACGCGCACCTTGCGGTCGCCCGCCAGATAGCGCCAGAGCGGTTCGCGCGCGTCCGCCGCGGCGGCGTGGAGCACCGCCATCGATACCGCAACGACCGCATTCGCGCCGAGCCGCGCCTTGTTCGGTGTGCCGTCGAGGTCGCAAAGCGCCGCGTCGACGGCAGCCTGCTCGCGCGCATCCATGCCCCCGATCGCATCCGCGATGTCCGAACCGATCCCCGCGACCGCGCGATTGACGCCAAAGCCGCCGAACGCGGTGCCGCCGTCGCGCAGGTCGATGGCTTCATGCGCGCCGCGCGAGGCCCCCGCAGGCGCGATCGCCCGCCCGACCGCGCCCGATTCGAGCATGACCTCGGCCTCGACGGTAGGCCGGCCGCGCGAATCCCAAAGCTGGCGGCCGGTGACGGAGGCAATACGCGAGGTCATGCAAACTTCCTTTTCCAATTGGCTACGAGCGCGTCGATCGGTTGCGGCGCGGGGATCAGCGCGCGCGCCTGATCGCGCACGATGCGCTTGTGTTCGGGGTCGGTGAGATAGGGTGCGGGCGACTTGCCCTCGACGCGCGCGAGGAGCAGCGCGGCGGTGAGCTTGCCGGCGCGGAGTAGCAGGCCGTCGGCATCCTCCCAGTCGATGCCGCCACGATAGGCCGCGACAAGTGCGGTCGCGGCCCCGCTCAGCCGCGCATCGCCCGACCACACGGCCTTCAGCAGCAGATGCGTCGTGCAAAAGGCGAGGTCGAAGGCGGGGTCGCCATAGACGGCGCATTCGGCGTCGAGGAACACCGGACCATCGGCGCTGACGAGGATATTCTTGGGGCTGACGTCCCCGTGGACGAGCGCAATCTTGCGCGACGACAGATCGTCGGCCAGCGCAGTCAGCGCGGGCGCCAACTCGCTATCCTGCCGTGCGACATGGAGCAGGAAAGGATCGACGCGCAGCGCGCGGAACATCTCGTCGTTGGGAAAGGCGGCGCGGTCGGCGTCGTTATAGGCGGTCGCAGCGTGGACCGCGGCGATGCCGGTTCCGACCTGCGCGGCGAAGGCCGGGTCGACGCGGCCCGCCATCAACTCATCCTTCCAAACCGGACAGCCGGGGAGGAAGCGCATCGCAAAGGCATGACCGGACAGTTCGACGAGCACCTCGGGCGCGATGCGCGGATCAACGCCTCGCGCGCGCCGCAGCCAGCGTACCTCGCTCGTTCCGCGCTCGACCGGCGCGTGCCATTCGGCGGCGACGCGAAGCTGCGGCAGCGGGCGCTTGACGACGATCGGGCCCGACGGGGTCTCGACCTTCCACACGTCGCACGACACGCCGCCGGTCAGCGGTTCGAGGACGACATCGCTCTCGCCCACCAATCCGGCGCCGCGCAACCCCTCGGCAATGTCGGCGTCGGCCGTCACGTTACAGCTTCTCCCGGATCCATGCACCGACGAGGTCGGCGGCATTCTGGCGCTCCTCGATCGAGTCTTCGAAATAATGCGCCCCGGGGATCAATTCGAGCTTCTTGTCGCTGCTCCCGAGGAAATCGAAGATCTTGCGCGCGTCGCTCGGAAAAACGCCGGTGTCGGCCGTTCCCTGCACGACGAGCGCGGGCGTGTCATGCTTGGCGAGGTGCGGTTGGCCCTGGCACGGCGAGGTCTCGAGGCTCCACATATTGAGCCAGGTCTTGATCGTGTTGGCGCGCCCGATGCTCGGCGTGCGGTTGGCGATCGCCGGGTCGCCGCGATAGCACCAGTTGGGCTTGCGGTCCGACGGGTCGATCGCCGGATCGACGCAGCGGATATCGCCCCAGCAGCGGAACATCGGGAAGATGCGGTCGGGAATGCCTGCCGCGTTGAGCCGCGCGAGCTCGGCCTTCGCCCAGTCGGTGATCCGCTGATTGCGCGCGCGCTGCGCGGCGCGATATTTCGCGATGAACGCGTCCGAATAGGGCGGGCCGTTGTCGGGGTTGAACGGGTCGAGTTCGGGGTCGGTCGCCACGGGATCATTCTCGTCGATCACCGATGCGTCCATCCAGTCGGTCAGCACCTCGGGACGCCCCTGATGCGCGTTGAAGCTGATATAGAGGTCGCCCTTGACGAGCTGCGCGAGCGCATCCTGCCCCGCCGAAGGCAGCCGGTCGGTCAGCGTTGGCGCAATCGCCTCGGCCTGATAGGCGCCCATCAAGGAGCCGCCGCCCGAATTGCCGAGGATCACGATCTGCTCGACGCCGGCTTCCTCTTTCAGCCACTTCATGCCAACGCCGATGTCCAGCACCGCATGTTCGAGCAGGAACTGATCCTCGAAGCCGCGATAACGCGTGTTCCAGCCGAGGAAGCCGAAACCCTGCCGCGCGAAATAGGGCGCGATATAATGTTCGGAGAAATCGACGTTGTAATGCGTCGCGATGATCGCGACCTTCGGCCGCTTGCCCGCCTCGGTCCAGTATATGCCCTGGCACGGATGCCCGCCCGCCTGAATGCGCGGCGCGGTCGGCGACACACGCCCGATAAATTGCGCGTCCAATCCTTCGATCCCGTTCGGGTCCATTAATCTCTCTCCTGCTGGTTATATCTCACCATCGTCATCCCCGACTTGATCCGGGATGACGAAAATGAGGAACATATTAACGGCTCACGTCGAAGGGCAGCTCATAGCCCTCCAGCCCGGCGCGGATCGCCTTCTTGTCGATCTTGCCCGTGGGGCCGAGCGGGATTTCGTCGACGAACAGCACGTCGTCGGGCATCCACCAGCGCGCGATCTTGCCGTCGAGATAAGCCTTGAGATCGTCCGCGGACGCGCTCGCTCCGTCTTTGAGCTGACAGAGCAGGATCGGCCGCTCGTCCCATTTCGGATGCGCGACGCCGACCACGGCGGCGTTGGCGACCGCGTCGTGCCCCATCGCGATATTCTCGATCTCGATCGAGCTGATCCATTCGCCGCCCGATTTGACGACGTCCTTCGCGCGGTCGGTGATCTGCATATAGCCTTCGGCATCGATCGTGCTGACGTCACCAGTGTCGAAAAAGCCCTCGGCATCGAGCACGTCGCCGCCCTCGCCGCCATAATAGGCGCCCGCGATCGTCGCCCCCTTGATCATCAGCCGGCCCGGGGTCTTGCCGTCGTGCGGCAGGCGATTGTCCGCGTCGTCGACCAGCTTCATCTCCAGCCCGCAGAGCAACCGCCCCTGCTTGAGCTTGTACGCCATCTGCTCGGGCTCGGGTTTCGCCGCGACCGACGCATTGGGCACCGACACCGTGCCGAGCGGCGAGGTTTCGGTCATGCCCCAGCCCTGGATGACGTCGACGCCATAATCGTCGCGGAAGGTGCGGATGATCGATTCGGGGCACGCCGAGCCGCCGATCGTCACGCGCTCCAGCGTCGTGAAACGCTTGCCATTCTCCTGCATATACTGGAGCAGCATCTGCCAGACGGTCGGCACAGCCGCCGAATAGGTGACGCCTTCCTGCTCGATCAGATTATAGATCGATTCGCCGTCCATCCGCTGCCCCGGCAGCACGAGTTTCGCGCCCACCGCGGGCGCCGAATAGACGACGCCCCAAGCGTTGGCGTGATACATCGGCACGACGAGAAGCACGGTGTCGCGCGCCGACAAGGCGAGCGCATCGCGCTGAAGGGTCATCAGCGCGTGGATATAGTTGGAGCGGTGCGAATAGAGCACACCCTTCGGATTGCCCGTCGTCCCGCTCGTGTAGCAGAGCCCGCACGCGGCATTCTCATCGAAACCGCCCCAATCATATTCGTCGCTATGGCCCGCGATCCAGTCGTCGAATGCGACCGCCGGAAAGCTGGTTTGGGGCAGCGAGGCGCGGTCGCCAAAGAAGATCACTTTCTCGATCGACGGCACTTGCGGCAGCAATTGTTCGACAAGGTCCACGGTCGCCGGATCGGCGATCAGCAACCGGTCGCCCGCATGATTCGCGATATAGGCGATCTGTTCGGGGAAGAGCCGCGGGTTGAGCGTATGGAGCACCGCGCCCATGCCCGCCGCGCCATACCACGCCGCAAGGTGCCGCGCTCCGTTCCACGCCATCGTCGCGACGCGGTCGCCCGGCCCGATCCCCTCGGCGGCGAGCGCGTTCGACACGCGCTTCGCATCGGTATGGATGTCGGCATAGGTCGAACGGGTGACGCGCCCATCGGCATCGCGCGACACAATCTCCCGCGCGCCGTGCCAGTTCGCCGCATGGTCGATGATCCGGTCGACCGTCAGCGGCACATTCTGCATCAACCCGTCCATGCGGCACTCTCCCTCGTTGCTGCAATAGGTAGTATACTAAGTATTTTGCCTTTGCAACGCCGCCCGGCTTGCTTCGCGGGCATCGCTCTTCTAGCGTGACGACGCCGGCACCCCGCCGGCAAACGGGGGAACAACTTAGCGCCATATGCGGACGAACCAGCTTATCATCGCGCTTTTCCAACGCTTTTGCTGGCTCGACGAAGGGCTGCAGGCGCGGCTTCACGATCATGGCTGGCCCGACGTCAACCGGCCGCAGTCGATGGTGATGACCAACATCGTCAGCGGCATCGTGCGCCCGTCGGACATCGCCCGCAACCTCGGCGTGTCGCGGCAGGCGATCCACAGCACGATCAACCAGATGGTCAAGCTCGGCATCGTCCAGCTCGACGTCGATCCCGACGACCGCCGTCACATGATCGTGTCGCTGACCGACCTCGGCGCGCGCATGCGCAAGGATGCACAGCGTTCGATGGACGCGCTCACCGCGCAGATCGCCGACCGGCTGGGGCAGGACAAGTTCGACGCGCTGCTCGCGGCGCTCGAGGCGGACTGGGGCGACAATATCGACCGCCCCGTCGCCGCCCCGCGCCGCTAGGCCGACAGCGCCTTCGCGACAGCGACCAGCCGCGCGGCGGTCATATCGACCAGCGACGCGGGCAACGGCTCCTTCAGACTACCGTCCTCGGCAAAGGCGGCGTGCGCGTTCGGCACCAGCACCTGTTCGGGGATGACGAGCATCTGGATCGTCGACAAGATCTGGCGCAGGTGCATCAACCCGCGCAGCCCGCCGAACGGACTGATCGATGCCGACATGATCGCCGCCGCCTTGCCGCGATAGGCGGAGAGCGCGACCAGCCCCTCGTCGCCGGTGGGCCGCGACGCCCAGTCGATCGCATTTTTGAGCAGCGGCGTCAGCGAGCCATTATATTCGGGCGACACGAACAAAAGCCCGTCCTGCGCGGCGAACAGCGTTTTGAGCCGCTGCACATCGGGCGGAAAGGCATCGGCTTCGAGCGCGGCCGAATAGAGCGGCAGGTCGAACGCCGCGAGATCGACCCGCGTGACGCTTGCGCCCTGCGCTTCGAGGCTGGCGGCGGCAAGTTCGCCCAAAGCGCGGTTATAGGACCCTTCGCGAATGCTCCCGACGATAACGGCGATGCTGGTCATTTTCCCTCCCGGACAATATGATTAGTATACTAACTTATTGTCCGGTCGCGGCAAGATCAAGCGGTCAGGCCTTGATGTCCGAAAGCACCGCGAGCTTGCGCGTTTCGTCGGCGAGATTGTCGATCACGCGGCGCATCAGCCCCTGCAGCACCTCGACCTCCTCGTCGCTCATGCCCTTGGTGGCGATCTCGTGGATTTCGGCGTTCATCGGCGCGAGAATCAGTTCGAGCTTCTTGGCGTGCGGGGTCAGATGGATGAAAGTCTTGCGCCGGTCGTCGGCGGTCTTCTTGCGCGTGATCAGCCCCGCCTTTTCGAGCCCCTTCAGCGCGACCACGGTGGTCGGCTCGCGCATGCCGACGCGTTCGCTCAGTTCGCGCTGGGTGATGCCGTCCTCGCGCCAGAGCTGGCGCAGGAAACGCCACTGCCCCGCCGAAACATCGTGCGTCAGCGTGCGGCGCTCGAGCAGCCGCGAAAAGGAACGGAAGACGACGCGCGCCAGATAGCCGATGCTGTTTTCAGGATCGGTATAATATTCGGCCGGATGCCGATAATCCTTTGTTTTCTTGACCAAAACCCTGCTCCCCTGTCGCGATCCCGATGACGGCACCGGTCCGCGCAAGCGCAAATCTTAGGACGCGAAGCTTCGCGCGGCAACCGCCTTCCTCGTCGCCCGGCACGTCATCGCCGTCACAACCCCGCGATAAGGTTGGACAAGATTCGCCGACCAATATACTTAGTATGCTAAGCTAGTGGAGGCGGTGTGCAAAAATTCATTCGGGTGAAAGCGGCCGCGGCGCCCTTGCCGCTCGCCAATGTCGATACCGACATGATCATCCCAGCCGAATATATGAAGGCGCTGACGCGTTCGGGACTCGGCCGGCACCTGTTCCGCGCATTGCGCTATGACACGGACGGACGCGAACGCGAGGATTTCGTCCTCAACCGGCCCGCCTGCCGCGATGCGCGGATATTGGTCGCCGATCGCAATTTCGGCTGCGGCTCGTCGCGCGAACATGCGGTGTGGGCGCTCGCCGATTTCGGCATCCGTTGCGTCATCGCGCCAACCTTCGGCGACATCTTCGCAGGCAATGCGCGCAAGAATGGCCTGCTGTTGATCCGCTTGCCCGATGAAATCTGCGCCCGGCTCCGCGGCGCGATCGAAGCCGCGCAATATGCGCCGGTCGAGGTCGACCTCGAAGCGCAGCGCATCCGCCTCGCATCGGGCGAGACGATCGCGTTCGAGATCGACCCCGACGACCGCCGCATCTTGATGGAGGGGCTCGACGACATCGACCGCACGCTGCGCCACGCGGAGGCGATCGCGCGGTTCGAGGCCGCGACCTAAGCCAGCATATCGGGTGCGGCGATGCAGCCTGCTATCGCGCTCGCCGCCGCCAAAGCCGGGCTCATCAGATGCGTGCGTCCGCCGCGTCCCTGGCGGTTCTCGAAATTGCGGTTCGAGGTCGCGGCGCAGCGTTCGCCGGGGCGGAGCCGGTCGGCGTTCATGCCGACGCACATCGAACAGCCCGGTTCGCGCCAGTCGAACCCCGCGGCGCGCAGCGCCTCGGCGATGCCCTCTTCCTCGGCCTGCCGTTTGACCAGCCCCGATCCCGGCACGACCATCGCGCGGACGTGCGGCGCGACATGGCGGCCGCGCACGACGGCGGCGGCGACGCGCAGATCCTCGATCCGGCTGTTGGTGCAGCTGCCGATGAATATGCGGTCGAGCCGCTGCCCGGCGATCGGCGCGCCGAGGGCAAGGTCCATATAGGCGAGCGCGCGCTCGGCGGCGGCGCGCGCATCAGGATCGCCCAGCGTTGCAGGATCAGGAATGAGGCCGTCGATCGCGACGACCTGCGACGGGTTGGTCCCCCAACTCACCATCGGCCGCACGTCGCGCGCATCGAAGTGCAGCTCGCGGTCGAAGGCCGCGCCGGGGTCGCTTGCGAGCTTCGCCCAGCGCGCCGCGGCCGCCTCCCATGCTTTGCCACGCGGCGCCGCCGGACGGTTCTTCAGATAGGCGAGCGTCGTCGCATCGGGCGCAACCAGCCCGGCGCGCGCGCCCATCTCGATACTGAGGTTGCACAATGTCATCCGGCCTTCCATCGACAGCGCGCGCACGGCCTCCCCCGCATATTCGATGACATGCCCCCCCGCGCCATCGACGCCGATCATCCCGAGCAAATGAAGCGCGAGATCCTTGGCATGGACGTGGGGCGCCAGCACGCCGTCGACGCGCACCCGCATGTTGCGCGAGCGGCGCTGGCGGATCGTCTGGGTCGCCAGCACATGCTCGACCTCCGACGTCCCGATCCCGAAGGCGAGCGCCCCGAACGCGCCGTGCGTCGAGGTGTGGCTGTCGCCGCAGACGATCGTCATCCCGGGCTGCGAACGCCCCTGCTCGGGCCCGACGACATGGACGATCCCGCCACGCGGGTCGCCCATCGGGAAATTCTCGATTCCGAAACGGCGCGTATTCTCGACCAGTGCCTCGAGCTGAGCGCGCGCCTCGACATCGGCCACCCCGGCGGGGCCCGCCGCCTGTCCCGCCGTCGGGACATTATGATCGGACAGCGCGAGCACGCGCTCGGGACGCCGAACCGCCCGTCCCGCCGTCGCAAGGCCCGCAAAAGCCTGCGGCGAGGTCACCTCGTGCAGCAGGTGCAGGTCGATATAGAGCAACGTCTCGCCATCATCCTCGGCGACGACGTGCGCGTCCCAAATCTTGTCGTAGAGCGTGCGCGGGCCGGTCACAGCGTCCCCACAATGGGGTTCGGTCGATATTTCGCACATATTCCCGGCATCGGAATCCTCATCGCATGGCATTTACTTAGTATGCTAATCATATGCCATGAATCCGATCGCGGCAAGCGATCTTGAAAGCCGAAAAGGACGACTTCGGGCGGCCTGGGCGGCGTCGGCGCAGAGTCTTCGGGCTATTCGCCGTCGAAGGGCGGCTCGGCGGTCGCATAGCCGCCTCCGCGCTTCGCGGTGCCGATCGAGGATATGACGATCAGGCCGATCGCCATCCATTGCGTGAAAGTCAGCAGTTCGCCGAGCAGGAAAAAACCCATCAGCGCGCCGACCGCGGGTTCGGCGCTGAGCAGCGTTCCGAAGCTGTTCGGCGGCAGGCGGCGCAGCGCCACCATCTCGAATCCATAGGGAATCGCGCTCGAAACGAGGCCGACGATCAGGCCCGTCGCCAATATCTCCGGGCGGAGCAGTTCCGCACCGGCATGGATGATGCCGACCGGCGCCGCGACGACGGCCGCGACAATCGTGCCGCCTGCCGCGGCGGCGGGTCCGTGCTGCGCGCCCGCACGCTTGCCGAGCAATATATAGGCGGCCCAGCAGAGGCCCGCGAACAGCGCCAGCGCGACGCCGCGCCAGTCGAGATGCGCTGTGCCCTCGCGGATGGGCAGCAGAAGCAGCAGGCCGAACACCGCGATCCCGATCCACAGAAAGTCGGCGCGGCGGCGCGAGGTGAGCACCGCGACGCTCAGCGGGCCGATGAATTCGATCGCGATCGCGATGCCAAGCGGAATATAGCTCAGCGCGTTGTAAAAGCTGAGATTCATCGCGCCGAGCACGACGCCGTAAGCGAGAATCGACCGCCACCCGTCGCGATAGTTCAGCCGCCACGGGCGGAGCACCACCGACAGCAGGACTGCGCCGAAGATCAGGCGTAGCGCCGTGGTCCCCGCGGGCCCCACCAGCGGAAACAGGCTCTTTGCCAGCGCCGCGCCGCCCGTCACCGACACGAGCGACAGGAACAGCGCGCCAAGCGCGAGCAGGTCGATCTTCCCGCTGGCGGGGCTCTTGGCGACGGGACCGGTCATAGGCGCCCGTCGTTGGACAAGGCCGGACCAATGCGCAAGCCATGAAAATGCCCGATCGAGCCGCCTGACCATTGTTTCGATGCTCCATACAGGATGGTGCTGGAAGATTCGAACAACCCCGCGTAAGGGCGCGGATCATGAGGATCGCGATCATCGATACCAGCACGACGCGCGCGGCGATCATCTCCGATGGCTTGCGCGAGGCGGGACTCGACGATCTGGTGCTGATCGATCCCGCCGGCGCGCTCGCCCGCCAGATCGAGGCGGCGCAGCCCGAAGTCGTCCTGATCAACCTCGAAAACCCCAGCCGCGATTTGCTCGAGGATTATTTCGCCATGTCGCGCGCGCTGGCGCGGCCGATCGCGATGTTCGTCGACCAGAGCGACGCCGAGGCGACCGGGGCGGCGATCGACGCGGGCGTATCGGCCTATGTCGTCGATGGCTTGTCGAAACAGCGGATCAAGCCGGTGATCGACCTGGCAGTGCGGCGGTTCCAGGCCTTTTCGCGCCTCCAGCGCGAACTCGACGAGGCGAAGAACGCGCTCGCCGAGCGCGCGGTCATCGACAAGGCCAAGGCGATATTGATGAGGCGCCGCCAGGTCGACGAGCCCGCGGCCTATGCGTTGCTGCGCGGCCAGGCGATGCGCACCAACCGCCGCATTTCCGAAATCGCGGAGGCGATCGTGACCAGCGAGGCGCTGATGGGAGACATGGAATGAGTGCCGAACGCTTCCGCATCGGTTTCCTGCCGCTGGTCGACGCCGCCTTGCCGATCCTGGCGCACGAACTGGGCTTCGCCGCGCGCGAGGGTGTCGAGATCGAGCTCGTCCGCGACATGACCTGGGCGACGGTGCGCGACCGGCTGCTCTACGGCCACACCGACGCGGCGCACATGATCGCCCCCCTTGCGATCGCGACCGCACTCGGCCGCGACCGGCCCGCGGTGCCGATGGCCGTGCCCTTCGTTCTCGGGCTGAACGGCAATGCCGTGACCTTTTCGACCGCCCTCGCCCGCGCAGCCGGGCTGGGGAACGAGCTCGGCGACCCAGTCGTGGTCGGCGCGGCGCTGCGCGAGGTCGCGGCGGCGCGCAAGGCGGCGGGCAAACCGCTGCGCTTCGGCGTCGTTCATCGCTATTCGAGCCATAATTACATGCTGCGCTACTGGCTCGCGGGGGTCGGCATCCGCCCCGACGCCGATGTCGAGATCGTCGTCACCAGCCCCCCTTTCGCCGCCGACGCGCTGGCGGCGGGCGAGGTCGATGGCATCTGCGTCGGCGAACCGTGGAATTCGATCGCCGTCGATCGCGGCGTCGGCCAGATCCCGCTCGCGACCGCGCAAATCTGGCGCCGGGGGGTCGAGAAGGTGCTCGCGCTGCGCGAAGCCGTCGCCAAGGAGCGTCGCGATGCGGTCGAGGCGCTGGTCCGCGCGCTGCACGCCGCCGCCGCCCATTTCGTCGAGCCCGGCACCGCCGGGGACAGCGCCGACATATTAGCGCGCGCCGAATATCTCGACGCGCCGCAGGACGCCGTGCTGCGCGCGATCACCGACCGCATCCGCGTCGTTCCGGGCGGCGATCCCGTCGATTATCCCGATTTCATGTTCCAATATCGCGAGGCGGCCAATTTTCCGTGGCGCAGCCAGGCGGCGTGGCTCTATTCGCAGATGCTGCGTTGGGACGGCGCCGCCTTTTCGTCCGCCGACGCCGAGGTCGCGGCTGGCGTCTTCCGCCCCGACATCTACCGCGCCGCGCTGGCCGGCTCCGGCGCGCCGCTTCCGGGTGCCAGCTCGAAGCTCGAAGGCGGGCTCGACGCCCCGATCGGCGCGGGGTCGGTGCAGGGGCGGCTCATGCTCGGCAGCGACCGCTTTTTCGACGGCCGCGCCTTCGACCCTGAGGACATCGTCGGCTATCTCGCTGATCTTCCATGAATTATATTTTTGCTGCACCTGCGAAATAAACGCTTGCGACCAATTCGCGAATCAGGCAGCTTAGAACCACTCGGCAAGGCTGCCGGGGCAGGATAAAGCGGCGACGGCTCCAACGAGGGGGCCGAACCGCAAGCGGACGGGGAGCTTTTCCCCGACATTCCAACAGGCAATGAAGCCGTCAGGATGCGCCCGCATGGCCGCCGTCCTGGCGGCTTTTTTATTGCCCGTCGCGCAAAGGGACGGACGATGACGACAGCAACGGGCGCCGCGGTGCCCAAATCGAGTTTCCGGGCGAGCGGCCACTGGCCGACGCTCGTGGCCGCCTTTCTCTATTTCGATCTCGCCTTCATGGTGTGGGTCATCCTCAGCCCGCTCGCACCCGCGATCGCAGACGATCTGGGGCTCACCCCGGCCCAAACGGGCCTGATGGTCGCGGTGCCGACGCTCGCGGGCGCCGTTCTGCGTATCGCGGCCGGCCTGCTCGTCGATCGCATCGGGCCGAAACGCGCGGGCGCGATCAGTCAGGTCATCGTCATCGCGGGCCTGTCCGCAGCGTGGCTGACGGGCGTGAGCAGCTTCGCAGGCACGCTCGCACTCGGCGTCATCCTCGGCTTCGCGGGGGCGAGCTTCGCGATCGCGCTGCCGCTCGCGAGCCGCTGGTATCCGCCGGAGCATCAGGGCAAGGCGATGGGGCTCGCCGGCATGGGCAATTCGGGCACCGTGCTCGCGGCGCTATTCGCCCCCGGCCTCGCCAGGCTGTTCGGCTGGAACGCCGCGCTCGGGCTCGCTTGCATCCCGCTGACGATCGTCTTCCTCCTCTATCTCGTCATGGCGAAGGACGCGCCGAACGCGCCCGCGCCGAAGCGGCTGGCCGACTATTTCCAGCCGCTGAGGACCGCCGACGCCTGGTGGCTCATGGCTTTCTACTCGGTGACCTTCGGCGGCTTCGTCGGGCTCGCCGCCTCGCTGCCGATCTATTTCACCGACCAGTTCCACCTGAACCCGGTGACGGCGGGCGCCTGCACCGCCGCCTGTGTTTTTGCCGGGTCGCTGGTGCGGCCGATGGGCGGCGCGCTCGCCGACCGCATCGGCGGGGTGCGCGCGCTGATGAGCGTCTTCGTCGTCGCGGCGCTGGCGCTCGCCGGTGTACCGCAGGCCGCGACCCTGTCCGCCGCGATGGGGCTGTTCGTGATCGCGATGCTCGCGTTCGGGGTCGGCAACGGATCGGTGTTCCAGCTCGTCCCGCAACGCTTTGCCGCCGAGATCGGCGTGATGACGGGGCTGGTCGGCATGGCGGGCGGGGTCGGCGGCTTCGCCCTCGCCTCCTCGCTCGGCTTCGCGAAACAGTGGAGCGGCAGCTTCGCGCCCGCCTTTCACCTCTTCGCCGGCCTTGCTGTCGCGGCACTCGTCGCGCTCGCCTTCGTCAAGGGCCAGTGGCGCCGGTCGTGGGCCGCCGCCGACGGCGTGCGAATCTGAACCTCTCCCCGAATATTCGACTGGATTCGATGATGGAACATAGCCCCCTCTCCCCCGACGCCGACACGCGCGAACATCTCGTCGTCATCGGCAACGGCATGGCGGGATGCCGCGCGGTCGAGGAACTGCTCGCGCGTGACCCCGACCGTTTCCGCATCACGATCTTCGGCGCCGAGCCGCGCGTCAATTACAACCGCATCATGCTTTCCCCCGTGCTCGCGGGCGAGAAAGCCTTCGACGACATCGTGATCAACGATGCGGGCTGGTATGCGGACAATGGCATCGCGCTGGTCGCGGGCGATCCGGTGGTCGCGATCGACCGCGCCGCGAAGACGGTAACGACGCGCGGCGGGGTCGGCGAACGCTATGACAGGCTGCTGATCGCGACCGGCTCCGACCCCTTCATCATTCCAGTGCCCGGCAAGGATCTGCCCGGCGTCATCGCCTTTCGCGACATGGACGATGTCGGCACGATGCTCACCGCCGCCGAAAAGGGCGGCAGCGCGGTGGTGATCGGAGGCGGGCTGCTCGGGCTCGAGGCCGCGCACGGGCTGTCCTTGCGCGGCATGACGGTCACCGTTCTCCACCTGATGCCGACGCTGATGGAGCGCCAGCTCGACGAAGCGGCGGGATGGCTGCTCAAGCAGGCATTGGAAGCGCGCGGCCAGACGATCCTGACCGGCGCCGACACCGCCGAAATCGTCGGCGACGGCAAGGTCGAGGGCGTGAAGCTCAAGGACGGCACGCTCATCCCCGCCAGCCTCGTCGTGATGGCGGTCGGCATCCGCCCCGCGACCGGGCTCGCGCGCGACGCGGGGCTGGCAGTCGGTCGCGGCATCCGGGTCGACGACCATATGGTGACGAGCGACCCGGCGATCCTCGCGGTCGGCGAATGCGTCGAGCATGACGGGCAGGTCTATGGCCTCGTCGCGCCGTTGTGGGACATGTGCCGGAGCCTCGCCGACGGGCTGGTCGAAAAACCGAGCGGCTATCGCGGATCGGTGACCTCGACCAAGCTCAAGGTGTCGGGGATCGACGTCTTTTCGGCGGGCGATTTCTCGGGCGGCGACGGCTGCGAAGACATCGTGCTGCGCGACGCAAGCCGCGGCGTCTACAAGCGCGTGATCGTCAAGGACGACCGCATCGTCGGCGCGGTGCTCTATGGCGACACCGCCGACGGCAACTGGTATTTCGACCTGCTCAAGAAGCAGGAGGACGTCTCGGACCTTCGCGACCTGCTGATCTTCGGCCAGGCCTTCGCCGCGGGAGGCGGCGCGGCGGACCCTAAGGCAGCCGTTGCGGCGCTTTCCGACGATGCGGAAATCTGCGGCTGCAACGGCGTCACCAAGGGGCAGGTCGTCTCCTGCATCGCCAAGGGCGCGCACAGCCTCGACGCGGTGCGCGGCACCTGCAAGGCGTCGGCAAGCTGCGGCAGCTGCACCGGGCTCGTCGAAAATCTGCTCGCGCTGACGCTCGGCGACGATGTGCAGAGCGGCCCCAAGACGATGTGCAAATGCACCAGTTTCGGCCACGACGACGTCCGCCGCGAGATCGTCGCGCAAGACATGCGCTCGATCCCCGAGGTGATGCAGAAATTGCACTGGACCACCCCCGACGGCTGCTCCTCGTGCCGCCCGGCGCTCAATTATTATCTGCTCTGCGCGCTGCCCGGCGACTATGTCGACGACCAGCAGAGCCGTTTCGTCAACGAGCGGCTGCACGCCAATATCCAGAAAGACGGCACTTATTCGGTCGTCCCGCGCATGTGGGGCGGGCTGACCAACCCGACCGAGCTGCGCGCGATCGCCGATGTGGTCGAAAAGTACAACGCGCCGATGGTCAAGGTCACCGGCGGCCAGCGGCTCGACATCTTCGGGATCAAGAAGGAAGACCTGCCCGCGGTCTGGGCCGACCTCAATGCCGCGGGCATGGTTTCGGGCCACGCCTATGGCAAGGCGCTGCGCACCGTGAAGACCTGCGTCGGGTCCGAATGGTGCCGCTTCGGTACGCAGGATTCGACCGGGCTCGGCGTCAAGCTCGAACGGATGAGCTGGGGCAGCTGGATGCCGCACAAGTTCAAGATCGCGGTGTCGGGCTGCCCGCGCAACTGCGCCGAAGCGACGATCAAGGATTTCGGCGTCGTGTGCGTCGACAGCGGCTACGAACTCCATGTCGGCGGCAACGGCGGCATCCACGTCCGCGCCACCGACCTCTTGTGCAAGGTCGCGACCGAGCAGGAGGCGATGGATACTTGCGCCGCCTTCATCCAGCTCTACCGCGAGGAAGCGCGTTATCTCGAGCGCACCGCGCCGTGGATCGAACGCGTCGGGCTCGACCATATCAAGGCGCGCATCGTCGAGGACGCCGCCGGTCGCGAGGCGCTGCGCGCGCGCTTCCTCATCTCGCAAAGCTTCAGTCAGGACGATCCATGGGCGCAGCGCGCCGAAGGCGCCGAGGCCGAACATCACGCGCCGATGGCGCGCTTCATTCCGCAGAAGGAAATCGCATGACCACCGCAGAATGGCTCGACATCGGCTGGGTCGACCAGATCCCGGTGCGCGGCAGCCGCACCGTGCAGGTCGAGGGCGGCGACGACATCGCACTCTTCCGCACCGCCGAGGGCAAGGTCTTCGCTTTGCTCGACCGCTGTCCGCACAAGCATGGGCGGCTCAGCCAGGGGATCGTCCACGACGGCGCAGTCGCCTGTCCGCTGCACAATTGGCGGATCAGCCTGTCGACCGGCGAGGCGCTCGGCGAGGACAAGGGCTGCACCCCGACGGTGCCGGTCAAGATCGACGGCGGCCGCGTGCTGATCTGCCGCGCGAGCACGCTGAAAGCGGCGGCGTGACTTCCGCTCTCCCATCCCTGCGCCCCCGCGAAGGCGGGGGCCCATCTCCTGCGCTATCATCTTCCAATCGCCGTTGGTGTCGTGCCGACCGGGTAGGAGATGGGCCCCCGCCTTCGCGGGGGCACGGCAATCCGGAAAAGGGATGGCGGCTTTCATGACCGCCATCCGCACCACCTGCGCCTATTGCGGCGTAGGCTGCGGCATCCGCGCGACGGTGACGGGCGAACGCACGGTCGAGATTGCCGGCGACCCCGATCATCCCGCGAACCGCGGCCGCCTCTGCTCGAAGGGCACGCATCTTGGCGAGACCGTCGGCCTCCAAGGCCGCCTCCTCCATCCGATGATCGGCAGCAAGCGCACAAGCTGGGACAAGGCGCTCGACCTCGTCGCCAAGCGGTTCAAGGAAACCATCGCCCGCCACGGCCCGAATAGCGTCGCCTTCTACGTCTCGGGGCAATTGCTCACCGAGGATTATTATGTCGCGAACAAGCTGATGAAGGGCTTCATCGGCAGCGCGAACATCGACACCAATTCAAGGCTTTGCATGTCGAGCGCGGTCGCCGGCCATATGCGCGCGTTCGGCGAGGATGTCGTGCCCGCGACCTATGACGATCTCGACGCCGCCGACCTGATCGTCCTCGTCGGCAGCAACACCGCCTGGTGCCACCCGATCGTCTATCAGCGCATCCGCACGCGCTGCGAGGCAGGGGCGAAGCTCGTCGTCATCGACCCGCGCCGCACCGAGACCGCCGAGGAAGCCGACCTGCACCTCGCGATCCGCCCGGGCAGCGACGTCGCGCTGATGACCGGCCTGCTCCACCATTGCCGCGAAGCGGGCATCGTCGACGAAGACTATCTCGCCGCGCATGTCGCGGTGCCGGAAGATTTCTGGAACCAGCTTGGAGAGGGAAATGACCTGTGGTCGGTGGCGCGCATCTGCGACGTCCCCGCTGCCGACCTCAGGCATTTCTACGAACTGTTCGCGGCGACCTCACGCACCGTCACCCTGTTCAGCCAGGGGATCAACCAGTCGACCGCGGGCACCGATCAGGTCAATGCGATCACCAATGTCCACCTCGCGACCGGCCGCATCGGCAAGCCCGGCGCCGCGCCCTTTTCGATCACCGGCCAGCCCAACGCGATGGGCGGGCGCGAGGTCGGCGGACTCGCCTCGACGCTCGCCGCGCACATGGATTTCGCGCCCGAAAACCGCGCGCGTGTCCAGCGCTTCTGGGCGTCGCCGACGATAGCCGAAAAGCCCGGCCTCAAGGCCGTCGACCTGTTCCGCAGCCTCGGCGAGGGGCGCATCAAGGCGCTGTGGGTGATGGCGACCAACCCCGCCGTCTCGATGCCCGACGCCAATGCGGTGCGCGAGGCGCTGAAGACCTGCCCTTTCGTCGTCGTCAGCGACGTGATCGAGAAAACCGACACTGGCACCTTCGCGCATGTCCGCCTGCCCGCCGCCGCCTGGGGCGAGAAGGACGGCACGGTCACCAACAGCGACCGGACGATCAGCCGCCAGCGCGCGCTGTTTTCGTTGCCGAGCGAAGCGATGCCCGACTGGTGGATCATCAAGGAGGTCGCGCGGCGCATGGGGTGGAAGACCGCCTTTTCCTATGATCGTCCCGCCGACATCTGGCGCGAGCATTGCCGCCTGTCGAACTACGACAATGGCGGCGCGCGGCTGTTCGCGCTGCCCCGCGCGGCGCTCGGCGGCAACGCCGCCTATGACGCGATGGAGCCTTTTCGCTGGGGCGGCAAGCACCCCTTCGCCGACGGGCGCTTTTCGACCGAAGACGGCCGCGCGCGGTTGGTGCCGGTGACGCAAAAGCCCCTGCCCGAACCGCTCGCCAAATGGCCGTTGACGCTTAACACCGGCCGCTATCGCGACCAGTGGCACAGCATGACGCGCACGGGTCTCGCGCCCAAGCTCGCGCGTCACCGCGAGGAGCCGCTCGTCGAAGTCCACCCCGACGACGGCGCGCGGCTCGGTCTGACCGACGGCGGCCTCGCGCGCGTGGAAACACCGCAAGGCGACAGCCTCTACCGCGTCGCCTTTCACGCGGGCCAGCGCCCCGGCGAGCTGTTCGTCCCGATCCACTGGACCGACCGCACCTCGAGCGGCGGGCGGACGGGCCTGCTTCCCCGCCCGCTCGTCGATCCGGTATCGGGCCAGCCGGGCTTCAAGCGCACCCCCGCCTCAATCGCCGCGGTCACGCCCAAATGGCGCGGCTTCCTGCTGCTCGCGCGCGAACTGCCCGAAACGCCGCGCTGCCTCTGGGCAACGCGCGTCGCGGTGCCTTCGGGCGTGATGTGGGAGGTCGCGGGCAATGGCGACCTCAAGAGCATCGAGGCGCTACTCCCTAAAGGCGAGCGTATCGAAGCGCAGGATGCCGCGCGCGGAACGCGCCGCATCGCCATCGTCGCGAACGACTGCCTCGCCGGTGCGCTCTTCGTCACCGAAACCGGCGAACTCCCGCCGCGCGACTGGTTGATCGCGCAGCTCGCCGCGCCGGGCGTCGCGCCGACCTTGCTCGCCGGCCGCGCACCCGGCGCACAGGTCGACCGCGGTCCGATCATCTGCGTCTGCTTCGACGTCGGGCTGAAAACGATTGTTGCCGCGATCCGCGACCGGAGCCTCGCCGACGTCGCCGCGATCGGCGGCGCATTGGGCGCCGGCACCAACTGCGGGTCGTGCCGCCCCGCGCTCGCCCGCATATTGACCGAGGAGACCAGCAATGCAGCCTGACGATTTTGCGCCCGGCACCGTCTGGCTGGTGGGCGCCGGCCCGGGCGACCCGGACTTGCTGACGATGAAGGCGGTGCGCCTGATCGATGCCGCCGACATCGTCTTTTACGACGCGCTGGTCGGGAGCGGCGTCCTCGACCTCATTCCCGCGCGCATCGAGCGCGTCAGCGTCGGCAAACGATCGGGGCGCCACTCGAAGGATCAGGCGACGATCGACGCCCTCCTCGTCGCGGCTGCGCGAGCGGGCAAGCGCGTGGTCCGGCTAAAAGGCGGCGATCCGACGCTGTTCGCCCGCGCAACCGAAGAGACCGACGCACTCAAGGAGGCGGGCTTTCCCGTCCGCATCTGTCCCGGCATCACCGCCGCGAGCGCCGCCGCCGCGTCGGCGGGCATGTCGCTTTCGCTGCGCGGCGTCGCGCGCGACGTTCGCTTCGTGACGGCGCACAGCCGCCGCGGCGCCGCGCTCGACATCGACTGGTCTTCGCTGGCGCGCGGCGGATCGACCCTCGCCTTCTACATGGGCCGCGAAGCCGCGGGCGAAATCCGCCGCGGTCTGATGCGGGCCGGAATGCCGGGCGAAATGCCGGTGATGATCGCGTGCGCGGTCAGCAGCCCCGGCGAACGGCGGCTCGTCACCAGGCTAGATTTGCTCGACCTCGCGACCAAATCCTTCGCGGCGGACGCGCCGACGCTCATTCTGGTCGGCCCCGCGGTGGCGCTCGCCAGCAGCGCGTCCGCGTTGCCCGCGAACGCCTCCCGCGCCGCCCAGGGGCAATAGGGATCAGCGCAATTTTCGTCCCTCGGCGTCCCACACTTCGACCGCGCCGAGCCCCAGCGCACGAATCTTCGCCTCGATCTTCGACAGGTCGCCGACGATCACCCAGCTCATCGCATCGGGGCGCAGCATCTCGTCCGCCGCCTTCGTAATCGCGGCCGGCGTCAGCGCGCCATATCTGGCCGGCAGGGTCGCCAGATAGTCATAGGGTTTGTCGTAGAGCGACACATATTGCAGATAGTTGACGAACGCCTGGTTGGTTTCGAACTGCCCCGGCAGCGCCAGCACATTGCCCTTCACCATCCTGTCGAGCTCGGCTTGCGTCGCGGGGCGCTCGCCTCGGATCGCGCGGATTTCCTTGTCGACCTCCGCCAGCGCCTCCGCCGTCTTGTCGGTCTGGACGCTGGTCGCCACCCCGAAATTCTGCGGCCCGCGCTGCTCGTTGACGAAGCTGCTCGCTCCATAGGTCCAGCCCTTGGCCTCGCGCAGGTTCATGTTGAGCCGCGCGGTGAAGCTGCCACCCAATATGCCGTTCGCGGCGTCATAGTCGAAGTTCCGCGGATCGAGACCGTCAGGCAGCAACTGGCCGACGCGGATGACCGACTGGAGTGCGCCCGGCTTGTCGACCAGCACCACCCGGCTCGCGGTGGCGAAGGGGATTGCGGGCACCGACTTGCTGCCCTTGGCTCCGGCCGGAGCCTCCCAGCTGCCGAACCCTTTTTCGAGCAGCGCCGTCAGCTCCTCGATCGTCGTATCGCCGCTTGCGTAGATGACGGCATTGTCCGGGCGCACCCAGCGCGCGTGCCAGCCGGCGACATCGGCGCGGGTGAAGGCGCTCAGCGTCTCCGCCCGTCCGGCAAGCTGCGCGCCATAGGGATGCGCCGCGCCGTAAAGGACGTTGGTGAACGTCCGCTGCGCGATCGCGGTCGGTTCGGCGAGCGATTGCGAAATACCCGACAGGCTGAGCGTGCGAGCACGCTCCAGATCCTCGGCACGGAAGCCCGGGGTACGAATATAGCTCGCCCACAACGCAATCGTCGCGGGCAGTTCACGGCTGAGCGACGAAAGAAGAAAACTGGTCGTGTCGCTGCCCGAACTCGCATAGAGCCGGGCTCCGAGCGAGGCCTGCTTCTCCTCGAATTGCTGCGCCGTCAACCCGGACGGGCCGTCGCCCATCAGTTGCAGCGCGAAACCGCCGAGCCCCTTCTGGTCGGGCGCGTCCGCCGCCGTCCCCGCATCGAACACGATCGCCATGTCGACCGTCGGCACTTTGCGGCGCGGCGAAAAGACGAGGCGGATGCCGTTCGAGAGCCGCGCCTCCTGCGCGACCGGCAGGGTCAGGCCGGGCGAGGCCGCAAGGTCGGGCAGCTTGCTGCGATCGGCGCCATCGGCCATCACCGTGTGCGCCGCATAGGGAAGCACCGTCAGCTTGTGCGCGCCGCGGGTCAGCCAATCCTTGGCGTCGGCGAGCACCGCGGCGCCGGTGACGGCGTCGAACCGCTTGTTGTCCTCGGCATATTCGGCCGGATTGTTCGCGAAGATCAGCCCGTCGGCCAGCGCCATCGCGCGGACATAGACCGATTCCAGCGCGCGGATATTGTTGCCGTAGTTGGTCACCTTCGCCCGCTTCAGCTCGTCGGCGGTCGGGCCGGTCGCGAGAAAATCGTCGATCGCCCGCTCGATCACGGCCTCGGCGTCCTTCGGATCAACGCCGGGTTTCAGCCGCGCATCGATCGAGAAGATCCCTGCGACCGCCATCGGCTGGTAGTTGACCGATACCGAGGTCGCGAGCGGCTGGTCGAGAACCAGTGCCTTGTAGAGCCGCGACGTCTTGCCGCTGCCGAGCGCGCTTGCGGCGGCGCGCAGCGTCGAGGACTGCGGCGTCCCGCGCCCGGGCGCCGCCCAGCTCCACGACACCGCCGCCTGCGGCACATTGTCGAGCATCGTGTCGCGCTTGTCTTCGGAAAGGCTCGGTACCCACACGGCCGTGCGGCTGACCGGCGGGCCCGCGGGCACGCTGCCGAAATATTTCTCGGCGAGCGCCCGCGCCTCTTTCGCATCGACATCGCCCGACAGCGACAGCACCGCATTGGCGGCGCCATAATATTGACCGAACCAGTCCTTCACATCATCGAGCGACGCGGCGTTCAGATCGTCCATCGATCCGATGATCGGGTGATGATAGGGGTGCCCCGCCGGGAACAGCGCCCGCGCGGTGACGTCGTCCATCTTTGCATAGGGCTGGCTTTCGCGCTGCCTTTTCTCGTTCTGGACGACGCCGCGCTGCTCGTCGAGCTTGGCCTGCGTGATCGCGCCGAGCAGATGACCCATGCGGTCCGATTCCATCCACAGCGCGCGTTCGAGCCCGCCGGTCGGGACAACCTCGTAATAATAGGTCTGGTCGAAGGAGGTCGCGCCGTTCACCGCCGAAGCGCCGATTTCCTGAAGCGGCGGAAACCATTCGTCGTCGCGATGTTCGGACCCGTTGAACATCAGATGCTCGTAAAGATGCGCGAAACCCGACTTGCCCGCCGGCTCGTTGGCCGATCCGACATGATACCAGACGGCGACCGCGACCTTCGGCGTGCTGCGATCCTCGTGGACCACGACGCGCAGGCCATTGGGCAGCGTGAACCGCTCGAAGGGCAGCACCTCGTCGGCTTGCGCGGGCTGAACGAGCGAAAGCGCCGCGGCCGCGGCCGACAGCAAAAGGCTGGTACGGATCATGAGGAGAAGCTCCTGTCGCATCTTCGGGGGAAATCCGGCCGGCCGCTCCGGGACAAGAACGGCCGGCCGGAAGGGGAAACAGGCGTCAGAAAGTGACGGCGACGCCGGCCTTGACGCGGCGGCCGCCGAGATAGGTCGCACCGCTGTAGAAACGCGGCGTATCGCCGACCCCGCCAACCGAGCCGAGCAGGTCGGGACTGTCCGTGCCCTTCAGCAGATCCTCGCCCTCGACATAGAGGCGCAGTTTGCCGAAACTTGGCTGCATCCAATATTCGAAGCGGAAGTCGAGCGTGCGGACGCCCTCATGATAGACGGACAGGCCGCGCGGAAGGAAATTGTTGAGCATGCGCGACTGGAAGCCATAGGCCAGCGTCGCGTCGATGCCGTATTTGTTGTAGGTCAGCGCGACGGTGCCCGAATGTTTCGGCTGGTTGTTGAACGGGATGCCCGAGAATTCATAAACTTCCTCGCCGGGAGCGCCATAGGGCCAGTTGTAGATCTGCCCGCGCTTGCTCTTGGTGAAGGTATAATTGGCATAGATGCCGAGACCCGAAAGCGCGCCGGGCAGGAAATTGAACCGCCGCTCGGCCTGCGCCTCGATCCCCCAGATCGTCGCCATCCGGTCGCTGTTCGACGGCGTCGATCCGGTGATGAAGTAATTTTCGGGATGAGCGGGGTCGAAATAGGGCGGACCCTGGAAATAGATGTGATCGGGCAGCGGCACCGCAGCGAGCTGCGCAGGACCGTTCGTCGCGTTGGCCTGCAGCAGATTCTTGATCCGCTTGTAGAATCCCGACAGCTTCAGCACCCCGATGTCCTGGTCATAATATTCGACGCTGAGGTCGAAATTATGCGTCGTCGCGGGCTTGAGGTCGGGATTGCCGGTGTTGATCGTCAGCACCGGCTTCAACCCCTCCGGTCCCGGAATCGGGATGTTGATGAAGCTGATCCGCGTCTGAGCCGACAGTTGGCCGATCTGCGGCCGCGCGACCGAGAGGAAATAACCGCCGCGGAAGATCAGATTGTCGCTCGCGCGATAGTTGAACAGGATGCGCGGCAGCCAGTCGGTCGTCGTCGCCTTCTGGCTCGCCAGCCGGGTGAAATCGTTCTGGAATTTGAGGTCGATGCCGAAACCGCCGCCGTTCGACGGATCGATCGGCCCGATATAGGTCGGGAAGACCAGATTATCGGCCTCGAGCCGCGTGCGGTTGAGGCGCACGCCGCCGATGATTTCCAGCTTGCCGATGTCGAGGCGCGACTGGACATAGCCCGCGAGATTCTGTTCGAGCGTGCGTTCGCGGTTGATATCGTTGGGCAGCACGATCGGCGTGAGCTGCAACCCGCTCGTGCCGCCGACATAGTCGTTCACATTGTCGACGAAATCCTTGAGCGATTCCTCGCTGATCACGACGAAGCGCGAGCCGGTGACGCCGATGCGCGACAGATCGTTGGGGACGAGTTCGAGCGGCAGCGCACTGATGGGGACGTTGCCGCCGAATTGCGAGCGCTGGAGCCGGCTCTGGAATTCGACGCGCTCGAATTGCACGCCCGCCTCGATATAGGTCAGCGGCCCCCAGCCGGCGTTGAATTTCGCGCTATATTCGGCGGTGTAGCGATCGTTCTTGCCGCGCGTGACGTCGACCTGTCCGCTCGCCGCGTCGATCGTGAAATTCGATGTGTCGTTGACGAAATCCCATCCCGCCTCGGTCAAGAGCGGCAGTTGCAGCCCCTTGCCGCCGCGCGGACCGAACGGCGTGACGATATAGCCGAGCGTCGGATCGGTCGCCTGGGCGAGAAAATATTCGGCGCGCGCATCGGCGGCGGGCATGCGGAGTTGCAGGCCGAAATTCGATGGATGGCGCTCGCTGCCATGCGCATAGCCCAGCAGATATTCGAACTCGAAACGCCCCGCCTTGGTGCTTCCGCCGAGACTGTAGGTATCGGTGATGTTCCGGGCACCCCGGTCATAGACATAGTTTTGCGTATGCTCGAGCGCCTCGTTCCCCGGGGCGAGATCGAGGACCAGTGCGGTGCGATTGCCGCTGGTCGGCGTCGCGACATAGTCGAGGTCGACGCCGAAGCTTTCATTGAGCTGCGTCGTCGTGCGGCGCGCTTCGCTGTGCTGATAGTCGAATTTCAGATTGCTATGGTCGCCGACCTTCCACTCGGCCGACAGCGTCGCGGCGATATTTTCGGTCTCGACATGGTTGAAACTGGTGCCGAGGCCGAGCGGAAAGGCGCGCGTCGCATCGGGCAGGAAAGGAAAGGTCGCGAGCGGATCGACCGCATCATATTGTTCGAGCGTCGGATTGCCATCGGCGTCGGGCGGCAGGAACTCGCCATAGCGCAGATTGTGACCGTAACTGATCGAACGGTTGCTCGACTTGCGATATTGCACCGACGCGCTGAGGCCGAAATTCTCCTCGGCGCCGAACTTGCCGGCGATCGTTCCCGACACCAGCACATCGTCGCTGAAACTCTTGCCGCTCTTGCCCCCTTCGATCAGCAGATTGGCATAGCGCCGCGGCCGGTTGAGCGGCGACAGCGTCTCGATCTCGACCAGCCCGCCGGTGCCGGCACTGTCCTGGCTCGGCAGCAGACTCTTGCTGATCGTGATCTTGCTGACCGAGTCGGCGAGCAGGTTCGACAGGTCCGCCGAGCGGCCGACGCCGTTGCCGACCGGCAGGTTCAGCCCGTTGAGCTTGACCGCATTCATGTCGGGGTCGAGCCCGCGGATCATGATATTGGTGCCGTCGCCGGTCAGCCCGTCGCGCTGGAACGAGACCCCCGGCACGCGGCGCAGTGCTTCCGAGATCGTCGTGCCGGTGAAATTGCCGAGATCGTCGACCGAGACGACGTCGGAGCTGTTCTCGGCCGTGCGCTGGAGGTTGAGCGCGTTGGCGCGCGCGCTGCGCGAGCCATAGACGACGATTTCACCGGCCGCGTTGCTGCCTTCGTCCATCCAGAATTCGGCGTTGGTCTGCTCGCCCCTGACGACGTCAACCCGCGTCGATTGCTCGATGAAACCGAGGAACGAGACCGTCAGCGTGTAAGTCCCGGTCGGAACGCGCGCGAAACGGAAATTGCCGAGATCGTCGGCGGTCGCGACCTGCCCCGTTTCCTCGATCCGCACCAGCGCGCCGGAAATGTTGCGATTGCCGTCGGACTGGGCGACGCGGCCCGAAATCGACCCCGCACCCTCGGCCGCCGGGCGATCGGAGGCGGTGGAAGGCGCGCCGCCCGTGGGGCGAGTCACGACATAGGAACCAGCCGAGGTTTCGCGAAGGATCAGCCCCGACCCCTGAAGCAGCGCGCGATACGCCCCACCCGCCGTATAGCGGCCGCGCAGCGACGGCGCCCTTTTGCCGCGCACGACCGAGCCCACGAAGACGATATTGGTGCCGGTCTTCGCCGCGACGGCACGAAGCGAACGGCCGAGCGGCTGTTCCGACAGGTCGAGATCATATTCGGCCTGCGTCCGCGCCACGGCGGTGTTGGAGACGATGGCAATCGTTGCGGCGCAGGCCGCGAGCGTGACTTTCGAAATCATCAAGGATCCCCCGGATGGGCGGGATGTTGCTTACTATCCGCCCTATTCAAGCAGACGCGCGATTGCCGCAAAACCGACATCGGAAAGAAATAAAATTTTCGTGCGTGGCAGACAGCGAAATATTATTACGGTTTTCATCGATTTAACCGATGCCCCGCGATGCCTCAGGGTCAGGGGCGCTAGCGACCAAGGCGGATCCGGCCCGCATCGCGACCCACGTTCAGGCCGTGGAGCGCGGCGACCGCATCGGCAAATTCCGCCGTGTCGTTGGTGGCGAAGACGCCCGACACCGTCAACGCGCCCAGCCGGGGATCGGCTATATCGATCTGCGGCCCGCCATAGCGGTTGAGTTCGGCGATCGCCGCCGACAGCGGCGTATCGTTGAATATCACCTGCCCGCGCCGCCACGCCGTCGCGGCCTCCGACGAGACGGGCGTCACCATCGCGGCGGCATCGGCCGCGGCGGCGAACCGCTCGCCCGGCGTCAGCATCGTCGATTGAACAGGGCGCGCGGCGGCCGGCGACGCATAAGTATCGACCCGGACCTTTCCGGAAATCAGCGTCACGGTGACGGCATTTCCCGCCTTGCGCACGATGAAACTCGTGCCGATCGCGGTGATGCTCTTGTTCCCGGCGGTGACGACGAAGGGGCGCGCCGGATTGCGGGCGACCTCGAACATCGCCTCGCCATCGTCCATGACGACATTGCGCGCCGCCTCCTCATAACGGACGCTGAGGTGCGTATCGGTGTTGAGCGCGATCCGTGTGCCATCCTCCAGCGTCGCGACCTTTTGCTCGCCGATCGCCGTCGCATAGCCGGTCGGCTGCTGCGTCAGCCACCATCCCGAACCGAGCACGACGATCAGCAACGAGGCGACCAGCGCCAGCGACCGCGCACCTATCCTGCCGCGAACGCGAGGCAGCGGATCGGCCCCGCTTTCACCACCATCGCGCAGCGCGGCGGCGCCGGGCAGGATCGCCCACAGGTCCATCGCCTTCTCGAACGCGCCGCGATGGCTCGCGTCGGCGTCGAGCCAGGCGCGCAGCCCCGCCTCGGTGGCTTCGGTCCGCCCCGTCGATTCGAGGCGCGCGAGCCAAGCGGCCGCTTCGGCGGCCGTCCGTTCGGATGGGCTCTGTCCGCTCACCATTGCTCCATCCACTTCATCAGTTGCAGCGTCGCGCGCGCAACCTGCTTTTCGACCGCCGCGACCGACATATTCTCCGAGCGGGCGATTTCTGCGAAGGGCAGATTGTCGAGCCGGCGCTTCAGCAGGATGCGCCGCGTGCGTTCGGGCAACTGGTCGAGCCCGCGCGCGGCATGGGCAAGCCGCGCACGCTCCTCGACGATCTGTCCCGGATCGGGTGCGCCGTCGGCGATCGCCTGGACATTGTCATGCGCAGCGAACGGCGCGCGCCGGTTCTTGCGCGCCCGGTCGATCGACAGATTGACCGCCGCCGTCACCAGCAACGCCTCCTTCGATTCCGCCGCATGGGCCCGTTCATATTGCTCGACCTTGATGAAAGCGTCATGGACAAGCTCGTCCGCATCCGCCGCGGGAACGCCGCGCCGCATCACCGCCCGTCTGGCTTTTGCCATCATCTCAGCGAGGCTCGACATGGCGCTCCCGAATTGCCCTTTGCTTTCCTAGACGAACGAGGTCGCATTTTCCGACACGGAAAAGCAATGCCGTTGCCGCCGGCCCGGGTTCCCCCCGCGTATCGCCGGACGAATCGATGAAGGTCGGTGAATTGGTAGCGGAGGAGGGACTCGAACCCCCGACACGCGGATTATGATTCCGCTGCTCTAACCTGCTGAGCTACTCCGCCCCGAAAGGCCGCCGCTTCGGGCGAGCCGCGCCTATAGGCAGGCTCGCCGCGCCGGTCAATATCATCTGCGCGAGGCGCGAAAACTGCGCGTGAAGGCGGGATCCCACGGCCCGCCGCGATAGCGATGCGCAGCGAGTCCGGTGATCGCGAGCTGGCGCGGGCGGAATTCGGACGCCAGCGCCGCGAGCAGCGCGCGCGCCTTGGCGGCGGCGACCTTGTTCTGCACCGTGATGTGGAGCCGCGGCACTCCCCGGTCCTGCGCGGTCAGCATCCCCGCGAAATGGTCGGCGATACGCGCGCGGATCGCGAGCAATTCGGGGCTCTCGATGCGGAAGGCGACCCCCTGCCCCAGCGAATAGACCTCGCGCAGCACCGCCGCGGGCGGCGGCGTGTCGGCGGCGATCCTGCAAAACAGGCGGCCGAGTTCGTCGAGGCACGACGGCGGCAGTTGGCGAAAGAGAGTGATATGCGCCGGAAGATAATTGCGTTCGGGCGGGAAATGCGCGGTGCGCAGCGCGTCGAAATGGCGCTGGTCGGCCGCACCCATCATCGCGGTCACGACGATGGGTGCGGCGCCAATGGTCCGGTAGGGAGGGGGGAAGCCCGGGCCATCTGCTTCGGAAAGGGATGGGCGAGGCAATTGAGGGGGAGGTTTGCCGTCGTCCACAGGACGCCCTTTCTCGATGTCCATTCGATGCGCCGGATCGGGCCGGCGATCCAATCGATTTATTGCGTCACAATAATCGTTCAAACCGATGAAATAATATTATCCACGCTTTACAAGCCGTTCCAGAAGGCGTGGAGCGCGGCGGCGGCCTCGGCGGGGCGCTCGGCGATCGCCCAATGCCCCGCCCCTTCGATCACCGTCAGCGGCGTGCCCGTGTTCGCGGCGTAGCGCTGCGCGACCGACAGCTCGACATAGGGATCGTCCTCGCCCCAGATCAGCGCGCCGTTCGCGGGCAGTTTCGGAATGTCGAGCGCCCAGTCGTGCGCGAAGCTCAGCCCCCTGGCCGAACGATAGAGTTTGAGGATCGCGCGGCGTTTGTCCTTGTTCCGCCACTGTTCGGCCTCCTCGCGCGCGATGTCGGCGGGCATGCCCTGCGCCGCGAGACCGGCGGCGAGCTTGCCGGGCCGACTCAGCGCCATGAAGAACTCGCCGAGCACGGGCGTGTTCCAGATGCGCGCGATGCGGTGGCCGCGATAGTCGGGGTCGATCACCGCATTGGAGATCGCCCAGCTATGGATCAGGTCTGGGCGCAGCATCGCGACGCGCTGGGCGATCAGCGCGCCCCAGTCGTGGCCGACGATGTCGATCGGGCCGTGCGCGGCGACCAACTTCTCGGCCTGACCAATCGCCCAGTCGGCATAGGCCTCCTTGGTCGCGGCAAAGCCCGCGGACAGCGGCGCGGTGAAACCGGGCAGCGCGGGGGCCGCGACCGGGGTATCGCCAAGGTCGAGCGCGGCGAGCAAGGGCCGCCAGATCGCCGGGCTGTCGGGAACGCCGTGGATGAAGAGTTTGGCGGTCATATGCCTTCTCCCGTCGCCCCCGCGAAGGCGGGGGCCGCTAGAAATCTTGCGCTACATCGATAGCGGCCCCCGCCTTCGCGGGGGCGACGATCAGGGCGCGGTGATCCTATTCCATCTCCCCGCGCTCGCGGCGGAGCGCATACCATTTCTGGACGTTCGCATTATGCTCGGACAGCGTCCGCGCAAACACATGGCTGCCGTCGCCCTGCGCGACGAAGAAAAGATAGTCGTTCGCCTCGGGGTCCAGCACGGCGGCGATCGACGCCTTGCCGGGGTTCGCGATCGGCCCCTTGGGCAGCCCGGCCATGCTGTACGTGTTGTAGCCGTTCACCGCCTGGATTTCGGAGCGCAGGATGCGGCGGCCGAGCGGCTTGCCCTTGGTAACCGGATAGATGATCGTCGGATCGGCCTGGAGCCGCATCCCGACGCCGAGGCGATTGGTATAGACGCCCGCGACGGTGCGGCGCTCGGCCGCGACGGCGGTTTCCTTCTCGACGATCGAGGCGAGCGTGATCGCTTCGTTGCGGTTCTTGACCGCGGTGCGCGGGGTGCGCTTGGCCCAAAGCTCGGCGAACGCCTTGTCCATCGCCGCCTGCATCCGCTTCACGACCGCGGCGCGGGTCTCGCCGGTGGTGAAGGCGTAGCTGTCGGGGAGGATGCTGCCCTCGGCGGGCACGGGGATTTCGCCTTTGAGGCGCGGCTCGGCCATCAGCCGTTCCCACACCATGATCGAAGGCATGCCTTCGGGGATCATCACGAGCCGCTGGATCGTCTTGCCCGACTGGAACAGCGCGAGGATGTCGCCCGCGTCCATCCCCTTTTCGATTTTATATTCGCCCGGCTTGATCGGCTCGTCCGAGCCGAAGAAGCGCGCCTGATTGCGGAAACTCGACGCCGGGACGATGCCGGCCTCCTCGAGAATCTCGCCCGCCTTCGCGATGCTCGCGCCTTGCGGGATCACGACCTCGGCATCCTTCGGCGCGCCGGGCGAGCAGGCGGCGAGCAGCAACGCAAAGATCGCGATCGTCAGCCAGCGGAACGGATGCACGATATTCTCCCTATTCGGCGCCTTAAAGAGACAAAAGATACGGTCGTGCGGACCTAAATTGTCTCCTTTGTCGCTTTAAGCCGAAGCCGACGACAAGGCGATAGAGCATGGCGGCGCAATGTAGGAAAGAGGGTTTAATCCTCCCCGTCGCGCAGCGATGGGGAGGTGGCAGCGCGAAGCGCTGACGGAGGGGCTATTACGCACCGGCGCGGCCCCTCCACCATCGCCTGCGGCGACGGTCCCCCTCCCCATCGCTGCGCGACAGGGAGGATCAGGATCAGTCGACCGCCTTGACGATCAGGCTGGCGTTGGTGCCGCCGAAACCGAAGCTGTTGTTGAGCGCGGCCTTCACCTTGCGCTTTTTCGCGACCTTGGGGACGAGATCGGCGCCTTCGGTGCCCTCGTCGGGATTGTCGAGGTTGAGCGTCGGGGGGACGACCTGGTCGCGGATCGCGAGGATGCAGAAGATCGTCTCGACCGCGCCCGCGCCGCCGAGCAGATGGCCGATCGCCGACTTGGTCGAGCTCATCGAGACATTGGACATCGCGTCGCCGAACAGGCGCTTCACCGCCCCGAGCTCGATCGTGTCGGCCATCGTCGACGTGCCGTGCGCGTTGATATAGTCGATGTCGGCGGGGGTCATGCCCGCCTTCTTGAGCGCCGCCGCCATCGAGCGGTACGCGCCGTCCATCTCGGGGTCGGGCGCGGTGACGTGATAGGCGTCGCCCGAGAGGCCGTAACCGACGACCTCGGCATAAATCTTGGCGCCGCGTGCCTTGGCATGCTCATATTCCTCGAGCACGACGACGCCCGCGCCCTCGCCCATCACGAAGCCGTCGCGGTCCTTGTCATAGGGGCGGCTCGCCTGTTCGGGGCGGTCGTTGTAGCTCATGTTGAGCGCGCGCGCCTGCGCGAAGCCCGCGATGCCGATCGGACAGATCGTCGCCTCGGCGCCGCCCGCGAGCATGATGTCGGCGTCGTCGTCGCGGATCATCCGCGCCGCGTCGCCGATCGAATGCGCGCCGGTCGAGCAGGCGGACACGACCGCGTGGCTGGGCCCCTTCATGCCGAAGCGGATGGACAGCTGGCCCGAGATCAGGTTGATCAGGCGGCCGTGGACGAAGTGCGGCGAAACGCGGCCGGGACCCTTTTCGGCGAGCAGCAGGCTTTCGCTTTCGATGCCCGGCAGGCCGCCGATGCCCGAGCCGATCGAACAGCCGGCGCGCACCTTCTGCTCCTCGGTCATATCGATGAGGCCGGCGTCTTCGAGCGCCTGCCCGGCGGCGTCGATGCCGAAGACGATGAAGGGGTCGACCTGGCGCTGCACCTTGTGGTCGACGCGCTTGCCGGGGTCGAAACCATATTCATGGCCCGGGCTCTTCACCTCGCACGCGATCGTGCATTTCTGGTCCGACGCGTCGAAATGGGTGATCGTGCCCGCGCCCGATTTGCCCGCGATCAGATTTTTCCAGCTGGTCTCGACATCACCGCCCAGCGGCGTCACCAAACCCAGACCCGTCACCACAACCCGGCGCATAATCATTCCTTTCATCGGCCCCCGCCCCCGCGGGGCGCCGCGTCATGCAATTTCTATCGTCGCCCCGGCGAAGGCCGGGGCCTCGCCCTCTCGACCTGCCACTACCGAAACAGTGAGATCCCGGCCTTCGCCGGGATGACGGATTTAGCGCTGTGCAGAGCTATATCCATAAAAAAAGCTTCCCGGCCACTGCGCGCGAGCGCTCGGGACCGGGAAGCCGGAAACGCGTAGGCGGCGCCGGCGTGGCCGGACCGCAGGGATTTAGCCCTTGTTCGCTTCGATATAGTCGATCGCGTCCTTGACGGTGGCGATCTTTTCCGCCGCATCGTCGGGGATTTCGACGCCGAATTCTTCCTCGAACGCCATCACCAGTTCGACGATGTCGAGGCTGTCGGCGCCCAGATCGTCGATGAAGCTCGCTTCCTCGGTGACCTTGTCGGCTTCGACGCCCAGATGTTCGACGACGATCTTTTTAACCTTTTCGGCCGAATCGCTCATGCACAGTTCCTTTTTTCTGACCTGTTCGTGAATGTTAAAAATTGCCCTAGAGCCCGTGGGCGGGACTGGCAAG
This sequence comes from uncultured Sphingopyxis sp., assembly GCF_900078365.1. Classification (NCBI taxonomy): domain Bacteria; kingdom Pseudomonadati; phylum Pseudomonadota; class Alphaproteobacteria; order Sphingomonadales; family Sphingopyxidaceae; genus Sphingopyxis; species uncultured Sphingopyxis sp. The sequence goes on from NZ_LT598653.1 coordinate 2,599,462, forward strand.
AGGGCTGGCGTCCGCCAGTCCTTCTTGTGCAGTGATAAGCCGAATGCGTCCCTTTCTGCCCCCTCGGCGCCTGGATCGGGAAATAGGGGGCCGCGCCGCCGCGTTCAAGGCCGAACCGAACCGTTCGCCGCGTTTCGCCTCTCGCAGGGTCAGGCCCCGGCGGGCACGACGCCGGAATCGCGCAGCGCCGCCGCGGCGCGCTCGATCACCGCGGGGGTGATCATGAAGCGGCCGAGCACGGTTTCGGGCGACGCATCCGCGGGCTGGCGCGTATAGGCGAGCAGGCGCCGCCACTGCGCGCGCGCCGCGGCCGGGTCGCCCTGCCGCGCGAGCACGACCGCGCGCACCATCATATATTGCGGCTCCAGATTGCTCGGCGACGGCATATGGTCGAGGATCCGCTGCGCCTCCGCCTGTTCGCCGCGCTGCGACAGGACAAAGGCGAGCGTGACCGCCGGAACCCCGGGATAGGAGGAGTCGAGCTGCAGCGACCGGCGGAGCAGCGCCTCGCCTTCCTCCGCCTGCCCGCACACCAGCTTGAACAGGCCGAGAAAGCCCGACATGTCGGCATCATAGGGGTTGAGCGCGAGCGCCGCCTCGCCCATCGCATTGCCGCCGGCGCAATTGCCCGCATAGAAATTGGCGCGCGCCATCGCAAACAGACCCGGCGCCGAATTGGGGCTGCTTTCATAGGAGCGCAGCGCGATCGCGCGTGCTTCGCCGAGCGCCTCGCGGCCCTCGGGCGTCAGCCGCTGCGACTGCCAGTCGGCATAGCGCACGAGCGACAGCGCGGTGAGCGCGACCGGATCGCGCGGGTTCGCCTCGATCGTCGCGCGCAGGCAGGTGTCGACCCGCTTCGCCGTCGCCGCATTGCGCATCTGGCGCATCCGGTTGAACTGCGCGAGGCAGGGAAAACCCGCCGCATAATTGTCGGGCTGGCGCTGGACCTGGTCGCGCACGATCACGCCATAATCGCCGGCGAGCTGGGCGATCAGCGGTTCGATCGCGGTGAATTCGGGGGTTTCGTCGCTGGTCAGGCGCATCTGCTGAGACCAGATCGCGCGCTGGTCGGCGACGCGGTTGAGGACGAGGGTGACATCGGTGTCGCCTTCGACCGTGCGCACCAGCGAGGTGTCGAGCCGATAATCCCCGGTGCGCGCCGCCGCGCCGCCCGGCGCTTTCGCGCTCAGCAGGTCGACCATATCGAAACGGCGCAAGCCGTCACGCAGCTTGCCGTCGAGCGCGCGCGCCAGCGCCCGCGACTGCGGCAGATTGCCCGCCACCGGCGGGCTGACTTCGAGCAGCGGAACGGGCACGGGATCGCCGGCGAAGAGACGGCCCGGACCTTCGCGAAGCGTCCACAAGGTAAAAAGCGCGAGGGCGAGGAGGATGAGCACGACGATCCACCGGCCGAACCGCGAACCGCGATCGCCGGGCCGCGATGGCGCGCGCCGATGGACGGGCGTCGCCGGAGCGGTTGCGGCCTTGACGTCACCTTCCTCCGCCGGATCGTCCGCCGATCGCGCCGACGGCGGCGCCGAGCGATATTGGACCACGACCTCGTAGCTGCCCTGCGGCACGCGCAGGCGGTGGATCCAGGGAGTGTCGGCATAATAGCGGTCGAGCAGGCTGCGCAGCCGTCCGACCATGACGCGCGGATAGCTGTCGACGGCGGGATCGAAATCTTCGCTGCGCCCCAGCGCCTCGGTGGCGATCGCATAGGCCTTGGGCGAACTCCGGCCGCCGCGCAGGCGGTGCTCGACGAGAAATTGCAGCAGCCGCGACAGCACCGGCGAACGGGTGAACATCGGGGAATCGAGCAATGCCTCGAGCTCCGCGGCGATGATCCGGTCGACCTCGGCCGGATCCTGTATCTCGTTCGCTTTCGCCTGGTCCATGCTACCCCTCGAATACCCCTGACGGGCGGTGCGGTAGATACGCCAATCGGCCCATGCGGCCACCCGTTGTTACTTTGACGTAACGGTAACACGGCAACCTTGGTCCATATCAGAAGAAAATCACCGCGCCAATCCGCGAGGAAAAACGCGAAATCAGGTTAAGGATTGGTTATCAACCGGCAACATTGCGCCATGTGACCCCTTGTAACTGCCGCACAGGGGAAACTCTGGCATCCTTTCCAGCGTCGCGTCATCCCTACGATGATGCGGTGTGAAGCCGAAAGGCGAAGGGTGCGAGCTGGTCCCTGGCATCTTTCGATCCCCCTCAGGCTTCATTTCAAGACTTCGCCGGGCGACCCGACAGCCCCACCTGTTCTGTCGCCCGGCAAGTCGACTTTCCTCTCCTCCCTCTCTCTCCTGCTCGCCCCGCGCCCATCGGCAGCGGGGCGCGACGTTGGATTTGCGGCACCACCGATGCGAAAAGGCGCGGCCGGCATCCGGACGCCGTCTCGCGATCGGCCCCAAAAAAAGGGGCGCCAGTTTCCACTGACGCCCCCTGTCGTTCACCGAAAGATGTGCGGGCGGTTCAGGTCGTCGCCGCGGCCTTGCACGGGCCGGTATGGGTGCTGGTCATCTGCATGACCATTTCCATATCGCCGCCGGTCGGAACCTTGCCCTTGGTCGTGATGGTGACGTCGGTCTTCTTGGCTTCCATCGTTCCGGCCATCGCCATTTCGACCGTCTGGCCGTTGGCGGTGCAGGTGCCGGCGACGTCGATCTTGCCGCCCGCGACATCCTTTTTCGACCAGGTGCATTCGCCGCCGCCGTTCGGCCCCTTGGCGAGTTCGGATGCGATGTCTTCCTTGTCGACCTGTTCCTGCGTGAAGCACTGGTCCATGCCGCTCGCCGAGGCGAGTTGCTGCGACATGGCGTCCTTCGCGCCCTCCGGCAGGCCGGGAACCTCGAACTTCACCAGCTTGACGTCGGTCTTCCAGTTACCGGCTTCACGCTTTACCGTGCCGCCGGCATTCTGGTTCTCGGTTTTTCCGCCGCTGCAACCCGCAACTGCGACCAGCGCGCCGATGGCCGCGACCGTCAGAAATTTCTTCATAAAATATGTCCTCCTGTTGGGCAAATGGGGGAACCCAGATGCGGTCATTTGGTTGCGAGCCATTATGTTTGTCGTTGGGCGCAATCGATACCATATTGGCAGCGATGGCAATCCAGATTCGCACCTCGCTCGACGAAATCGACACCGCCGAAGGCTATGTCCCGCACCGCCCCGCCCGTCCCGACAAGGTCGAAGGCGGCAAAAGATTCGAACTGGTCAGCGATTATCAGCCAGCGGGCGACCAGCCGACCGCGATCAAGGAGCTGGTCGACACGGCGCTCGCCGGCGAGCGCGATCAGGTGCTGCTCGGCGTCACCGGATCGGGCAAGACCTTCACCATGGCGAAGGTGATCGACGAGCTGCAGCGCCCCGCGCTGATCCTCGCCCCGAACAAGATCCTCGCGGCGCAGCTTTATGGCGAGTTCAAGAGCTTTTTCCCGAACAATGCGGTCGAATATTTCGTCAGCTATTACGATTATTACCAGCCCGAGGCCTATGTCCCGCGCAGCGATACCTACATCGAGAAAGAGTCGAGCGTAAACGAGGCGATCGACCGGATGCGCCACTCGGCGACGCGCGCGCTGCTCGAACGCGACGACGTGATCATCGTCGCCTCGGTGTCGTGCCTCTACGGCATCGGTTCGGTCGAGACTTATTCGGCGATGATCTTCGACCTGAAGAAGGGCCAGGTCGCCGACAGCCGCGAGATCATAAGAAAGCTCGTCGCGCTGCAATACAAGCGCAACGACCAGGCCTTCGCGCGCGGCAATTTCCGCGTGCGCGGCGACAGCCTCGAAATCTTCCCCTCGCATTATGAGGATATGGCGTGGCGCGTCAGCTTCTTCGGCGACGAGATCGAGGAGATCACGGAGTTCGACCCGCTCACGGGCAAGAAGATCGCGAACCTCAACTATGTCCGCGTCTTTGCGAACTCGCACTATGTGACGCCCGGCCCGACATTGAAGCAGGCGAGCGAGGCGATCCGCCACGAACTCGCCGAGCGCCTCAAGGAGCTCGAGGCCGAGGGCCGGCTGCTCGAGGCGCAGCGGCTCGAACAGCGCACCAATTTCGACCTCGAGATGATCGCCGCGACGGGCAGCTGCGCGGGGATCGAGAATTACAGCCGCTTCCTCACCGGCCGCCTCCCCGGCGAACCGCCGCCGACGCTGTTCGAATATCTCCCCGACAACGCGCTGCTCTTCGTCGACGAGAGCCACCAGACGATCCCGCAGATCGGCGCGATGTCGAAGGGTGACCATCGCCGCAAGATCACGCTCGCCGAATATGGCTTCCGCCTGCCGAGCTGCATCGACAACCGGCCCTTGCGCTTCGCCGAATGGGATATGATGCGCCCGCAGACGGTCAGCGTCTCGGCGACCCCCGGCACGTGGGAGATGGACCGCACGCAGGGCGTCTTCGCCGAACAGGTGATCCGCCCCACCGGCCTCATCGACCCGCCGGTCGAGATCAAGCCGGTCGAGGAGCAGGTCGACGACCTCATCGCCGAGGCGAAAAAGACCGCCGCCGCGGGCTACCGCACGCTCGTCACCACGCTCACCAAGCGCATGGCCGAGGATCTCACCGAGTTCCTCCACGAAGCGGGGCTCAAGGTCCGCTACATGCACTCGGATGTCGAGACATTGGAGCGCATCGAGATCATCCGCGACCTCAGGCTCGGGGTGTTCGACGTGCTCGTCGGGATCAACCTGCTGCGCGAAGGGCTCGACATTCCCGAATGCGGGCTCGTCGCGATCCTCGATGCCGACAAGGAAGGCTTCCTGCGCAGCGAAACGAGCCTCGTCCAGACGATCGGCCGCGCCGCACGCAACGTCGACGGCCGCGTCATCCTCTACGCCGACCGCATCACCGGCAGCATGGAACGTGCGATGCGCGAAACCGACCGCCGCCGCGCGAAGCAGCAGGCGTATAACGAAGAGCATGGCATCACCCCGACGACGATCAAGCGCAACATCGGCGACATCATCGCGCATGTCGCGTCGAAGGACGGGGTGACGATCGACATTGGCGAGGACAAGCCCGCGCACATGGTCGGCCACAACCTGCGCGCCTATATCGCCGAGCTCGAAAAGAAGATGCGCGACGCCGCCGCCGACCTCGAGTTCGAGGAAGCCGGCCGCCTGCGCGACGAAATCCGCAAGCTGGAGGCCGACGAGCTTGGCCTGCCCCCCGACGAACAGGTCGCGCCGCGGGTCGGGCGCTCGAACGAGGGCAAGCCTGGGACACGCAAGGGGCGGTTCGGGAAGCAGAGCAAGACGAAGTGGGGACGCTAATAATTAAGCATATGTAAAATATACAATAAATTTCAAAAACATGGAATTGCGCGCTGCTCGGCGAGTCAAGATTTTTATTTCATTATTTTTACATCCAATCTTGTGACATGTCCCAAATATGACGTTATCTAGTTCGCCGATTTTCGTCCAAGGATCGGTAGATGGTCAAACCCGCAAAACTATACGTTCTGCTTCTCCAGTCGTCGAACCGCACGGTGGCGTTCCGCGACTTCGAGCGCCTGCTGCGCGCCTTCGGATTTGAATGGGAGCGAACGACGGGTAGTCACCGGCAGTATGTCCACCCGAAAGTGCCGCGCTCCTTTCCTGTCCAGCCCGAAGCGAAAGACGCCAAGCGCTACCAGGTCCGCGAACTGCTTGAACTCATCGAGACCTATGGCCTATATATCGACGAGTGAACGAGCCCCATTACCACATCAACCTGTTCTGGTCCGGCGAGGACAAATGCTGGATCGCCGATGTCCCCGATCTGCGGCCTTGTTCGGCGCATGGCGATACGCGCGAGCAGGCTGTCTCCAATATCCGCGACGCGATCGAGGGTTGGCTTGAGGTTGCGCGGGAGAAGGGTTTTCCGATCCCCGAGCCCCGCTATCGCCCGGCAATTTACGCGGCGCGATAAGTGCCGCCATGTCTCGCTCTCGCCGAAAAACGCCGATAACAGGCCATACCACAGCACAATCCGACGCTGAGTGGAAGGCAAAAGCCGCGCGTGTATTGCGGCACAAAGCCAAGCAGGCGCTTGAAGCGAATCCCGACGAGGCGACTTTTTCCGGCAAGCGCTGGGAAGCCATCAATCCTTGGTCGGCGCCAAAGGACGGGAAATACTGGTTCGGCAAAGCGAACCCGCGCCTGCTCCGGAAATAGGCGCGCGCTTCGACCGAAGCCCCTCTGTAACCGACGAGCAACCTTGCCGCCCTCGCGCGCGCTGCATAGGGTCGCCCCGCAATCGGGGAGATATATCTATGAAATCGGGTCTTTCACTCATCGCCTTGGCGCTTGCCTTCGCCGCGCCCGCCGCGCTCCATGCCGAGGACAAGCCGGACGACAAGGCCAAGGCCGAAAAGCCTGCCGACTACGAACCGCAGGTCCGCACCACCAAGCTCAGCGGCACCTTCGGCGGCCAGCGCATCAACTATGCCGCAACGATCGGCGAGACGATCATCAAGAACAAGGATGGCGTGCCCGAGGTCGCGGTCGTCACCACCTCTTACATCAAGGAACCGCGCGACCCGAACCGGCCGATCACCTTCCTGTTCAACGGCGGCCCCGGATCGGGCACCGTCTGGTTGATGATGGGCGCCTTCGGGCCGAAGCGCGTCGCGATCCCCGGCAACGGCACCGACGACGGCGCCCCGCCCTATCCGATCGTCGACAACCCCGACGCGCTGCTCGACGTGACCGACGTCGTCTTCATCGACCCGCCGGGCACGGGCTTTTCGCACCTGATCGGCAAGGCCGACCCCAAGGATTATTACGGCGTCACGCAGGACGCGAAGCTCGTCGCCGAGGTGATCCGCCGCTGGCTGAACGAAAACGGCCGCTGGAACAGCCCCAAATATCTCGGCGGCGAAAGCTATGGCACGACGCGCTCGGCCGCGGTCGCCAACCAGCTGATGAACGAGACGTACAACGACGTCGCCTTGAACGGCATCATCCTGATCTCGGCCGTGCTCGATTTCGCGGCGGGCGCCGACACGCCGGGCAACGAGCTGTCGCCGATCACCAACCTGCCCTCGATGGCCGCGACCGCCCTCTATCACGGCAAGGCGACCGCGCCGTCGGTCGAGCAATTCGTCGAGGAGGCGCGGCAATGGGCCATCGGTCCCTATGCCACAGCGCTGCTCAAGGGCCAGAAACTGCAGGGCGAGGAACGCGCTCAAATCCGCCGCGAACTGTCGCGTTTCACCGGGCTTTCGGAAACCTATCTCGAAAGCGCCGACCTGCGCGTCACGCCGAGCCGTTTCTACAAGGAACTGCTGCGCGACCGCGGCCTCACCGTCGGCCGCCTCGACAGCCGCTATACGGGCAAGGATTATGACAGCGCGGGCGAAAGCCCCGACAATGATCCGAGCTTCTATGGCATCGACGCGGGCTATACCGCCGCGATCAACAGCTGGAGCCGCGACACGCTGGGCTTTCAGACGACCCGTGAATATCAGTCTATCGGGCGGATCGGCGGCCAGTGGGACTGGCGGATCGGCGGACGCGACAGCAATGCCTATATGAATGTCGCGCCCTATATCGGGCAAGCGCTCCGCGAGAATAGCGGACTCAAAGTCCTGGTCGCGCAGGGCTATTATGATTTCGCGACGCCCTTTTTCGCCGCCGAATATGCACTGTCGCGCACCGGCATCCCGCAGGACCGCATCCACTATACCTATTATGAAGCGGGCCACATGATGTATATCCGCGACGAGGACCGGCATAAATTGTCGGCCGATGTGCGGGCGTTCATCAGAGGCCGGTAGGAAAGGTCGCTAGCGACCGATTGCGGACCTCTCCTAGTCAAGCCCCTCCCCTTCAGGGGAGGGGCAACGAAGACTTGGCAGCTTGCTGCCTAGTCGCAGTGGGGTGGGGGCTATCGGCCTAGCGCAAGGCCGATGGCCCCCACCCCAACCCCTCCCCTGAAGGGGAGGGGCTTGATGGATCGCAATGGCAGCTCCCTATCCCAAAGCCGACATATCTACCGCAGCACGCCCTTTGCCGCCATCGTCCGCGCGTAAAGAAACAGCGCGATCGCGATGATCCAGATCAGGCCCAGGAACATCAGCACGCCCTCGCCGAAGAGCGCCTGATATTCGCTCGCCTGCATCCCGACCTGATAGATGCTCATGATCGCCAGGCCGATCAGCGACACGAGGAACGCGGTCACCGCATGGCGGCTGCGCAGCAGCAACAGCAGCGATCCTGCCATCGCGCCCCATACGCCGAGCGCCCAGCCCAGATCGGCCCAGACCGGATAGGCCTCGACCCACGCGATCTGCTCGGGCTTCAGCCCCGCGCCTTCGATATACCAGGCCGCCTTGGTCTTGAAACCGATATAGTCGGAGACCGGTATGCAGTGCCACAGGAACGACAGGATGCCGACGGCCCACAGGTGCCACGGCGTTTTCACAGCTTCGTTCATATCATCTCCCCCTTCAGAAGATCATGGAAAGCTATCATTCTTTGCCCGCTCCGGCAATGAGGTGATTTATCCATACAATACAGTGGAAAACCGCCGCAACAGGCTTGGCAAGGCGGCAGGCAACCCCGATATGCGGCGGCATGTGTGTCGTTGCCCTTGCCCATCGCGTCCATGCCGACTGGCCGCTCATCCTCATCGGCAACCGCGACGAGTTTCACGCACGCGCCGCCGCGCCGCTCCACGCGTGGGAGGACGGCAGCGGCATCGTCGCGGGGCGCGACCTGCAGGCCGGCGGAACGTGGCTCGGCGTCCATGGCCCGAGCGGCCGCACCGTCGTCGTCACCAACGTCCGCGGCGCGATGCCCGACCCCGCGAAAGACTCGCGCGGCGCGCTCGTCTCCGACCTTTTGCGCGGCGAAGGGCGCTTCGCCGACCCGTCGGCCGAGGACCTGCCGCGCTTCAACGCCTTCAACCTGTTCGCGGTCGACGGCGGCGCGGCGCGGCTGCTGACCAACCGGCCGGTGCCGCTGATCGTGCCGCTGGAGCCCGGCGTCCACGCGCTCGCCAACGAGCCCGTCGACGCCCCCTGCCCGCGCGCCGAGCGGCTGCGCGCCGCGCTCGAAACCGTCGTTGCGGCGGGCGCCGATCCCGCCAGCCTGCTTGACATGCTGATGGCCGAGGACGACCCCGCGCTGTTCCTGCGCGGCGATATCTATGGCACGCGCGCCTCGACACTCGCCCTGATCTCAGCGGACGGCCGGGCCCGAATGACCGAGCACCGATACGAAGCGGGCGGCCGTCCCGCTGGAACGACCGCCCTCGAATTTCATATCGGTTCCTAAATCCTCCCTGTCGCGAAGCGATGGGAAGGTGGCAGCGCGAAGCGCTGACGGAGGGGCTGTAACGCAGTCCCTCCACCACCCGCTACGCGGGCGGTCCCCCTCCCCACGGCTACGCCGCAGGGAGGATCGAATGGCTTACTTCGGCGCGAGCACCATCAGCATCTGGCGGCCCTCGGTGCGCGGATGCGCCTCGACCTTCGCGACCTCGGCGGTCATCTCGGCGACGCGCTGGAGCACGTTGAGGCCGAGCTGGGTGTGGCTCATCTCGCGGCCGCGGAAGCGCATGGTCATCTTGACCTTGTCGCCTTCCTCGAGGAAGTCGAAGACCTTCTTCATCTTCACGTCGAAATCATGATCGTCGATGTTCGGACGCATCTTGATCTCTTTGATTTCCTGCGTCTTCTGGCTCTTGCGCGCGAGGTTCGCCTTTTTCTGCGCCTCATATTTGAACTTGCCGACGTCGAGGAACTTGCACACCGGCGGATCGGCGTTGGGAGATACTTCGACCAGGTCGAGCCCGACCTCGGCCGCCTGCTCGATCGCCTCGGCCGTTAGCATGACGCCCAGATTTTCGCCTTCCTCGTCGATCACGCGGACTTTGGGAGAGGCGATGAATTCATTGTAACGCGGGCCGTTCTTGGGCGGCAGCGGTGCCATCGGGCGACGGGTCATGGGCGGTGGTATAGCTGTATCTCCTGAAACGTCTAAAAAAGGCGTGCGGCATCGACGCCGGAACACGCGCGATTGTCATATAGTGATCGCGCGGCGGGCGTAAAGACCGCCGCGTTTTTCCGATACCGCTTTTCGGCCAACTGTGGCCGGTCTGCCACTGTCAACCGCGACTCACCATTTGGTGGGCGCGGGGTCGATCACGCGAAAGCCGCCGGCGCCGATTTCGCTGACCTCGAGCGCGCGCTCGGCGATGCCGCGGTTGCTGAAGCGGAAGATGCCGTCGATCCCGCCGAAACCGTCGGCGGCGAGCAGGCGGCTCGTCGGGAAATTGCTCCCCGGCTTCCAGTCGCGCGCGATGCGCACCGTCAGCAGCACCGAATCATAGCCAAGGCTGGCGAGCCGGTACGGCGGCCGGCCGAAACGGGTGCGATATTTGGTCGCGAGCTGGCTATAAAGCCCGTCGGAGACGCTGGCGAACCAGGCGCCGCGCATCGCGGCGTTGCTGCCCAGCGCCGCGTCGGTGTTCCACAGCTCGGTGCCGAGAATCTGCTTGCCCCCCGCTTCCTTGATCACCGGGACGGCGCGGATCGCATTGCCGCCGCTGTCGGCGATCAGCACCGCGTCGATCGCGCCCGCATTGGCGAGCCGCCGCGCCGCGCCCGACAGCGCGGTCGCGCTGCGGTCATAGCTTTCGACGGCGACGAGCGTGCCGCCCGCTTCGGCGACCGCGGCGCGGAAGGCCGCGGCCGATCGATCGCCATAGACATTCTTGGGCACGAGCGCGCCGAAGCGCTGATGCCCCTTCGCGCGCGCAAAGGCGACGATGCGCTCGACCGACTGGCCGGGGACGAAGCCCATGATGAAGACGCCGTTGCCCGCGACGCTGCTGTCGTTCGAGAAGCTCAGCACCGGCACCTTCGCGGCGCGCGCGATCGGCGCGACCGCCGAGACGTCCTCGCTGAGCAGCGGCCCGAGGATCAGCTTGTTGCCGTCGGCGACCGCCTGCCGCGCCGCCGCGGCGGCGCCGAGCGCGGTGTCGTAAGTCGTGATGCGCACGCGCTCGGTGCGCGTATCGAGCAGCGCGAGCGTCGTCGCATTGGCGATCGCGGTGCCGACATCGGCGTTGGCGCCCGTCTTCGGCACGAGCAGCGCGACGCGGTGGCGGTCGGTGTCGGTCGGCAGGCCGGGGCCGACATTGTCATCGGGGTTCGCCGGCGGCGGCGGGGTCGCCGGGCCGCCGGACTTCGGCACGACCTGGCACGCCGCGAGGAAGCCCGCCATCGCCATGACGCCGAGCCCGCGCAGCATCTGGCGGCGCGGCGGCGCATTATTTTGGCGCGCGCCATCATGGCAGTCTGGGGCAGTTTCTGCCATTTTCGGCGTCATGCCAGATTCGAACATCTCAAATTCTCCCTTGCCCGGTCTCTATATCGTCGCGACGCCCATCGGCAACCTCGGCGACATCGGCGCGCGCGCGGCCAGGACCCTGGCCCGCGCCGACGTGATCGCCGCCGAGGATACGCGCGTGACCGCGAAGCTGCTGTCGCATCTGGGTTTGCGTGTGCCGATGACCCCCTATCATGATCACAGCGACGAACGCATACGCGCCGCGCTGGTTGCGCGCATGGAACAGGAAGTTGTCGTTTTGGTGTCGGACGCCGGCACCCCGCTGATTTCGGACCCGGGATACAAGCTGGTACGCGCCGCGCGCGCCGCCGGGCGCCATGTCACCACCCTGCCCGGCCCCTGCGCCGCGATCGCCGGCATCACTCTGTCGGGCCTGCCGAGCGACCGCTTCCTCTTCGCGGGCTTCCTGCCGAACAAGGCGAAGGCGCGCGCCGACACGATCGCCGAATTTGCGGGCCTGCGCGCAACTCTGGTCTTCTACGAAAGCGGCCCGCGCCTCGCCGCGACGCTCGCCGCGCTCGCCGAGGGGCTCGGCGACCGCGAGGCGGCGGTCGCACGCGAGATCAGCAAGATGTTCGAGGAATGCGTCACCGGCACGCTGAGCGCCCTCGCCGCGCGCTACGAGGACGCGCCGCCCAAGGGCGAAATCGTCGTCATCGTCGGCCCGCCGGGCGAAGCAGTCGCCGAGGAGGCCGATGACGCCACGCTCGACGCCGCGATCCGCGACGCGATGAGGGACAAACCCGTCGCGCAGGCGGCGAAGGCGGTCGCCAAACGCTTCGGCCTCGACCGGCACGACATCTACGCCCGCGCGCTCGTGCTGAAAGAGCAGGCTTGAACCGCGCCGCCGCCGAAGCGCGCGGGCGCAAGGCCGAACGCCGCGCCGCCTGGTGGCTCCGCCTCCACGGCTGGCGCATTTTGGGCGAGCGCCTCCGCGTCCCCGTCGGCGAAGTCGACCTGGTCGCGCGGCGCGGACGCATGATCGCCTTCGTCGAGGTCAAATGGCGCGACCGGCCCGAAGACCTCGACCTCGCGATCGATCCGTACCGCCTCCGCCGCGTCGCCGCGGCCGCCGAAATGCTCGCCCCGCGCTTCGCGGGCCCGCGCGACGACATCCGGATCGACGTGATGCTCCTTGCGCCGCGCCGCCTGCCGCGCCATCTGGTCCATGTTTGGCAACCGTGAGGGTGTCTAAATATTCAAACCCCTCCCCTTCAGGGGAGGGGCAGCGAGACTTGGCCCGGCGCCAGCCGGGACTTTAGTCGAGCGGGGTGGGGGCCATCGGCCTTGCGCTACCTCGACAGACCCCACCCCAACCCCTTCCCTGAAGGGGAGGGGCTTGAGAAGGATAGACGAATGACCCTGCGCGCCGCGGTACAAATGGACCCGATGGACAATATCAACATCGGGGGCGACAGCAGCTTTGCGTTGATCCTGAAGGCGCTCGAACGCGGCTACGAGCTCTATCATTATGACGTTCGCGGCCTGACGTGGGAAGCCGGGCGGCTGACGACCAAAGCGCATCGCATCGTCGAGGCGCAGCGCGAGGCCGGCGCGCATTACAAGTTCGGCGACGAAGTGCTGCTCGACCTCGGCCGCGACGTCGACGCCGTGCTGATGCGGCAGGACCCGCCCTTCGACCTCGGCTATCTCACCGGCACCTGGCTGCTCGAGCGCATCCGGCACGAGACGTTGGTGGTCAACGATCCCGTCTCGGTCCGCAACGCCCCCGAAAAGGTCTTCGTGCTCGACTTCCCCGAATTCATGCCGCCGACGATGGTGACGCGCGAACTCGACGCGGTGAAGGATTTTCAGGCGCGATATGGCGCGGTGGTGATCAAGCCGCTCCACGGCAACGGCGGCAAGGCAGTGTTCAAGATCGACGCCGACGGCGGCAATCTGGGCGCCCTCGTCGAGTTGTTCGGGCAGGTTTGGCCCGAACCCTTCATGGTCCAGCAGTTCCTGCCGAGCGTCAGCCAGGGCGACAAGCGCATCGTGCTCGTCGACGGCGCGGTCGCGGGCGCGATCAACCGCAAGCCCGGCGAAGGCGAATTCCGCTCGAACCTCGCGGTCGGCGGCTATGCCGAAGCGGCCGAGCTCACCCCGCGCGAGCAGGAGATTTGCGACGTCCTCGGCCCCGCGTTGCGCGAACGCGGGCTGGTCTTCGTCGGCATCGACGTGATCGGCGGCGAATGGCTGACCGAAATCAACGTCACCTCCCCGACCGGCATTGTCGCGATCGACCGATTCAACAACAGCGATACGGCGGGCATGATCTGGGACGCGATCAAGCGACGCATCAGTTAGGCCATGATAAGCGTCATTGCGAGGAGCGAAGCGACGAAGCAATCCAAAGTGGTACAAGGCTACCCCTGGATTGCTTCGCTCCGCTCGCAATGACGAGGCGTTTTTTTGAATCATGACCGATTTCATCCTGAACCTGATCCAGAGCTGGGGCTATGCGGGGATTTTCATCCTCATGTTCCTCGAAAATGTCTTCCCGCCGATCCCGTCCGAAGTGATCATGGGATTGGGCGGGATCGCCGTCGCGCAGGGCCGTTTCGATTTCTGGATGCTCGTCGCGGTCGCGGTCGCGGGAACGACCGCGGGCAACTGGATCTGGTACGCGATCGGGCGCTGGATCGGCTATGAACGATTGAAGCCCTTCATCGACCGCCACGGCCGCTGGCTGACGCTCGACTGGGACGAAGTCGAGCGGCTGCACAACTGGTTCCTCAAATATGGCCCCGCGATCGTCTTCATCGCGCGCTTCATGCCCGTCGCGCGGACGATGGTGTCGCTGCCCGCGGGTATGGTGCGGATGAACCAGCTCAAATTCCTGATCTGGACCGCGGCGGGCTCGACGATCTGGATCGCCGCGCTCGCGGGCGCCGGCAACTGGTTCGGCAAGCAATTCGCCAACCTCGACGCCTTTGTCGGCCCCGTCGCGCTGGTCGCGATCGGCTCGCTGGTCGCGCTCTATATCTACCGCGTGATCACCTGGAAGCCGAAGACAAGGGGGGAGTGAACTGGCCGCTCGCCGCGGCGAAGACGGCCGCTATCGGCCGGTAGCGGCCGTTGAGTATCTCATTGTTTCGTCATTCCCGCGAAAGCGGGAACCCAGTGCGGGATCAGCCTATGCGCGCACTGGGTTCCCGCTTTCGCGGGAATGACGAAAGCGGGGAATGGCGGCTCCCCACCCCGAAGCGGCCCTCAGGCCCGCGGATGCGCGCTGCGATAAATGTCGAGCAAATGCGCGGCATCGACCGCGGTGTAGACTTGCGTCGAGGCTAGGCTCGCGTGGCCGAGCAACTCCTGCAGGCTGCGCAGATCGGCACCGCCCGCGAGCAGGTGCGTCGCGAAGCTGTGGCGCAGCGCGTGCGGCGTCGTGCGTTCGGGCAAGCCCAGCGCGCGCCGCGCCGAGCGCACGCTCGCCCGCACCACGCCCGGCTGGAGCGGCCCGCCGCGCGCGCCGAGGAACAGCGGCGTCTCCTTCGCGATCGGCCAGGGGCAAGCCGCAACATAGCGCGACACCGCCTTCGAGACGGCGGGCAGGATCGGTACGATCCGCGTCTTCGCCCGCTTGCCGGTGACGCGCAGCGTATCGCCGAGCGGCAGCGCCGCGCCGGTCAGCGACAGCGCTTCGCCGATGCGCAGCCCGGCGCCATAGAGCAGCAGCAGCAGCGCGAAATCGCGCGCGCCGACCCAGCCCTCGCGCGCATTGTCCTCGACATCCTGCGCCAGTTGCAACGCCTCGGCGGGCGCCACCGGTCGCGGCAGGCCCTTCTTGACGCGCGGCCCGCGCATCTGCGGCACGCTCGCGTTCGATCCGCCGACGAAGCGCAGAAACCCGCGCAGCGCGGAAAGCTCGCGCGCCGCCGACGCATTGCCGAGGCCTTCGGCGCGGCGCTCGGCGAGATAGGCGCGCAGGTCGTTCGGGGTGAGCGCCTTCAGCATGGGTGCTTCGACCGCGCCGCCACGGTAATCCGACAGAAAGGCGCAAAACCGCTCGGCCGTCGCGATATAGGCGCGGCGCGTATGCTCCGACCGACGCTTTTCGTGCGTCAGATGCGCATCCCAATCGCGGATCAGATTTTCAGCCAAACTCTCTTCCACCGTTTGCCCTGAGCTTGTCGAAGCCTGTCCTGAGCTTCGCCGAAGGGGGCCGTTCTTGCTTTGGCAAAGGTGAAGGAAAAACGGTGCTTCGACAAGCTCAGCACAAACGGACGTTTGGGAGAAGTCAGCCGGTCCGCACCACCTCGGAAAGGATCGAGTCGAGCAGCAATATACCCTCATCGGTCACCGACAGCCGGTCGCCCGCGTCGCGCATCAGCCCCTGCCCCGCCAGCCGCGCCACCGCGTCCGCATCGACGAACGCCGCGCGGCGCAAGCCGCTCCGCGCCTCGATCCGCGCCAGATCGATCCCTTCGGTCAGCCGCAGCCCCATCAGCATCGCCTCGGTGGCGCGTTCGTGCGGCGGCAGGTCGGCTTCGACTTTCAGCCCATGGCCGTTGCGCGCCACCGCCGCGATGAAATTCTCGGGCTTCTTGTGCCGCTCGGTCGCCTGGCCCCTGCGCCGGCCATGCGCCCCGGGGCCGACGCCGGCATAATCGGCGTAGCGCCAGTAAGCGAGATTGTGCCGGCTCTCCTGCCCGACGCGCGCATGGTTCGACACTTCGTAGCGCGGCAGCCCGACGGCGCGCGTCATCGCCTGCGTCGCGTCGAACAGGTCGGCGGCGGCATCACCGTCGGGGATGGTCAGGTCGCCTTTCGCCGCCAGCGTGGCGAAACGCGTGCCGGGCTCGATCGTGAGCTGATAGAGCGAGAGATGATCGGTGCCGAACGCGAGCGCATCCGCCAGCTCGCTTTCCCAGGCGGCGAGTGACTGGCCCGGCCGCGCATAGATCAGGTCGAAGCTGACGCGATCGAAACTCGCCTGTGCCGCCGCGATCGCGCGCCGCGCCTCGTCCTCGCTGTGCGCGCGCCCCAGAAATTCAAGCACTTTGGCATCGAAGCTCTGAACGCCTATCGAAACGCGGTTGACCCCGGCTGCGGCGAGGTCCGCGAAATTGGCGACTTCGACCGAATTGGGATTCGCCTCGAGCGTGATCTCGACATCGTCGGCGAGACCCCACAGCGCCTCCGCCTCGGCGATCACCGCCGCGACGGTCGCGGGCGGCATCAGGCTGGGCGTGCCGCCGCCGAAGAAGATCGACCCGACCGTGCGCCCGGGCAAAAGCACCGCCTCGTGCCGCAAATCGGCGAGCAAGGCCGCACGCCACGCCGCCTGATCGACGCTTTCGCGCACATGGCTGTTGAAGTCGCAATAGGGGCATTTCGACACGCAAAACGGCCAATGGACATAGAGGGCGAGCGGTTCGGCCATGGGCAGCGATATAGGGGCTGCCGCGCGGATGTCAGCCGCCTTGGAGCAATCGCGCGATATGGGCGCGAATATCCGCGGGCCATTCGGCGATCGACGCGGCAAAGCCCGCATCGTCGTCGCGGTAGAGCGCGCGCAGCGCCGCCTCATAACCCGGGCGGTCACCGCAGACGTGGCTCATGAAATGATAGGCCGCGTCGCGGCGCTGCTTCGCGTCGGGTTCGCCCCTGCTCGCGGCCTCGACCAATCGCCGCAGCGCCGCCGACGCGCCGCCCGGCTGCGCGGCGAGCCAGTCCCAATGCCGCGGCAACAGCGTGACCTCGCGCGCCTTGACGCCCAGCCGCGGGCGTCCGGCCGACGGCGCGGGCGCCGCTTTCGCGGCATCCCAATAGTCGAGGTCGGTCAAACGGCCGCTGCGGTCATCGAAAACGAGGATCGCGCCGAGATCGGCGGGATAGCGGTCCTCGAGCGTGCGGGTGACGCTTTCGCGGCTGCCCGCGGCAAGCTGCGTGTCGCCGAGGAAGGCGGTGACGGTGTCAGGATCATGAGTCATGCCGCCCCTTTATACCCGGATAAAATAAGAGTCAATATTACCCGGGCATAATTCAGCTATCCGAAAACCCCCGCCACCAGCTTTGCGAAGGCATCCGCGCGATGGCTGATCGCGTGCTTTTCCGCCGGGTCTATTTCCGCATAAGTCAGTAACTTGCCGGTTGGAACGAAGACTGGATCGTAACCGAACCCCAATTTCCCGCGCGGCGGCCAAGTCAGGCTGCCCTCCGCCCTGCCTTCGAAAACCTCGGCATGGCCGTCGGGCCATGCGAGCGCGAGGGTACAGACGAAACAGGCGCTGCGATCGACGTCCGCTCCCTGTTCGGCGAGCAGGCCCTCGACCTTGCCCATCGCCATATACCAGTCGCGCCCCGGATTGCCTTCGAACCATTGGCGTTCGGCCCAGTCGGCGGTGTAGACCCCCGGCCGGCCGCAGAGCGCCGCCACCTCGAGCCCGCTGTCGTCGGCGAGCGCGGGCAGCCCCGCCGCCGCCGCGCTCGCATGCGCCTTGAGCAGCGCATTCTCGCGGAACGTCTTTCCCGTCTCCTCGGGCTCGGGCAGGCCGAGGTCGCCCGCCGACACCGGATCGATCCCATAAGGTTCGAGCAGCGCGCGAATCTCGCGCACCTTGCCCGCATTATGGCTCGCGATGATGAGCTTGCCGGGGGCGAGTTTGCGCGTCATCCGCGCCCCGTCGCCCTGCCCGTCGCAGCGTCCTGCGCCGCGAAAATCTCGCCGCAGCCGATGCGCGCGAGGCGGAGCAGGCGGAGCAGGCCTTCCTCGTCATAGGTCGCGCCCTCGGCGCTCGCCTGCACCTCGACGATCTTGCCCATGCCGGTCAGCACGAAATTGCCGTCGGCCTCGGCAGTCGAATCCTCGTCATAGTCGAGGTCGAGCACCGGCGTGCCGTTGTAGATGCCGCAGGAGATCGCGCCGACCTTGTCCTCGATCGGATCTTCGGCCAGCGTCTTCGCCGCGAGCAGCTTGTCGACCGCGAGCCGCATTGCGACCCATGCGCCCGAGATCGAGGCGGTGCGCGTGCCGCCGTCGGCCTGGATCACGTCGCAATCGATGATGATCTGGCGCTCGCCGAGCTTCTTCATATCGACGACGGCACGCAAGGAGCGGCCGATAAGCCGCTGGATTTCCTGCGTTCGCCCCGACTGCTTGCCCTTCGCCGCTTCGCGGCTGCCGCGGGTGTGCGTCGCGCGGGGCAGCATGCCATATTCGGCCGTCACCCAGCCCGCGCCCTTGCCGCGCATCCACGATGGCACCTTCTCGTCGATGCTGGCGGTCACGAGCACCTTCGTATTGCCGAAGCTGACGAGCACGCTGCCCTCGGCGTGGATGGTATATTCGGTTTCGATGGCGATGGGGCGCATCTGATCGGGCGCGCGGCCGGAAGGGCGCATGGGGGAATCTCCTGTGGCTATATGCACGCGCGCTTAGCTGCGGAGGCCGGGCTTGACCAGAGCATAGCTTGCCCCCGGTCCTCGTCATCCCTAAATCCTTCGCATGACCACGCCCCCGATCACCGAACTCACCACGCGCGCGCGCGACGTGTTCCGGCTGGTGGTCGATGCCTATCTGGAGACCGGGCAGCCGGTCGGATCACGCACCCTGTCGAAGCTCGCGACGCTCAACCTCTCCCCCGCATCGATCCGCAACGTGATGCAGGATCTGGAGGAATATGGCCTGCTCACGAGCCCGCACACCAGCGCGGGGCGGCTGCCGACCGAGCAGGGGCTGCGCCTCTTCGTCGACGGGATGATGCAGGTCGCCGAGCCCAGTGCCGAAGACCGCGCGCAGATCGAGGCTTCCCTCTCGGATGCCGGCCCGATCGAAAGCGCGCTCGCGCAAGCGACCTCGGCGCTGTCGGGGCTGTCGGCGTGCGCGGGCCTCATCCTCGTTCCCAAGCATGAGCGGGTCTTGAAGCAGCTTGCCTTCGTGCCGCTGTCGGCGAACCAGTCGCTCGTCGTGCTCGTCGCGGGGGACGGAGCTGTCGAGAATCGCGTGATCGACATTCCCGCCGGGCTCAACCCCTCGGCGTTGGTCGAGGCGGGCAATTATATCAGCGCGACGCTCGCCGGGTTGACGCTGACCGACGCGATGGCGCGCGTGCGCCGCGAGATCGAGGCCGAACGGATCGCGATCGACCGCGCGGCGCAGGATCTGGTCTCGCGCGGCCTCGCCGTCTGGTCGTCCGACGGCGCCGACCGCCCGGTGCTGATCGTGCGCGGGCAGGCCAATTTGCTCGACGACAGCGCGGTCGGCGACCTCGACCGTGTGCGCCAATTGCTCGACGAGCTCGAAACCAAGCAGGACATCGCGCAGCTGCTCGACAGCGCGCGCGAAGGCGCCGCGACCCGGATTTTCATCGGGTCGGAAAATAAATTATTCTCGCTTTCGGGCTCGTCCGTGATAGCGGCGCCCTACCGCGGATCGGACGGGCGCGTCGTCGGCGTGGTCGGCGTGATCGGCCCGACGCGCTTGAACTATGCCCGCATCGTTCCCATGGTGGATTTCACCGCACAATCGCTCTCCAGACTGATACGATAGGTTTATGACGACACAAGAAAACGACACGCCGGTCGACGACGGCGCGAACACCGAAACCGAAACTGCCGAAACCACGGCCCCCGAAGGCGCGAACGACGAAGTCGCGCAGCTCGCCGAACAGGTCGCCGCGCTGCAACAGGACCTGCTCTACGCGCGCGCCGAGACGCAGAACGTCACGCGCCGCAAGGACAAGGAAATCGCCGACGCGCACGCCTATGCGTCGACCAAATTCGCGCGCGACATTTTGTCGGTCGCCGACAATCTCGGCCGCGCGCTCGCCGCGCTCAGCGACGAGCAGCGTGCCGACGAAGGCATCAAGCCGCTGGTGACGGGGCTGGAGGCGACCGAACGCGAGCTGATGGCGGTCTTCGAGCGCCACGGCATCACGCGCATCGCGGCGATCGGCCTGCCGCTCGACCCCAACCAGCATCAGGCGATGCTCGAAATCCCGAGCGACAAGGAAGCCGGCACGATCGTGCAGGAAATGCAGGCGGGCTATATGATGAAGGACCGGCTGCTGCGCCCCGCGATGGTCGGGGTGGCGAAGAAGGCGGATTGATCCGTACGCCGCAATAAAAGGGTGCATCCCCGCGAAGGCGGGGATCCATCTCCCGATGGTAGAAATCCGAAACGGCGGATGATGGACCCCCGCCTTCGCGGGGGCACACGGTCTTTTTCGCGACGCTACGCCGCTTTCCGCAGCTTCGCGAGCTTCTTCAGCACCATCTCGCGCTTCAGCCGCGACAGATGGTCGATGAACAAGATGCCTTCGAGATGGTCGTGCTCGTGCTGGATGCACGTCGCCATCAGCCCGGTCATGCGTTCCTGATGATGCTTGCCGTCCTCGTCCTGCCAGTCGACCGTGACCTCGGCGGGGCGCGTCACATCGGCATATTGTTCGGGGACCGACAGGCAGCCTTCCTGATAGACGCTATGCTCCTCGCTCTCGTCCGAAAAGACGGGGTTGATGAAGACGCGCGGGGTCCGGATCACCTTCTTGCCCTCGGGATCCTCGGGATCGGGTTCCTGCAGGTCGATGACGAGGATGCGCTTCGCCACCCCGACCTGGATCGCGGCCAGCCCGATGCCGGGGGCGTCGTACATCGTCTCGAACATGTCGGCGACCAGCGTCTTGAGCTCCGCGTCGAAGGTCTCGACGGGCTTGGAAATGACGCGCAGCCGCGGATCGGGGGTCTCTATGATGGGTAGCAGGGCCATGGGGTGCAGGTATGAACTCGAACGCCCGTCGTCAACCCACCGGCCGCCGCGCCCGCAGCGCCTGCGCCAGCGTCCCCTCGTCGAGATAATCAAGCTCGCCGCCCACCGGAAGGCCATGCGCGAGTTGGGTAAGCCGCACCGGATAGCCCTCCAGCCGCTCGGCCAGATAATGCGCGGTCGTCTGCCCCTCCAGCGTCGCGTTCATCGCCAGCACCACCTCGTCGATGCCGCCCGCAGCGACGCGCGCGACCAGCGCGTCGATGCTGAGGTCCTGCGGCCGCACGCCCTCCAGCGCCGACAGCCGCCCGCCGAGGACATGATATTTGCCGGGGAAGAGCCGCGACTTGTCGAGCGCCCAGAGGTCGGAGACTTCCTCGACGACGCACAAGGACCGCGCGTCGCGGCGCGGGTCGGCGCAGATCGCGCAGGGGTCCTGCGTGTCGACATTGCCGCAGATGGTGCAGGTGACGAGCCGTTCGGACACCGTCTGGAGCGCCGCGAGCAGCGGCGCGAACGCACTTTCGCGCTTCTTCATCAGATGCAGCACCGCGCGCCGCGCCGAACGCGGACCGAGGCCGGGCAGGCGGGCGAGTTGCTGGACGAGGGCTTCGATTTCGGTGGACGCCATGGGGTGGTGGTAGAGGGTGAGCGATCGGCGCACAATATCCCACCCTCGTCACCCCGGACTTGATCCGGGGTCCCGCTTCTCACCGTCGCTGAGCGGGACCCCGGATCAAGTCCGGGGTACGAAATGGGTGGCGCCGATCTTGCACAACCCCGCAACCTCCGCCAAAGGCGCAGCCCATGCGCATCGCCTTCATGGGAACGCCGCCCTTTGCGGTACCGACGCTCGCCGCGCTCCGCGCGGCGGGGCACGACATCGCGGCGGTCTATAGCCAGCCCCCCCGCCCCGCGCAGCGCGGCAAGAAATTGCAGAAAAGCCCCGTCCAGCTCTGGGCCGAGGAGCATGACCTGCCCGTCCGCACGCCAAAGAGCCTGAAGAGCGAGGAGGCGCAGGCCGAATTCGCGGCGCTCGACCTCGATGCCGCGGTGGTCGCGGCCTACGGCCTGATCCTGCCGCAGGCGGTCCTGGGCGCCCCGCGCGAGGGCTGCCTCAACGTCCATGGCTCGATCCTGCCGCGCTGGCGTGGCGCGGCGCCGGTGCAGCGCGCGATCCTCGCGGGCGATGCCGAAACGGGGGTGACGATCATGCAGATGGACGCGGGGCTCGACACCGGCGCGATGCGGCTGATCGAAACGACCCCGGTGGGACGCAAGAGCGCGGGCGTTCTGACCCACGAGCTCGCCGAGATGGGCGCGCTGATGATGCGGCGCGTGCTGAGCGAACTCCACGCCTTTCCGCCCGAGCCGCAACCCGATGAGGGCGTCACTTACGCGACGAAGATCGACAAGAGCGAGGCCCGGCTCGATTTTCTGACCAGCGCGGTGCAGGTCGAGCGACAGGTGCGCGCGTTCAATCCGGTGCCCGGCGCCTTCTTCGAACTCGAAGGCGAACGCTACAAGATACTGGCGGCCGAAGTCGTCCATCCCGCCGATACCGTCGCGGGCGCCGCGCCCGGCGTCACGCTCGACGATGCGCTCACCATCGCCTGCAACCCCGGCGCGGTCCGCGCGACGCGCGTCCAGCGCGCGGGCAAGCCCGCGATGGACTCCGCCGAACTGCTGCGCGGACGCGCCATCCCGAAAGGTACGCGGCTCGCATGACCCGCTTCGCCCTCACCATCGAATATGACGGCCGCCCCTATATGGGCTGGCAACGGCAGGCGCACGGCCCGAGCGTCCAGCAGGCGATCGAGGAAGCGATCCATCGCTTCACCGCCGAGGAGGTGCAGGTGTTCAGCGCCGGGCGCACCGACGCCGGCGTCCATGCGATCGCGATGCGCGCGCATGTCGACATCGACAAGCCGCTGACGCCGTTCAAGCTGACCGAGGCGCTCAACGCGCAGCTTCGCCCGGCGCCGATCGCGATCATCGGATGCGAGATCGTCCCCGGCGATTGGCACGCGCGCTTTGCGTGCATCGGCCGCGCCTATGAATATCGCATCGTCAACCGCCGCGCGCCGCTCACCTGGGACAAGGGGCTGTCGTGGCAGGTCGCGCGGCCGCTCGACACCGATGCGATGCACGCCGCGGCGCAGCAGCTGATCGGCCTCCACGATTTCACGACCTTCCGCTCGGCGCATTGCCAGTCGCAAAGCCCGGTGAAGACGCTCGACAAGCTCAGCGTCAGCCGCCACGGCGAGGAAGTGATCATCGAGGCCGCGGCGCGCAGCTTTCTCCATCATCAGGTGCGCTCGATGGTCGGCAGCCTGACATTGGTGGGCCACGGCAAATGGTCGGCGCGCGATTTGAAGGCCGCGCTCGACGCGGCCGACCGGAATGCGCTGGGGCTAAATGCTCCGCCCGACGGGCTGTATTTCGTGGGTGCGACCTACCCCTAGTTCGTCATTGCAAGCGAAGCGAAGCAATCCAGAGCGGTTTACGCCGGCCCTGGATTGCCGCGTCGCCTTCGGCTCCTCGCAATGACGACATGGAAAAAGGGCGGCCCTTTCGGACCGCCCTTTCCTTCATCGCTGTGGACGCGATTACACTTTTTCGGCGTAGTAGAGCGGCGCATGCTCGTTGAGGATCTGGAGAATCTTCGCCTGCGCGGTCTTTTCGTCGCTTTCTTCCATCGCGGCGAGTTCGCGCGCGAGACGGCTCGACGCCGCTTCGAAGATCTGGCGCTCCGAATAGCTCTGTTCGGGCTGGTCGTCGGCGCGGAACAGGTCGCGCGTCACTTCGGCGATCGACACGAGGTCGCCCGAATTGATCTTCGCTTCATATTCCTGCGCGCGGCGCGACCACATGGTGCGCTTCACCTTCGGCTTGGTGGTCAGGACCTGCAGCGCTTCCTTCAGCGTCTTGTCCGACGACAGCTTGCGCATGCCGACGCCTTCGGCCTTGTTCGTCGGAACGCGAAGGGTCATCTTTTCCTTTTCGAAACGAAGAACATAGAGTTCCAGCTGCATGCCGGCGATTTCGGATTTCTGCAGCTCGATGACGCGCCCCACGCCATGCTTCGGATAAACGACATAGTCACCGACTTCGAAAACGGGAGTGCTTGCGGACATTCAAGTTCCTTTCAGTGGCCTTGTCCGGGACGGGGAAGCGCGTGAACAACTCTGTATCCGGCCCTCTGCATTGAGGGGGATCGGGCTGTCAGGGCGGCGCTAGCCAGTCAGAGTGACAAGGGATGGGCTCCATCGGAAACGCCAAGCGTGCCCCAGCCCGGCGGCGGGAAGAGGCACAATGTCGGCGTGTTGATATTAATTATAACAGATTCGCAACAAAATTGCCACCCCCGCACGGAAATGCTTGGGATCGGCACCTTGACGGCTCCTCATGCCCGTTTCAGGTTGCAACGAAATCATAGATAGGGAGCCGGTATGAAAGATCAAACCTGGTGGGTCACGGGCGCCTCCTCGGGCATCGGCGCGGCACTGGCGCGGGCGCTGGCGGCGCGCGGCGTAAAGCTGGTCCTGTCGGGCCGGAATGTCGAGGCGCTGGAAGCCGTCGCGGCCGATTGCGGCACCGAAACGCTGGTCCTGCCGTTCGAGGCCACCGACTATGCCGCCCTTCCCGCCATCGCCGAGCAGGCCTGGGCGTGGCAGGGCCGCATCGACGGCCTCGTCAACAATGCCGGCATCTCGCAGCGCAGCCTGGCGATCGAGACCGGCTTTCCGGTTTATGAGCGGATCATCGCGGTCGACCTGCTCGCCCCGATCGCGCTGACCCAGCAATTGCTCCCGCGCATGGTCGGCGCGGGCGGCGGACAGATTATCGCCATATCGAGCGTCGCGGGAATCGCGGGCGTGCCGCTGCGCAGCGCCTATTCGGCGGCGAAGCATGGCATCATCGGCTACCACGACGCGGTGCGCGCCGAGAATGAGCATCTCGGGCTCAAGGTCCTCGTCGTCGCGCCGGGCTCGGTGCGCACCAACGTCAGCCGCAATGCGCTCAATGCCGACGGCAGCGTGCGGGGGACAAGCGACGCGGCGATCGACAATGGGCTGTCGCCCGATGACGCCGCCGCGCAGATGCTCGCCGCGGTCGATGCGGGCGTGCGCGAACTGGTGGTGGCCGAAGGCGCCGAAGCGGCGATCGCGCAGCTACGCCGCAGCGACCCCGACGCGCTGTTCGACCGGATGAGCGCGATGGTCCAGGCGGGCTATGCGGCGCAGATGGGGGCCGGCCGCGGGAAATAGCGCCCCGCGGCCGGCGGGCCAAGTTCAGTGCGCGAACTTGAAATTGGCGATCAACGGGTCGGCGGCCGGCTTTTTCGCATAATCGGCATCCGACGGGACATAGGCGGGGTTGAAGCGCGCGAGCCAGTTGGCCGCGCCGCCCAACCATTCGATCCGTTCTTCCTTGGTGAAATAGATGCCATAGTGGCCGTTCTTCGGCTGTTCGATATATTCGAAATCCGTGCCCTGCTGCTTGCCGCTCCCCTTCAGGCGCGACACCAGCGTGCGCGCCTGCGCGATCGGCACGCGCGGATCGCGCACGCCGTGGACGATCAGGATCGGCGCCCATTTGCCGTCGGTGTTGCGCGCCGGCGACACGTCGGACAGCGACGACGCGCCCTCGGCAAGATAGTTGGCGCCGAACGAACCCAGCAGCCCTTGGTCGAAATCGCGCATCATCGGCAGATCATAGACTCCCGCCCCCGCGATCGTGCAGCGCCAGCGAGTTGGGTCGCGTTGCGCCGCGCGCGCCGAAGCATAGCCGCCATAGGACCAGCCCATCATGCAGGCGCGCTTTGGATCGACGATCCCCTGCCCGGCGAGGTGATCGACGACATCGTTGAGATCGTCCTGCATACGGGTGCCGAACCCATCCTTGCGTCCGGCCTTTTGAAACTCGATCCCATAACCGCCCGACCCGCGATAATTGGGCTGAACGACGACATAGCCCTGTTCGGCGATCGCCTGCGCCCACTGATCATAGGAGGCATAGTCGCGAACGCCATAGGGGCCGCCGTGGGTCAGGACCACGACGGGCAGATTCTTCTGCCCCGCGCGCAGGCGAGGGGTCGTCAGGATCGCTTCAATCTCCAGCCCGTCGCTGGCCTTGTAGCGAATTGCCTTCACGGGATTCAGCTTGCCGTCGCCCAATGCGTCGCTCGCGTGCCCGATCAGCGAAAATTTCCCGCTTTCGACGTCGTACAGATAATAGCTTCCGACCTGTTCGGGGCTGGCCATCGACACGATCAGCCGCTTGTCGCCGTCGTCGCTGCTGACGATGACGGCATTGCCCTCGCCGAAATCCTCGGCCAGGAATTTCTGGACGGTGGCAAGGCGCTCGTCAGTGAATTTGCGCCGAATGCGATCGGTGGCATAAGCATAGCCGACGATCCCGTCGCGATCCTCGTTGGGGATGGCGGTGCCGACGTCATAGCCGGGAATCGAGAACAGCTTCTCCCCGATCTCCATCGTCGCCAGATTGGCTTTGTAGATCGCCCGATAGCCCTCGTGGTTGCTCGATACGATCGCCATGTCGGGCTCGTTCAAAAAGACGAGCGGCTGGATGCCGGCACCGGTGAAATTCTTGTCGACAACCTTCTGCACCGTCCGGAAATTTTCGCCCGCGTTGCTGCGATAGAGATAGCGTTGTTCGCCGCTGTCGCGATCGGAGCCGAACCCCATCCTTACCACGCCCTTGCCGTCGGCGGCCCAGCCGTCCACGATCGGATTGGTTCGCTGCACATTTTCAAGCACCTTGCCCGTCGCGACATCGACCCAATCGACCTGATAGCTGAACCTCCGCTCGGTATTGCCGTCGTCGATCTGACGACCGAGCAGAATACGCTTCTTTTCCTTGTCGATATGCAGGATGTTCGAGGCATCGGCGGTGGCCTGATCCCAGGCGAGCGGATGGGTCTTGCCGGTGTCGGTGTCATAGGCGGCGAGACGCTGAATATCGACGCGCTGGCCGAAGGCGGCGACGAATTCGCGTGAGGCCAGTTCGACGATCAGGTAACGATCGTCGACCCAGCGATAGCTGGTCACGTCGCGCTGCCCAGCTTCCTTGAAGGTCGAGGCGCGCGCGAATATCTGAGGTTTCGAGCCGGGTTTCGAGAGGTCGAGGACGGCGTAGCCGAACTCGTTGCCGGCACCGAGCGTCATCGCGATCTTCGTGCCGCCGGGCGACATCTGCAAGTCGCTCATCAGCGGCAGAGACGCGAGTGTGTCGAGACCGACCTTTTCCGCTACCGGCTTGCCTGGCGTCACCTGCGCGGCGACTCCCCCCGGTAGCGCCGCCGAGACGAGCAGCGCAGCGACAAATATCTTCTTGAACATAATTCCCCCGTTTGCTCGACAGGCGCAACCCACTGGCTTTCAAACCGATTGCGACGCCTATCCTCCGCCCGAGCCTATGAAAGCGGCTCGCGGTTGGCAATCATGATGATGGAATCGAAACCAAAAAGCCCCGCCGGATCGCTCCGGCGGGGCTCTTCATTGCCCGCGAGGGCGGTCCGGCTTACGCCGCGCCGTGCGCCAGCGCCGCGAGGAGCAGGATCGCCACGATGTTGGTGATCTTGATCATCGGGTTCACCGCAGGACCCGCGGTGTCCTTGTAGGGATCGCCGACGGTGTCGCCCGTGACGGCCGCCTTATGGGCCTCGCTGCCCTTGCCGCCGTGGTTGCCGTCCTCGATATATTTCTTCGCATTGTCCCAGGCGCCGCCACCCGAGGTCATCGAGATGGCGACGAACAGCCCGCCGACGATCACGCCGAGCAGCAGCGCGCCGAGCGCCTCCAATGCCGCGGCCGGGCCCGCGACCGCGCGGATCACGAAATAGACGACGATCGGGGCGAGCACAGGAAGCAGCGACGGGATCACCATTTCCTTGATCGCCGCCTTGGTGACGAGGTCGACGGTCCGGGCGTAATCGGGGCGGCTGGTGCCGTCCATGATGCCCTTGTTGTTCGCGAACTGGTCGCGGACGTCCTTCACCACGTCGCCCGCCGCCTTGCCGACCGCGGTCATGCCGAGCGCACCGAAGAGGTACGGCAGCAGCGCGCCGAGCAGCAGCCCGACAATGACATAGGGCGACGAGAGCGAGAAGGTCAGCGGCGCATCGATGCCGAGCGCGGCCGAATATTCGGTGATGTCGGCGGTGTAGGTGCCGAACAGCACCAGTGCCGCCAGACCCGCCGAGCCGATCGCATAGCCCTTGGTCACCGCCTTGGTCGTGTTGCCCACGGCGTCGAGCAGGTCGGTCTTCTCGCGCACGCTGTCATCGAGGCCCGCCATTTCGGCGATGCCGCCGGCGTTGTCGGTGACGGGACCATAGGCGTCGAGCGCGACGACCATGCCCGCGAGCGCGAGCATCGCGGTGGCGCCGAAGGCGATGCCGATGATGCCCGCGGTCTGATAGGCGACGACGATGCCGACGCAGATGACGAGCGTCGGCAGCGCGGTCGATTCGAGGCTGATCGCGAGGCCCTGGATCACATTGGTGCCATGGCCCGTTTCCGACGCCTTGGCGATGCTGCGCACCGGGCGATAATTGGTGCCGGTGTAATATTCGGTGATCCAGATGATTAGCCCCGTGATCGCCAGGCCGAGCAGCGAACAATAGAAAAGGTCGCTGCCGTTGAAGTCGGTGCCCGCAATCGTCGCGTTCATGTCGCCGAGCGCATATTGGGTCGAGAACCAGATCGCCGGGATCGACAGGATCGCGGTGACGAGGAAGCCCTTGTACATCGCGCCCATGACATTGTTCGACGAACCGAGGCGGACAAAATAGGTGCCGATGATCGAGGTGATGATGCACACGCCGCCGATCAGCAGCGGCAAGCTCATCAGCGGAACGAGCGCATCGCCCGCGCCCCTCAGCAGCAGAGCGATCAGCACCATCGTCGCGCCGACGGTGACGACATAGGTTTCGAAGAGGTCGGCCGCCATGCCGGCGCAGTCGCCGACATTGTCGCCGACATTGTCCGCGATCACCGCCGGGTTGCGCGGATCGTCCTCGGGAATGCCTGCCTCGACCTTGCCGACGAGGTCGGCGCCGACGTCGGCGGCCTTGGTGAAGATGCCGCCGCCGAGGCGCGCGAAGATCGAGATCAGCGAGGCGCCGAACGCCAGTGCGACAAGCGCATCGACGACGGTACGATCCTCGCCGCCGACGGTAAAGCCGCCGGGACCGACCAGATACCAGAAGAAGACCGCGATCGCGAGCAGCGCGAGGCCCGCCACCAACATGCCGGTGATCGCGCCGGCGCGGAACGCCATGGTCAGGCCCGCCTGCAGCCCGGTCTGCGCCGCCGCCGCGGTGCGGACGTTGGCCTTGACCGAGATGTTCATGCCGACGAAGCCGGCGACGCCCGAGAGCACCGCGCCGATGACGAAGCCCGTCGCCGAGATCGGGCCGAGGAACACCCCGACGAGAATGGCGACGACGACGCCGACGATGGCGATGGTGCGATATTGGCGGCCCAGATAGGCCTTGGCGCCTTCCTGGATGGCGCCGGCGATTTCCTGCATCTTCTCATTACCGGCGGAGGCGCTGAGCACCTGCCGCGAGGTAATGAATCCATAGAGCACAGCCAAAAGGCCGCACGCTATCGCGATCAAAACCGGATTCATGCGTGTTGCTTCCTTCCCATGAGAAGGGCGACGCAGAAGATAGCAGTCGAGCACGTCCGACTTATTGATGCCGGTTCGCTCTCTCCCCTGATGCGACCGCCCCAAATTTGGACGGGCGAGTTATGGGAAGAAAGGAAGCCAAGGGCAAGCCCGGTTGTTCGGCGCTTTTCCGGGCTTTCGGGATTAACGCATGATCGTCTCCGATCGAAGCACGCGAAAGAAGCCGTGTGCTCCCGCGAAGGCGGGAGCCCTGCCGGTGCAGTCCGGAACCCGCCGGAGATGGGTCCCCGCCTTCGCGGGGACACACGGCTTTTTTAGTCAGGGGCTATCACGCCGTCAGTGCATGAACCCGAGCCGGTCGGGCGGCGCGATGCGCTGCGCCCGGTGGGTGAGCATGATCCCCTCGCCCACCCCTGCATGGCCGATCGCCGTGACCGCGACGTTCAGCCCGGCTGCGATCTCGCGGATCATCCCCGCCACGCCGGGATCGGCGGCGAACAGGAGCTGATAGTCGTCCCCCGCGGTGGCGGCGGCAAGCCGCGTGTCGAGCACGTCGGGCCGCACCGCGAGCAGCGCCGCCGACAAAGGGACCGATTCGAGCATGATACCGATCTGGCACCCGCTCGCTTCCGCCATCCGCTGCGCGTCGATCAGCAGGCCGTCGGACACGTCCATCATCGCATGGACATGATTTGCGACCGCCTGCCCGAACGCCAGCTGCGGCTGCGGCCGATTATAGGCGGCCAGGCAGGTTTCGTTCGCATCCTCCTGCCCCAGCCGCATCGCGAGGCCGAGCCCGGCATTGCCGATCGTCCCCGTCACCCAGATCTGGTCGCCCGGCCGCACGCCGCTTCGCGCCGGGGCGCCGGTCGCGGGCGCCTTGCCGATGGCGGTCAGCCCGAAGCTGCGCGGCGCGCCCGCCGGAACGCCCACCGTATCGCCGCCGAGCAGCGGTACCTCGTACCGGCGCAGCACGTCGCCGAGACCGCGAACGAAGGCCGCGTCCCAGGCCGCGTCGCCGGTCAGGCTATATCCGACAAGCACGCCTTGCGGTACCGCACCCTTGGCCGCGAGATCGGAAAGGTTCACCGCGACGAGCTTCCATGCGACGTCCTGCGGCCGCTCGTCGGGAAGGAAATGAATGCCCTCGACGATCATGTCGTGGGTGAGGACGAGGTCGCCCAGCACCGCCGCATCGTCGGCCAGGCCGCGCGCGGCGGGGTCGGTCGCGATGCTTCGCAGGCGGGCGATGAAATCGGCTTCGCTCAACGCACTCACTCCTCCGTTCGCCCTGAGCTTGTCGAAGGGCCGTTCTTCCTTTGCTACGTAACAGAAGAAGGACAGTCCTTCGACAAGCTCAGGACCAACGGCATTATGGCAGCGTCAATTGGAAGCCCGCGCATCCTTGCCGATCGCGTCGAGCAGGCCGTTCGCGAACCCCGCCTCGCGCTGGTCGAAGAAGGCCTTGGCGACATCGACATATTCGCTGACCACCGCGCCGACCGGCACGTCGCCGCGCGCGATCAGTTCATAGGTGCCGGCGCGCAGGATCGCCTTCATCGTGCGGTCGAGCCGGTCCATCGTCCAGCCGCTCGCGAGCCGCAGGGTGATCGCCGCATCGATCTCGTCCGCGCGCGCGAGCACGCCTTTCACGATGTCGTCGAAGAAGGGAATGTCGGCATCGGCATATTCGGCGTCCTCGATGATCGCGCCGATGCGGTGCTGGTGGAACTCGTGGATGAGCTGCGCGACGGGCGTGGCTTCCATCTCGTGCTGATAGAGCGCCTGCACGGCGGCGAGGCGGGCGGCGGAACGGGATTGGGCGCGTTTGTTCATGGCTTTTTCTTCTAACTCAAATCGTATCTTAAACTAAGTCGTCATCCCGGCGAAGGCCGGGATCTCGCCGGTGGTTGTTGACGCAAGGTAGAGATCCCGGCCTTCGCCGGGATGACGAATATGAGGGGCTAACTGGCGGTCTATTTCAATCTGTTCCGGACGCTGAGCGCATGGGCGGGCAGCCCCTCGGCGCCGGCGAGCGCGACCGCCGCCGGGCCGATCGCGGCCAGCGATGCCTCGTCGAGCGCGAGGAAGCTCGTGCGCTTCATGAAATCGGTGACCGACAGCCCGCTCGAAAAGCGCGCGCGGCGTCCGGTAGGAAGAACATGGTTCGGACCCGCGACATAATCGCCGATCGCCTCCGGCGTCTGGCGGCCGAGGAAGACCGATCCGGCGTGGCGCACCTTGGCGAAGAGCGCGTCGGCTTCGGCGGGATCGACCGCGAGTTCGAGATGTTCGGGCGCGAGGCGGTCGCAGAGCGGGATCGCGTCGGCGAGCCTTGGCACGACGACCACCGCGCCATTGTCGGTCCAGCTCGCCTGCATCGTCGCCGCGGTGCCGAGCGTCGGGATGACATGCGCCACCGCCGCGGCAACCGCATCGGCGAAATCGCCATCGTCGGTGAAGAGAATCGACTGGCTCGTCGGGTCGTGCTCGGCCTGGCTCAAAAGATCGGCGGCGATCACATGCGGCTCGTTCCGATTGTCGGCGACGACGACGATCTCGCTCGGTCCCGCGACCATGTCGATGCCGACAACGCCGTAAAGCTGGCGTTTCGCTTCGGCGACCCAGGCATTGCCGGGGCCGGTGACGACGTCGACCGGCGCGATGCGGTCCGTGCCATAGGCGAGCGCCGCGATCGCCTGCGCCCCGCCGACGCGCCAGATTTCGTCGACGCCCCCGATATGCGCCGCGGCCATCACGACCGGATTGACCGCGCCGTCGGGCGTCGGCGTGACCATGACGATCCGCTCGACCCCCGCAACCTTCGCGGGCAGGATGTTCATCAGCACCGACGAGGGATAGGCGGCGCGCCCGCCCGGAACATAGACCCCCGCGGCATCGACCGCGCTCCAGCGCGCGCCGAGCCGCACGCCCGCACTATCGCGATAGTCGCGATCCTGCGGAAGCTGCGCGGCATGATAGGCGCGGATGCGTTCCGCCGCGAGGTTCAGCGCGTCGCGGAGGCCGGGGGCGAGCGCGTCATAGGCTTCGGCGCATTCGGCCTTCGAGATGCTCCACCCGCTCGCGTCCAGATCGAAGCGGTCGAACTTCGCGGTATAGTCGGCGAGCGCCGTGTCGCCCTCCGCCTTCACGCGCGCGATGATCGCCGCGACGTCGGCCGACACGTCGGACGCGCTCTCGCGCCGGTCGTTCACCAGCGCGTCGAACGCGGCCGCGAAGCCGGGCGCGGCTGCGTCAAGCCGCCGCATCGCCCGCCGCCTGACGGAAGCGTTCGACCAGCGCCGGCACTTCGGCCGAGCGCAGCTTGAACGCCGCGCGGTTGACGATCAGCCGCGCCGAGACCTCGCTGATGATCTTCTGTTCGGCGAGCGCATTCTCGACCAGCGTGCGCCCGGTCGAGACGAGATCGACGATGTGCGAGGCGAGCCCGAGCTTCGGCGCGATCTCCATCGCGCCATTGAGCTTGATGCACTCGGCCTGGATGCCCTGCGCCTCGAACCAGCGGCGCGTCGTCGCGGGATATTTGGTCGCGACACGGATATGACTTTCACCAAGCCCCGGCGGCGCGCTGCCCTCCGGCCCCGCGAGCGACAGGCGGCAGTGGCCGATGCCGAGGTCGACGGGGGCATAAAGCTCCGAATAGTCGAACTCGTCGACGACGTCCGACCCGACGATGCCGAGCTGCGCCGCGCCATGCGCGACGAAGGTCGCGACATCGAAGGCGCGCACGCGAATCAGAGAGATATGCGGCTGGTTTGTCCCAAAAACTAACGCTCTGCTTTTCTTGTCGAAAAACTCGTCCGAAGGTTCTATTCCGACGCGCGCGAGCAGGGGCAGCGCCTCATCGAGGATGCGCCCCTTCGGGATGGCAAAGATGATCGGTTCGGGCATAGGCTTGCGCGCCCATAAGCGGCGAGAGGAAAAAGGGCAATGAGCGAGCGTTACGAGTTCATTGACATGGCCGAAACCGGCCCCAGGGCTGTCCGCACCGCCTTTGCCAATCAGGTCGCCTATTGCCGCGCCAACGACGCGCGCGTGACCGCGCGCGTCGTCGCCGCGCTCGGCGCGCTGCTCGACAAGCCCGCAAGCGAATTTGCGCGCCGCATCGCCGGGTGGAAAGGCGCACCGCTCGCCGACGCGCTGCCGCTGCGCGCCGCTGGCGGCATCCACGCGCTCCACCTGTCCGAAGCGGCGCACGAACTCGCCCCCATCTATGCCGATGCGGAAGACATCAACGACGAAACCGTCGTCGCCGGCGTCGTCCGCCGGCACGACGCCGCGCTCCTGCCGTGGCTCGACGGTCCGCCGCAAACCAACGAAGCCGGCCGCTCGTCGAACTTCATCGCCGCGATGCTCTGGCTCGCCGATCAGGGACTGCCGCCGCGCTTCGACTGTCTCGAAATCGGATCGAGCGCCGGGATCAATCTGATGATCGACCGCTATCATTACGATCTCGGCGGCGTGCATGTCGGGCCGCGGCCGGGCGCGATCGCTTTCACCCCCGAATGGCGCGGCCGCCATCCGCCGATGCACGAAATCGACATCACGCGCCTGAAAGGCTGCGACGTCGCGCCCGTCGACCTCACCGATCCCGCGCAGGCGCTACGGCTCAAGGCCTATATCTGGCCCGAGCATGGCATCCGCTTCGCGCGCATCGAGGCCGCGACCGCCGCGGCGCACGAGGCGAAGCCGGACCTCGTCCGCGCCAACGCCGCCGATTTCGTCGAAGCCGAGCTCGCGAAGCCGCAGGCCGCGGGGACGACGCGCCTGCTGATGCATTCGATCGCCTGGCAATATATCCCCGCCGATCAGCAGGCGCGCGTCACCGCCGCGATGGAAGAAGCGGGCGCGCGGGCGACGGCCGAGCGACCGCTGGCGTGGATCGCGCTCGAGGCGAACCGGACGGTGCATCATCATGAACTGGCGGTGCGATATTGGCCGGGCGGCGAAGGCGGGCAAAAATTGGCGCACGCCCACGCGCATGGCGCATGGGTCGAGTGGCTGGGGTAACGACTCCAGCGGCAGCTTTGGGGTGGATCGACGACGTTTAGGAGTTGAGCTGTTTTCCCCTCCCGCAGGCGGGAGGGGCAGCGAAACTTGCGAACTTGTTCGCTAGTTGCAGCGGGGTGGGCAATCGCAACGTCGCTGCCCACCCCCGACCCCTCCCGCCTGCGGGAGGGGAGAAGAATGGCAGTTCCCCGCCGCAACCGGCCGCCCTATGCGATCAAAGCCGCGCTTCCAGCCGCGCGAGCAGCGCCTGCACCGGCGTCACCGCCGGCGCTTTCCAGCCGGCCTCCAGCACCGCAACGCGCTCGAACAGGCGCTCGCTCGCGGCGACGATCCGGCGGACCGGCACGTCGAACCCGGCGCAGACATCCCAGTCGGCGGCGACCGGCGCGCCGATGCGCGCCGCGCTGTCCTCCGGCCCGGCGCCGGGGTCGCCCGCGAACATCGCGCGGCGGTGGAGCAGCCAGGCAATGACGTGCATCAGCCGCGTCGTCGTCTTCAGCGATTCGCAGGCGAGGCCGATCTGCGCCGCCGCATCGCCGCCCACGCTGCCGAGGTCGCGCTGCGCGGCGAAGGCCGCATGCGCCTCGTCGGCGAGCAGCATCGCCTCGACATAGAGATTTTCGACCTGCGCGCGCTGCACCGGCGCGTCGATCGCCATCCTGTTCGTGTCCCCGCCGATCATGGCCGCAGCGATGCCACGCATCGCGCCGGGTCCGCAATCGCGGTAACCATCATTTGCCGCGGCTGTGCCGTTTTGATTCAGGCGGCCGCCTCAAGCGATGATGTCGGGCAGCAGCTGATCCTCGCACCAGGCGATCTCGTCGCGCAGCTTGAGCTTGCGCTTTTTCAGCCGCGCGATCTGCAGCTGGTCGGCGGCCGCCCCTTCGCCGAGCGCGATGATCGCGGCGTCGAGGTCGCGATGCTCGATGCGAAGCAGTTCCAGGCGCTGGGTAATTTCCTCGGGGCTCACGCGGCCTCCCTGCCACGTTCACCGCTGGTCCGCAACGGGGACCGCCCCGCCGAATCGTCACGACATCGGGACCGTTTCGTGATTTACTTCGCCCTGCCCATCGAGTCGAAAAGGAGAATGCCAATGAGCACGTCGCACCTTTCCACCCTGAAGTCCCGCCACGCGGACCTCGATGCGAAAATTGCGAATGAAGAGCGCCGTCCCGCCCCCGATACCGGAGTCGTCGCGCAGCTCAAGAAGCAGAAACTGAAACTCAAGGAAGAGATGCTCGCGATCGGCTGATCGCCAGCGCTATCGCCCCGCTGATGTCACCCGTTCCGGGACCATCAGCGCCGGCGGTAGAGAGGCCCCCGCTCGAGGCCCGTGCGCCGCAGATGCGGCGGCAGATCGGACTGCGAAACCACCTGACGACGAACGGACTGCGGATCGATCGCGCGGTCGAAGGCGATGCCGAACTTGCCGTCGCCGACCCAGATCACGCGCCCCGTGACCGGCCCGATGTTACGCAAGTCGACCTCGACCACCGCCCCTTGCGCGACGACGACCTTGCCCTCGGCCAACATCCCGCCGGGCGACAGGTTGCGCACGCGCACCGTGACGGGTTCGCCGCCGCCGGGCAGCGCCAGTTGCGCCTGCATGAACAGGCTGTCGCGATCGGCGCCGCGCGACAGCGCCGCGACCTCCTCGTCCACCGATGCCGGTCTTTGCGAATCCATTTGCGCCCCGTTTCTTTCGTATCGAGGCGCGGAATCTAAAGCCCGGCGGTTGCCGAATCGTAAATGGGGCGCGGAGCCCGCGATCAATCCTCGCGTGAAATCCGCTCGTTACGCTCGTGGCGCTCCTGCGCCTCCAGCGTCATCGTCGCGATCGGTCGCGCCTGCAGCCGCGCGAGCGAGATCGGCTCGCCGGTCACCGCGCAATAGCCATATTCGCCCTCGTCGATGCGGCGGATCGCCGAATCGATCTTGGCGATCAGCTTGCGCTGACGGTCGCGGGTGCGCAGTTCGATCGCCCAGTCGGTCTCGCTCGACGCGCGGTCGGCGAGGTCGGGTTCGCGCAGCGGACCATCCTGAAGATGCGCGAGCGTCGATTCCGATTCGGACAGGATCGATTTTTTCCAGGCGAGCAGCAGGCCGCGAAAATAATCCTGCTGCCGCTCGTTCATAAACTCTTCGTCGTCGCTGGGGACATAATCCGAATCGAGATTGGACCGGGCTTCACGAAGCGCATCTGCGCCAACATCGGCAAT
Source organism: uncultured Sphingopyxis sp. (assembly GCF_900078365.1). Lineage (NCBI taxonomy): Bacteria > Pseudomonadati > Pseudomonadota > Alphaproteobacteria > Sphingomonadales > Sphingopyxidaceae > Sphingopyxis > uncultured Sphingopyxis sp. Next base: position 2,636,448 of record NZ_LT598653.1, read on the forward strand.
CTTGGTCGGCATGAGGGGCTCTCGCGTCCTTTCCTGTCACCGGCGGGCCGCGTAAGCGGCTCGGGGAGTGGCGCGCCTATACCCAGCCACCGGCCACGATACAAGCGCCGAAGCCGCCGATAGCGACGCGGCGTGAAGCGGGGATGAACCGGCCGCGCGCCGGGGGCGATTCCGGCGGCCGGTCCGGTTCGCTCCGGCGCCCGGAGAGAGACGCCGAATAGGTCCGAAGCTTAACCAATTGCATAGAATTGCTGTATAATCCGTGCTGTTTTGGGACAGATAATGCGTTTTTTGTTGATTCCGCGCTCCTTTTCCCGCTCTCGGACAGGCAAACGCGGTTAACAGAATTGCCGCGTTCACAAAGCTTTGGCCTTTTGGGCTATAGCGAAGGTGAATGGGGGGTGTCGGTCGCTGGCGCTCGCACCCGCAACGGGAAAGAAAGAGAAGCCTATGTCTGTCCGAATGGCCCTTGCCAAGCTTTGCGCCTGCACCTGCGGCGGGGCGATCATCGGTAGCGGCGCGATGCAGATCACCGACGTCCCGAAGGCGCGGGCGCAAGTCCAGTCCTGCTCGCCTTGCGTCGCCAAGAAAAAGGTCGTGCGCAAACGCCACGCGGCGCGCAAGAAGGTGAAGCGCGTCCGCCGCGTCGTCACGACGAAGAAGGTGATCCGCACCGTCACTCCGCAGACGCAGGTGGTGACGCAGACGATCCCCCTGCCCCCGATCCCCTACGCGCCCTTTCCGCAATCGGGCTGGGAAGGTGGCGGCGGCAGCGGCGGCGGCGGCGTGACGGTCATCGGCGGCGGCTTTGGCGGCGGTTTCGGGGGGGGCTTCTTCGGGGGTTTCTTCGGCGGCAGCTCGGGCGGCGGCAGCAGCGGCAGCATCGTCGTCACCTCGACGACGACCGGCGGCGTGTCGACCTCGACCAGCACCTCGTCGGGGGTGTCGACCTCGACCGGGGGCGTCTCGACGTCCACGGGCAGCGTTTCCACTTCAACGGGCGGGGTTTCGACTTCGACCGGCAGCGTCAGCACGTCGTCGGGCAATGTCTCGACCTCGACGGGCAGCGTCAGCACCTCGACCTCTTCGGGCAATGTGTCGACCTCGACCGGCAGCGTCAGCACCTCGTCGTCGAGCAGCAGCTCGTCGTCGAGTTCCTCTTCGTCGTCCTCATCCTCCTCGTCGAGCTCCTCGTCGTCGGGCGGCAGCTCGCACGGCCACGGCAGCTCGGGCTGGGGCAGTTCCTCGCACGGCGGGAGCTCGTCGCACGGGGGCAGCTCGAGCAGCTCGGGCGGATCGGGCAGCAGTTCGTCCTCCTCTTCCTCGTCCAGTTCCTCCTCCTCGTCGAGCAGCAGCACGTCGAGCGGCGCCACCTCGTCGGGCGCGACCGGCGGCAGCAGCAGCTTCGGCTCGACCGGCAGCAGCAGTTCGTCGTCGTCGTCCTCATCGAGCAGCAGCAGTTCGTCGTCGAGTTCCTCCTCGTCGAGCTCGGGCGGCAGCACCAGCAGTTCGTCGGGCGATCCGACCCCTGTTCCCGCGCCGCCGATGATGCTATTGTTCGGGGCAGCGGCAGCCGCGCTGGTCGCGCGCCGCCGCGCGGCGAATCGCAACGGCGACGACGCCGACGCGGCCTGAGAAATCCACTGGCGGTCAGGGGGGCTAACCCGGACCACCGAACTAAGGGCTGCCCCCTTCGGGGCGGCCCTTTTTTGGGTCCGGTCGAATCAGTTTGCGAAATGGAAAACTATTTGACATGGTTCACCATATGGCAAACCAAACACAGTCGCTCGATTCGGTTTTTCACGCGCTCGCCGATCCGACGCGGCGCGCCGTGATCAGCCGGCTTCTGGACGGCGCGGCGCCCGTCAAGCGCCTGTCCGAACCGTTCCAAATGGGTCTGCCCGCCTTTCTGAAACATCTTTCGGTGCTGGAGGCATCGGGACTGATCCACACCGAAAAGCACGGCCGTGTCCGCAACTGCCGCATCGATGCCGCGCGGCTCGCGGCGGCCGAGGGCTGGCTCGCGGAGCAACGCGCCATCTGGCAGGGCCGCACCGACCGCCTCGCCGCTTTCGTCGAATCGCAACACCCTCCGGAGGAGCCAACATGAGCAAAAGCGAACTCACGATCTCGCGCCACATCGCCGCGCCGCCATCGGCCGTGTGGGACGCGTGGAGCGACCCCGCAAAGCTTGCGCAATGGTGGATCCCCGCGCCGATCATATGCCGGGTCGACAAGCTCGACCTCACCCCCGGCGGCGGCTTCGTGACGCGGATGCGCGAGGGCGACGGCGATTTCCGGCCGCATGTCGACGGCTGCTTCCTCGAAGCGATTCCGAACGAACGCCTGGTCTTCACCACCGTCCTCACCGAAGGCTGGCAGCCTGCCGAACCCTGGCTCGCATTGACCGCGATCCTGACCTTCGAGGCGAAGGACGGCGGCACGCTCTACTCGGCGCGCGTGCTGCACAAGACCCCTGAGGACAGCGCGAAGCATGAAGAAATGGGCTTTTACGAAGGCTGGGGCACGGCGATCGGCCAGCTCGCGGCGCTGATCGAACGCTAATTGAAACCGTCGCCCCCGCCTTCGCGGGGGCGACGATCGAGACTTGCACCGCCCGCGCCGCAACGCCATAGCGCCGCCATGCACGACATCCGCCTGATCCGGGACGATCCCGCAGCGTTCGACGCCGGCCTCGCGCGCCGCGGCCTCGAACCTCTGTCCGCCGAAATCCTCGCCGCCGACGCATCGCTCCGCGCGCTGCAGACCGAGATCCAGGCCGCGCTCGCGCGCCGCAACGAGGCGTCGAAGCTGATCGGCCAGGCGATGGCCGGGGGCGACAAGGACAAGGCCGAGGCGCTGAAGGCCGAAGTCGCCGAACTCAAGGCCTCCCTCCCCGCGAAGGAAGAGGCCGAGCGCGAGCAGCTCGCCGCGCTGCAGGACAGACTCGCCGCGCTCCCGAACATTCCCGCCGCCGACGTTCCCGACGGCGAGGATGAGGAAGCCAATGCCGAGATTTCGCGGTGGGGCACGCCGCGCAGCTTCGATTTCAGCCCAAAGGAACATGCCGACTTCGCCCCCGCGCTCGGGCTCGACTTCGAAACCGCGGCCAAAATGTCGGGCGCGCGCTTCGCTTTCCTCAAAGGCCAGATGGCGCGGCTCGAACGCGCGCTCGGCCAGTTCATGATCGACCGGCAGACGATCGAGGCGGGCTATACCGAATGCGCGACCCCGCTGATGGTCCGCGACGAGGCGGCGTTCGGCACGGCGCAGCTGCCGAAATTCCGCGAGGACCTGTTCCAGACCACCGACGGCCGCTGGCTCATTTCGACCTCCGAAATGAGCCTGACCAACGCGGTGCGCGAGGAAATCCTCTCCGAAGCCGAGCTGCCGGTCCGCATGACCGCGCTCACCCCCTGCTTCCGCTCCGAGGCGGGTTCGGCGGGCCGCGACACGCGCGGCTATATCCGCCAGCATCAGTTCTGGAAGGTCGAGCTCGTCTCGATCGTCCGCCCCGAGGACAGCGACGCCGAGCTCGAACGCAAGACGCGCGCCGCCGAATCGATCCTCGAGGCGCTCGAACTGCCGTACCGGAAAATGCTGCTGTGCAGCGGCGACATGGGCTTCGCGGCGCGCAAGACCTATGACCTCGAAGTCTGGCTGCCCGGCCAGAACGCCTATCGCGAGATTTCGAGCTGCTCGAACTGCGGCGACTTTCAGGCACGGCGTATGAACACGCGTTTCCGCCGCGGGGATGCGAAGGGCAACGAGTTCGTCCACACGCTCAACGGCTCGGGCCTTGCGGTCGGGCGCACGCTCGTCGCGATCCTCGAAAACTACCAGCAGGCCGACGGCAGCGTCGATATTCCGAAGGCGCTGCTGCCCTATATGGGCGGGATTACGCGGCTGACCCCGATCAACTAACCATCGTCACCCCGGACTTGATCCGGGGCCCCGCTTTCGACGTTGCTGAGCGGGACCCCGGATCAAGTCCGGGGTGACGAAGAAGGAAAGACCGAATCTTGCGCATCCTCCTCACCAACGACGACGGCTATCACGCCCCCGGCATGGCGGTGCTGGAGGCGATCGCGCGCCAGCTTTCGGACGACATCTGGGTCTGCGCCCCGTCCGAGGAACAGTCGGGCGCCGGCCACTCGCTCACCCTCTCGCGCCCGGTGCGCATCCGCGAGCATGGCGAGCGGCGCTGGTCGTGCAGCGGCACCCCGACCGATTCGGTGATGATGGCGATCGGCAAGCTGATGCCCGAAAAGCCCGACCTGATCCTCTCGGGCGTCAACCGCGGCGCCAACCTCGGCGATGACATCACTTATTCGGGCACCGTCTCGGCGGCGATCGAGGGCGCGCTCGCGGGCATTCCGGCGATCGCGCTCAGCCAGGTCTATGCGAAGGAAGGCATGGGCGACAGCGTGCCGTTCGAGGCCGCCGAACAATGGGGCGCGAAGGTGTTGCGCCCGCTGCTCGATTTCGACATGGCGCCGCGCACGCTGATCAACGTCAACTTCCCCGCGATCCCCGCCGCCGAGGTCAGGGGCATCCGCGTGACGCGGCAGGGCTTTCACGATTACGGCCGCGGCTCGATCGTCGAGGGCACCGACCCGCGCGGCTACCGCTACTACTGGTTCGGCCTCCACGGCATCGAGCACAGCCTCGGCCACGACAGCGACCTGGAAGCGATCGACGACCGATATATCTCGGTCACTCCGCTCCAGCTCGACCTGACCCACGACGCCTCGCTCGCCGCGCTGCGCGGCGCTTATGGCTAGGAACCGTCGCCCCCGCGAAGGCGGGGGCCGCTGGCAACATTTTGCTTCGTCGCCGCGTAAGCCCGACAGCGGCCCCCGCCTTCGCGGGGGCGACGGACTTGGCCGATTGAAATCAACCGCTAGCCACCGCCCCCGTGCTTTGGCACAAGGGCCGCGATGAGCAAGCGGCCGAACCCGAAGCTGCAGATTCAGAGCGGCCTTCACCTGCTGAAGCGCGCGAGCAAATGGCCGATCTGGGCCGACCTCGCTACGCGGCTCGGCATCGCCTTCTTCCTGATCGCGATCGTCGTGCTCGTCCACTGGATCGACCGCGCGGGGCTGAAGGACAGCCACGACGGCCAGATTAGTTTCCTCGACGTCGTCTATTTCACGATGATCTCTGTCACCACCACCGGCTTCGGCGACATCGCGCCGGTGTCCGACCGCTCGCGGCTGATCGAGGCGGTGATCGTGACGCCGATCCGCATCGCGGTGCTCTTCATCTTCGTCGGCACCGCCTATCAGTTCGCGATCAAGAAAATATGGGAAAAATGGCGTATGGCCCGCATTCAGGAAAAGCTCACCGACCATATCGTCGTGCTCGGCTATGGTATCAGCGGTGCCGAAGCGGTGCATGAACTGATCCAGCGCGGCACCGATCCCGCGTGCATCGTCGTGATCGATCAGTCGCGAAGCCGCATCAATGCCGCGCAAACCGCGGGCTGCAACGTGCTGGAGGGCGATGCCTCGAACGACGAGACGCTGATCGACGTGCGCATCGCCGAGGCGCAATCCGTGCTCGTCTCTGCCGGCCGCGACGACACGTCGATCCTGATCGTGCTCACCGTGCGCCATCTCGCGCCGCATGTGCCGATCAGCGTCGTCATCCGCGCGCAGGACAATGAGCTGCTCGCGCGGCAGGCGGGCGCGAACAATGTCATCAACCCGGTCAGCTTCACCGGGCTGCTGCTCGCGGGGTCGGCGCAGGGCGCGCATGTCGCCGACTATATGGCCGACCTCGCCAGCATCGGCGGCCGCGTCCAGCTGCGCGAGCGGCCGGTCGCCGCCGAGGAGGTAGGACGCAGCCTCGATCACCTATCGAGCGGCGGCCGGGGCCTGCGCGTCTATCGCGGCGGCAAACCCTATGGCTTCTGGGAGCCCGAGGTGCAGCGGCTCGAAGCCGGCGATCAGGTCGTCGAGGTCATCAGCTGCGAGCCATCCGAAGCGAGCGTGCCGGGCGATCAGCCCCGCCAGTAGAGCCAGCCCGCCCAGAGCCAGCCGATGATCAGCAGCCCGCCGCCGATCGGCGTCACCGCACCCAGCCAGCGCGGCGCGCCCAATGCCATCGCATAGAGGGTCAGCGCAAAGATCGCCGCGCCGCCGAGCAGCATGATCGCGGGCCCGCGCGCGAAGCCCATGATCGCGAGCGCCGCGACCGCGTGGACCAGCTGGTAGACGCCGCCGGTGCGCAGCCATTCGGCCTCCTGCGGCCCCGATGCGCCATGCGCGCCGAACGCGCCCGCCGCGACCGCCATCGCCGCCGAAATCGCCGCAAACGCCCCGATCGCCATACGCTCTGCCCTTTCGTCCGAACCGCGCGCTCCATGCCCCGACGCGCCGCGCGTGACAAGGGGCGCGAAATCGACTATGGGCGCCGCCGATCATGACAGTCAAAACGCTCCCCACCCAGCCGAAGGTCGGCATGGTTTCGCTCGGCTGCCCCAAGGCGCTCGTCGACAGCGAACGGATTCTCACGAAGCTGCGCGCCGACGGTTACGGCCTGTCGCCCGATTATGCGGGCGCCGACGTCGTGCTCGTCAACACCTGCGGCTTCCTCGATTCGGCGAAGGAAGAAAGCCTCGAGGCGATCGGCGAAGCGATGGCCGAGAACGGCCGCGTCATCGTCACCGGTTGCATGGGCAATGAGGCCGAGGTCATCCGCGCGCGCTTTCCCAAGGTGCTCGCGGTCACCGGCGCGCATCAATATGAGCAGGTCGTCGATGCCGTCCACGACGCCGCGCCGCCCACCCAAGGCCCCTTCATCGACCTCGTCCCCGAGGGCGGGCTGAAGCTCACCCCGCGCCACTACAGCTATCTGAAGATCAGCGAAGGCTGCAACCACAGCTGCTCCTTCTGCATCATCCCCGACCTGCGCGGCAAGCTGGTGTCGCGCCGCGTCGATGCGGTGCTGCGCGAGGCCGAGAAACTCGTCGCCGCGGGGACGAAGGAACTGCTGGTGATCAGCCAGGACACCTCGGCCTATGGCGTCGACATCCGCCACGACCCGCGCCAATGGCACGGCCGCGAAGTGCGCGCGCATATGACCGATCTCGCGCGCGAACTCGGCCAGCTTCGGACGAGCGAAGGCCGCGCGCCGTGGGTGCGCCTCCACTATGTCTATCCCTATCCGCACGTCGACGCGGTGATCCCGCTGATGGCCGAAGGGCTGCTGACGCCTTACCTCGACATCCCGTTCCAGCACGCGAGCCCGAGCGTCCTCAAGCGCATGAAGCGCCCGGCGAACGAAGCGAAGGTGCTCGAACGGCTGAAGGCGTGGCGCGCCATCGCTCCCGACATCGCGATCCGCTCGAGCTTCGTCGTCGGCTTCCCCGGCGAGACCGAAGAGGATTTCCAGTATCTTCTCGACTGGCTCGACGAAGCGCAGCTCGACCGCGTCGGCGCCTTCCGCTTCGAACCCGTCGCGGGGGCGCAGGCGAATGCGCTCGACGATCCGGTGCCCGAAGAGGTCAAGGAAGAACGCTATCAGCGCATCATGGCGAAGACCGCCGCGATCAGCGCCGCGAAGCTCGCCGCCAAGATCGGCCGCACCCTCCCCGTCATCATCGACGAAGTCGGCGAGGCCGATGAGGAAGGCAGCATCGGCGCCACGGGCCGCAGCCAGGCCGACGCGCCCGAGATCGACGGCCATGTCTATCTGCGCGACGTCGCGGGGACGCTGCAGGCGGGCGACATCGTCGATGTCGAAATCGAGGACGCCGACGAGCACGACCTGTTCGGGGTCGTCGCGAGTTGACACGATAGCGGAACGGCTTTGGCCTTTCGATGTTATCCAGAGACATCGAACAGAGGCCGTTCATGCGTATCTCGAGGCTTGCCGCACTGCTTTCGCTGGGATTGCTCGCCGCCTGCGATCGCCGGGTCGAAGTCGAAGCGCCGCCGCGCGCGACCGAAAAAGCCCCCTCCCCGACGCAGGTTTCGCTGATCGCGGTGCCGATCGAGGCCGGCACGGCTTCGCTCAAGCAGGCGCTCGAACGCGCGGTGCCGCGAACCTTGTGGACGATCGACCGGCGCGAGCGCGCCTGCGTCAGGCCGCAGCGGGTCGAGGTCTTCGGCCGAAAGGTCAAGGTCACCCCGCCGATCGCCTGCACGATCACCGGACGAGTGACGCGCGGGGCCCTGCGGCTGCGCGGCGAGGGCGATGAGTTCGTCGTCGACGTGCCGCTCCATGCCCGGATCAGCGCACGCGACGTCGGCGGGGTGCTGAAGGGCGAGACCGCGACCGGCGCGGCGATGGCGCATGCGCGCATCCGCATCGAGCTGACGCCCGACTGGCGCACGCGGGGCAAGGCGCGCGTCACCTATGGCTGGACGCGGGCGCCGGGGATCGACTTTCTGGGCAAGCGGATCACCTTCACCGACGAGGCCGACGAGAAGCTGAAACCCGTGGTGGCGAGCGTCGAGCGCGAGGTGGCGCGCGAGATCGCGAAGATCGACATCCGCGGGCAGGCGGCCGACGTCTGGCGTCAGGCCTTCACCTCGCTCGAACTCAACCGCGAAAATCCGCCGGTGTGGATGCGCGTCACACCGCAACGCCTTCTCTACGGCGGCTACCGGCTCGACGGGCAGCGGATTCGTATCGACCTGGGGCTCGAGGCCGTCACCGAAAGCTTCGTTTCGGAACGCCCGCCCGATCCCGCACCCACGCCGCTCCCCCGTCTCGTCCGCGAGACGCCGCGGCCGCATCTCGACGTGCGCGTTCCCGTGATCGCCGACTATGCGCAGTTGCAACCGGTCATCGACCGCGCGCTCGCCAAGCGGGCGACGCGGCCCTTCGTACTGCCGAAGCTCGGCGCGATGGATGTGCGTTTCGGCAAGTCGACCCTCTATGGCGTCCCCGGCGGGCGGGTCGCGGTCGGCGTCGATGTCGAGGCGCGGCTGCGCGCGCGCGGCGGCGCGCCGACCCGCGGCCGCATCTGGATGACCGCGGTGCCGGTGAACGAGCCCGGATCGGCGAAAGTCCGCTTCACCGGCCTCGAGGTTAATGGCGACACCGACGGCGTCGGCGGCGACCTGCTCATCCTGCTCGGTCGCAGCGAGGGGTTCGCGCCGCTGATCGCCGATGCGCTGACGCAGAATTTCACCCGCGACCTGAACGAGTTGCAAGGCAAGATCAGACGCGCGGTGGACCAGCGCCGCGAGGGCGCCTTCGTCATCCGCACGCGCATCGACGGCTTCGAAACCGGCGCGATCAAGGCCTATGGCGATGGGCTCTATCTGCCGGTGCGGATGATCGGCGCGGCGAGCGTCGATTATCGTCCGGCGAAATGATCAGAACAGACGCGTGATCGCGTAGAAGGCGGCCGCGACGACCGCGCTCGCCGGGATGGTGATGAACCAGGCCGCGACGACGTTGCCCGCGACGCCCCAGCGCACCGCGCTCGCACGGCGCGCGACGCCGGCGCCGATGATGCTGCCGGTGATCGTGTGCGTGGTCGATACCGGAATGCCGAGCAGGCTCGCGGTGAAGACCATGATCGACCCGCCGGTCGAGGCGGCGAAGCCCTGATGGTGCGACAGCTTGGTGATGCGGCCGCCCATCGTCTCGATGATCTTCCATCCGCCCGACAGCGTGCCCAAGGCGATCGCGATGTAGCAGGCGAAGGCGACCCAGTGCGGCACATGGAATTCGCCCGACAGATAGCCGGTCGAATAGAGGAGGACCGCGATGATCCCCATCGTCTTCTGCGCGTCGTTGAGCCCGTGGCTGAGCGAATAGGCGGCCGAGGAAAGGAGATGGAGGTAGCGGAAGGTCGTTTCGGCGAATTTGGCGGTGGCGCGGCGAAGTGCCCAACTGCTGACGAGCATGACCAGCATCGCGAGCAGCATGCCGAGCATCGGCGACAGGAAGATCGCGATCACCGTCTTGTTGAGACCGGCCCACTGGATACCTTCGAACCCGGCATGCGCGACCCCCGCGCCGACGATCCCGCCGACCAGCGCATGGCTGGACGAGGAGGGTATGCCCTTGAGCCAAGTGACGATGTTCCAGAACATCGCGCCGACGAGCGCGCCGAACACGACCGCCGGGGTCACCAGATCCTTGTCGATCAGGCCCGCGCCGATCGTCTCCGCCACCTTGTGCAGCGCCGGGAAGGCCAGGCTGAGGAAATAGGCGGCGAAGTTGAAGAAGGCGGCGAACAGCACCGCCTGCACCGGGCGCAGCAGACGCGTCGCGACCACCGTCGCGATGCTGTTCGCGGCATCGTGCAGCCCGTTCAGAAAGTCGAACGCCAGCGCGAGGAGGATGAGGCCGGCGAGGAGCGGGAAAGCGAGTTCGTGCATGAAGGACGCCCCCGCTTATGCGTGGTCGATGACCAGGCCGTCGATTTCGTTCGCGACATCCTCGAAGCTGTCGGTGACGCGTTCGAGATGGCGGAAGAGCTCGCGCGCGATCAGGAAGCGGGTCGGGTTCGCCTCGCCATGCTCACGGAACAGGCGCTTGAGCCCCGCCGCGTGAATCTCGTCGGCATGGCCCTCCATCCGCACCAGCCGCTCGGTGAGTTCGTGGAGGCGCGGGCCGTTGGCGCCGATGTTGCGGAGCAGCGGCAGTGCTTCCGCCGTCAGCCGCGCGGCATCGACGATGATGCCGGCGATGTCGCGCATCTCGGGCTCGAACTCGGTGACGTCGTAGAGGTCGACCGCGCCCGCGGTCTTCTGCATCTCGTCGATCGCATCGTCCATCGAGGCGATGAGGTCGGTGATCGCACTGCGGTCGAACGGGGTCAGGAAGGTGCGGCGGACGGTCTGCAGCACTTCGCGCGTAATCGCATCGGCATCATGCTCGCGCTCGATGATTTCCTGGACATGATCTTCCATGCCCTCCCCGCCCTGCAGCATCCGTGACAGCGCGTTGGCCCCGGCGACGAGCGTCGCGGCGTGGCTTTCGAACAGCTCGAAGAAATTTCCCTGTCGCGGCAGCAAACGCTGAAACCATGCGAACATCCGGCTTACCCCTGTCTTTTCGCTTATATTCTGGACCACGTCGCGCGGCTGCGCGACGGCGCGGAACCCCCCGTCGCCGAACGAGCGGATCAATGCCTGCAAATCGGCTTCGTCGACCGCCTTCGCGGCTTCGCGGAACGGGAACCATTTGCGTTCCCGCTCGTCCATTTCCTTCCACTCGTCGAGCTCGTTGGTCACCGCAAGCGGAAAAACCTCGACATTGTACATGATCGACGCGCCGTTCGCCCGGCGCTTCCTATATTCATAGCTGCCGATCGGCGTCGGGCACACCGCGCCGATGACGCCCGCCTCCTCCTCGGCCTCGATCGCGGCGGCCGCGTGGCGCGCCATTCCGTTCAGCGGATTGCCCTTCGGCACCACCCAGCGTTTCGTTTCGCGCGAGGTGATCAGCAGGATTTCGGTCGGGCCGTCCTGCGCCGGGCCGCCGAATCGATAGGGAAGGACCGCGATCTGGCGCACTTAGATCAATCCTTTCCTATAGTTGATACGGTGCAATGGCAGAATGATGACAATTGGATTTCGCCCCTATGACAATAATGTGACAGCGACAAGGGAGAGGCCTCTAGATCCCTCTACTTTCACGGCTGTCAATTCGATTGCAAAATGCAACGCGGTGCGTAAGCTGCCACCCAAAGACAGATGGGAGACGAGACGATGGCAGGCACGGCGACGATGGAACGCCCCGTGGACGCGAAGGCTGCACCGGTCGATCAGGACGTGCTGATCGTCGGCGCCGGCATTTCGGGCATCGGCATGGCCGTGCATCTCCAGATGAATTGCCCCGACCGCAGCTTCGCGCTGGTCGAGCGCCGCGAGCAGCTTGGCGGCACCTGGGACCTGTTCCGCTACCCCGGCATCCGTTCGGACAGCGACATGCACACGCTCGGCTTCATCTTCGAACCCTGGAAGCACGAGAAATCGATCGCCGACGGCCCGGCGATCCTCGAATATCTGAACCGCATCGTCGACGAGCGCCATATCCGCGAGCGTATCCGCTTCGACCGCAAGGTCGTCGGCGCCGACTGGGACAGTGCTGCGGCGCGCTGGACGGTGACGATGGAGGACAGCAAGGGTGCGACTTCGACGACCACCGCGCGCTGGCTCTACCTCGGCTCGGGCTATTATGATTATGACGAGCCCTTCGATGCCGGGTTCGCGGGGCGCGAGGATTTCCAGGGGCAGATCATCCACCCGCAATTCTGGCCCAAGGACCTCGATTACCAGGGCAAGAAGGTCGTCGTGATCGGATCGGGCGCGACCGCGGTCACCATCGTGCCGTCGATGAAGGGAGCGGCGCACGTCACGATGCTCCAGCGCACCCCGACCTGGTATTTCATCCGCCCGGCCAAGGACGGCTTCGCCAATTTCCTGCGCAAATTCCTGCCCGAAGAGCTCGCCTACAAAATCACGCGCTTCAAGAATGTCCGGTTGCAGGACATCGCCTTCCGCCGCGCGCGCGAGAAGCCCGAGAAGGTCAAGGAGTTCCTGACCAAGAAGCTGAAGGAAAGCCTTGGCGACCATTATGACGCCGAAGCCTTCACCCCGCCCTACAATCCGTGGGAGCAGCGGCTGTGCCTCGTTCCCGACGCCGATTTCTTCGAAGCGATGAAGGCAGGCGAGGCATCGGTCGTCACCGATCATATCGAGAAGTTCGACAGCACGGGCATCCAGCTCAAGTCGGGCAAACATCTCGACGCCGACATCATCATCACCGCGACGGGGCTGAAGCTCGCGGTCGCAGGCAAGATTCCGGTGCGTGTCGACGGCGAGCCCGTCAACTGGCACGATCATTATTATTACAAGGCGTGCATGTTCTCGAACGTCCCGAATTTCTCGGCGGTGTTCGGATATCTCAACGCGAGCTGGACGCTGCGCGCCGATATCGTGTCCGAATATGTCTGCCGCGTGCTCAATCATATGCGCGATACGGGAACGACGGTCGCGACCCCGGCGCTCGCCGATCCGGCGAGCCTCGAAGAGGAAAATGTCTTCGACTTCTCGTCAGGCTATATCCAGCGGTCGCTGCACATCATGCCCAAGAGCACGGCGTCGCTGCCATGGCGGCTCAGCCAGAATTATGTGCAGGACCGCGTCGACATGCGCACCGGGGCGATTGCCGACGGCGTGCTGACGTTCAGCAACGCGGACGCGACCGTAGCGGCAGCGCCCGCGGAACTCGAAGCGGCGGAATAAAGCACGTCGCCCCCGCGAAGGCGGGGGCCGCTGGAGAGATAGCGCAAGGCCGATAGCGGCCCCCGCCTTCGCGGGAGCGACGTGGAAATCGGCGGCCCCGCTTTGTCAATCCGCGTGCTCGGGCTTGCCCTTGGTCGAGCCCTTGGCGAAATCCTCGAGCTGTTTTTCGGTCATGCTGTCGACCATCTGTTTCGACGCGCCTTTCAGTTTCGACTTGGGCGTGTCGCCGCGCTTGGCGCTGAGCGCGGCGCCGGCGGCTTTCTGCTGGGCTTTCGATTTGGCTGGCATGGTCTCTCTCCTTGCCCGCCCCGCTAGCCATTAACGATTGTGCCGCCGTTGGGATGCAGCACCTGACCCGACATATAGCTGCTGTCGTCGCACGCGAGGAACAGAAAGCAGGGCGCGACCTCATTGGGTTCGCCGGGCCGTTTCATCGGCGTGCTTTCACCGAACGTGGCGACCTTTTCGGCGGGCGCACCGCCGCGCGGGTTGAGCGGGGTCCAGATCGGGCCGGGCGCGACGCCGTTCACGCGAATGCCCTTCTCGACCAGATTTTCGCTCAAGGAACGGGTGAAGGCGGTGATCGCGCCCTTGGTGGCGCTGTAATCGAGCAGGCCCTTCGACCCCTGATACATGGTCACGCTGGTGCAATTGACGATCGCGGCTCCTTTTTTGAGGTGCGGCAGCGCAGCCTGAACCAGATAGAACATGCCGAAGATATTGGTCGCGAAGGTCCGCTGCAGTTGGTCCTCGCCGATGTCGCGGATATCCGCCGCCGGATGCTGCTCGCCGGCATTGTTGATGAGAATGTCGAGGCGACCGAGCTTCTCGACCGTCTGCGCGACGATCTTTTCGCCCGCCTTCGGCTTGCCGACATCGGCCTTGATCGCAATCGCCCGCCGCCCTTCGGCCTCAACGATTGCGGCGGTTTCGACCGCGTCGGCTCGGTTCTCGAGATAGACGACCGCGATGTCGGCGCCCTCGCGCGCGAAGAGCGCGCAGACCGCGCGGCCGATGCCGCTGTCGCCGCCGGTGACGATCGCCACCTTGCCGTCGAGCCGCCCCGACCCCGGGTAGCGCGGCTGCCATTTCGGGGCGCGGTCGAGGTCGGATTCGCGGTCCGACGGCGGCTGGGCTATCGTCTTGCCGCTCCCGACTTCGCGGCGCAGCTTGGCCGCCGCGCTCCGCTTGCCCTTCTTTTCCTTCGCGCTTTCGCCGACCTTGCCGGCTTTGGGCCGCTTCGCCATCGCTTGTCCTTGTTCAGTTGATGGGGAGAAAGTCGCGCGCGAACTCGTCTTTCACGACCTTGACGAGCGCGCCGGTCATCGGGACGTTGATCTTCCAGCTTCCCTCGGCATAGGGGCCGATCTCATAGGGCGCGATCGCGATCGTCAGGCGGTCGAGATAACGCCCGTCCGACGAGCCGAGCCACACGGTCTGCGCCGACGCAGGCGGGCATTTGGCGAAGACGCCATCGGGCGCTTCGTCAATCGCGATCCCTCTCGCCGCCTTCGCGCGCTCGATCGCAGCGCAAAAGGGTTCGCGGACCGCCGCGTCGAACGCCGCGCTGCTCTTGAACAGGTCGAGCGGCTTCATCCGCTCGCGCCGGTTGCGATCCCAGATCAGCGTATCGAAACTCTGCATGCCGTGCGCGCCGCCCGAATAGGTTCCGATCTCCGCCGACAGGCTCAGGAAACGCGGGGTGCTGGTGACGCGCTTCCAGGTCTGGAGATGGCTATGTTTGCGATAGGGGAAACCCTCTTTCTCCGCCGCCGCCTTGTCGCGTCCGGCCGCGGTGACGAGCGCCTCGCGTTTCGTCGCCCGATCTTCGTCGAGCAATTTCGCCAGTTCGGGAATTTGCGCGGCGTCCGCCGGATAGGCATAGGCGAATTCGATCAGCTCATTGTCTTCGCTGACGTTCGAAGCGGGCGCCTGCTTTGCGGCCTCGTCGACGGCGCCCTGCGGCGGCGCGCCGGGCACCGACGCCGCGGCCACTTTCTCCGCCTTGGTCGGCGCGTCTTCGGAACAGCCCGCCAGCAACAGCGCGCCGGCAAGGATCGGGATGGCGTTTCGCCAGGCCTTTTCAGTCATCATGCCGACATAACGCCGGGAATCGACAAAGTTTCCCGACCGGCCTAGCACGGCTCGTATGACCGACTATTCCGACATGATCCAGCCCGACAAGGGACAGGATGCCCGCCCCATCCATCTCGTCGACAAAAAGACTTATGACGAGTGGCTGAAGGGCCGCAGCGCGCGCGAACGCGCCCATCTGGCGGCGGTCGGCTTCAAGCCCGATGCGTTCGTCCATGCGATCCTGCCGGGCGACGATCCCGAAAAATGGGCGGTCGTCACCACCGTCGCCGATGTCGCGAGCCTGTCGGCCTGGTGCCTCGCCAAGCTGGGCCAGATCCTGCCCGAAGGCCGCTACCGGCTCGAAGGCCAGCAGCCCGGCAAGGCGCTGTTCGGCTGGATGAGCGCGCAATATCGCTTCGACGCCTATAAATCGAAGGCGCCCGCCAAAGGACCGCGCGTCCTGCTGACCACCGACGTCGGCACGATCGCGCCCATCGTTGCCGAAATGCGCGCGGTCGCGCTCGTCCGCGACCTCGTCAACACGCCCGCCGCCGACATGGGGCCCGCCGCGATCGAGAAGGCGGCCGAACGCATCGCCAAGGCGCATGGCGGCAAACTGACCGTCACCAAGGGCGAGGCGCTCGAACAAGGCTATCCGATGATCCACGCGGTCGGCCGCGCCGCGGCGAAGCATCACGCGCCGCGGCTGATCGAGATCGAGTGGGGCAAGGAGGATCATCCGCGCGTCGCGCTCGTCGGCAAGGGGATCAGCTTCGACAGCGGCGGGCTCGACATCAAGCCCGCAGCGGGGATGCGGCTGATGAAGAAGGATATGGGCGGCGCGGCGCATGTGCTCGCGCTCGCCGAACTGGTGATGGCGAGCGGGCTGCCGGTGCGGCTCCACTGCCTCGTCGCAGCGGCCGAAAATGCGATCTCGTCCGACGCCTTCCGTCCCGGCGACGTGCTGAAAAGCCGTAAGGGTTTGACGGTCGAGATCGGCAACACCGATGCCGAAGGACGGCTCGTACTCGGCGATGCGCTGGCGAAGGCGGGCGAGGCCCAGCCCGAGCTCATCGTCGATTTCGCGACGCTGACCGGCGCCGCGCGCGTCGCGCTCGAACAGGCGCACGCCGAGCTGCTGTCGCATGCCGGTCAGCGTCACGCCGCGCGCGTCGCGCTCGGCCCCGACCTGCCGCCGCTCTTCGCCAACGACGACGCGCTTGCCGAAGCGATGATCGCGGGCGGGATCGAGCGCGACGATCCCTTGTGGCGCATGCCATTGTGGGATCCCTATGCCGACCTGCTCGAAACCGACATCGCCGACCTCGGCAATGCGGGCAGTTCGCCCTTCGCAGGGTCGATCACCGCCGCGCTGTTCCTGAAACGCTTCGTGCCCGAAGGCACCGCCTGGGCGCATCTCGACACCTTCGCCTGGCGTCCCTCGGCCAAGCCCGGCCGGCCAAAGGGCGGCGCGGCACTGGGATTGCGCGCGGCGTGGGCGATGCTCCAGACGCGCTACGACCGGCGGGCGAAGGGCTGAACATTCTTGATAAAGCCGGTCCTGCTGGTCTAATGGCGCGCGATTGTCCGCGCCCGGCGGACCCCGGGTTTCAACAGGACGGCAAGTGACAGCAGACAGCGGCGAAAATTCAGCGGCCAATCGCGTGCGCATGGGACGCCCCGGCGCCGCTGGCGCGGGCCGTGACCGGTTCGGTCTGACCGGAAGGTCGCAGGACTTCGATCCGCGCGTCGTCGCGATCCGTCCCGACCTCGCCGATATTGCCGTCGCCGGTACGCATTTCGCGCCGCATTATGCCGCGCCGATGATGCGCAGCGGCGTCCTGCCCGCCGCGGCGCTGCGCGCCTCCCCCTCGGTCGATGCCGACCAGACGAGCGAATTGCTGTTCGGCGAAGGCTTTGCCCTGCTCGACCTTACCGGCGGCTGGGCGTGGGGTTATTGCCTCGCCGACCATTATGTCGGCTATCTCGCCGCCGAGGCTCTTGCGGCCCCGATCGCGCCGACGCACCGCGTCGAAATGATCGAAGCGATGCTCCACAGCGCGCCCGACGCCGCGAGCGGCGGACCCGCCGTGCTGCCGCGCGGCGCGCTGGTGATGGGCGAAGTCGAGGGCGAATGGCTCGCGACTTCGCACGGCTATCTGCCGCTCGCCGCGCTCGCCGAAGTGGGCACGCAAGACAGCGATCCCGCCGAACTCGCCGAACAGATGATCGGCACCCCTTATCTTTGGGGCGGACGCACCGCGAAGGGCGTCGACTGCTCGGGCCTAGTCCAGCTCGTCTGGGGCGCGGCGGGGGTGCAACTGCCGCGCGACAGCGACCTTCAGTTGGCCGCGCTCGGCCCCGACAAGGACGTCGATCCGGCGGCGCTCGCGCGCGGCGACCTGGTCTTCTTTCCCGGCCATGTCGGCATCATGGCCGACGACAAGAATATCATCCACGCGAGCCGACGATGGATGGCGGTGAAGGCCGAGCCGCTGGCCGACGTCATCGCGCGTTCGGCCGCAAAGGATCATGATCCGCCGGTGAGCGGATATAAAAGACTGCGATAATCATCATGACACAGACGGTTTTCATCGACGGCGCGGCGGGAACGACGGGCCTCGAAATCGCCGAACGCCTCGCCGGGCGGAGCGAATTTTCGCTGATCGCGCTGGACGAGGCGCGCCGCAAGGACGTCGCGGCGCGGCGCGAGGCGCTGAACGACGCCGATTTCGTCATCCTCTGCCTGCCCGACGATGCGGCGCGCGAAGCGGTGGCGATGATCGAGGGCGGTCGCACGCGCGTCATCGACGCCTCGACCGCGCATCGCGTCGCGCCGGGCTGGGTCTATGGCTTCCCCGAAGTCAGCGGCCATGACGCCGTGGCCGCCGCGGCGCGCGTGTCGAACCCCGGCTGCTATTCGACCGGCTTCATCGCGCTCGTCGCGCCGCTGGTGCGCGCGGGGCTGCTGCCCGCCGACTGGCCCTATATCTGCCACGCGGTCAGCGGCTATTCGGGCGGCGGCAAGGCCTTGATCGAACGGTTCGAGCAGGACCGCGACATCGCATGGCGCGGCTATGCGCTGGCGCTCGGCCACAAGCATCTCCCCGAAATGCAGGCGCGGTGCGGCCTTTCGATCGGCCCGCTCTTCTCGCCCGCCGTGATCCCGGCGCATCGCGGCATGGTCGTCGAGGTGCCCTTGCCGCTGAACGCGATGCCGGCGGCCGCATCCCCCGATGCGTTGCGCGCCACGCTCGCCGATTTCTATGGCGACAGCCCGATCGTCGTCATGGGCGCAGCGCCCGAAAGTGGCGAGATGCTGCTTCGCGCGTCCGACCCCGGCGACGACCGCATCGAATTGTTCGTCTTTGCCAATGCGGATGCCAGCCAGGCGCGCCTCGTCGCGCGGCTCGACAATCTGGGCAAGGGCGCGAGCGGCGCCTGCGTCCAGAACCTCAACATCATGGCGGGGCTGCCCGAGACGGCCGGTTTGCGTCTGTAGTCCAAGCCCGTCATTCCCGCGAAGGCGGGAATCCAGCTTTGTTCCCTCTTCGCGCCTTTGCGCCTTTGCGTGAGATTTTCAAAGACTCACGCAAAGACGCAAAGGCGCGAAGAAGGTCGCGAACGATAGGAAGAAGCTGGATTCCCGCCTTCGCGGGAATGACGAAGGAAAATAGTCGCCCGGCGAAACCGATCAATGCACCGTGTCGAGCACGTCCTCGACCGACAAATAGGTGATCAGCCGTTCGATCTGGCGCCAGCGCGCGAAATGGAGATGGTTGCCGAGGACGCGATATTGCTCGGCGCGCGCGGCGGCCGCGAAGCCGGCTTCCTCGCCATGCAGGCTGATCAGCGCATGGGCGTCCTCGACCGCGGCGCGATCGGCAAGAAAGGGGGCTGGCAGGTGCATCGGTTCCTGGTCCATTACTCGGAGCCCTTCCCTATGCCCCCGCGTCTCACCGCGCCGTTCCCAACCGTGATGAACGAACGGGTAAGGTTAATCGCCGCGCCTCACCGGTTAACCCTGCGTCCGCGCGCGCGACCCCTTTGCCGCCGCGATTTGCGCGTGTAGACAAGGGCCATGCGCAAGATCCTGAAATATGCCGCCCTCGCCCTGCTCGTGCTGCTGATCGCCGGCGGCATCACGCTCTATGTCATGTCGCGGCCCGACGTGGCGCGCTTCTCGACCGCCGAACTCAGCGGCCGGGTGCCGGTGATGGCCTCGCAGCGCACCGAGACATTTCCGACGATCAACGTGCCCGAGGCGACGAGCTGGCCCGCGGGCCAGGCGCCGCGCGCCGCGCAAGGACTGACGGTCGCACGCTTTGCCGAGGGTCTCGATCATCCGCGCACGATTCTGGTGCTGCCCAACGGCGATGTGCTCGTCGCCGAATCGCAGAGCCCGCCGCGCAAGGACGGCGGCGTGCAGGGCGCGGTGATGAAGAATCTGATGGGCAAGGGCGGCGCGGGCCGCAAGCCGTCGGCGAACCGCATCACCCTGCTCCGCGACGCCGACGGCGACGGCAAGGCCGAAGTGAAGACCGCCTATATCACCGGCCTCAACTCGCCCTATGGCATGGCGCTGGTCGAGGGCACGCTCTATGTCGCCAACACCGACGCGCTGCTCGCCTTTCCCTATGTCGAGGGTGAGACCAAGATGAGCGGCAAACCGGTGAAGGTCGTCGATCTGCCCGCGAAGGGCACCAACCGCCACTGGACCAAGAGCCTCGTCGCTGCGCCCAACGGCTGGCTCTATATCGGGGTCGGCGCCGATTCGAACATCGGCGAGGCGGGGATGAACCGCGAGTTCCGCCGCGCGAGCGTGCTCGAGGTGCGGCCCGAGAACAAATATATGCGCACCTTCGCCGCGGGCATCCGCAACCCCGTCGGCCTCGCCTTCTATCCCGGCTCCGACCGACTGTGGACGGTCGTCAACGAACGCGACATGCTCGGCAGCGACCTCGTCCCCGACTATCTGACCGACCTCGACGAGGGCGATTTCTATGGCTGGCCCTGGTATTATTGGGGCGGCTTCATCGACCCGCGCGTCGAGCCCGAGGCCGAGGATCGCCGCCAATATGTCAAGCGCCCCGAATATGGCCTCGGCGCCCACACCGCGCCGCTCGGTTTCACCTTCACCGACGGCCTCGACCTCGGCGAACGCTGGGCGGGCGGCGCGCTGATCGCCCGCCACGGGTCGTGGAACCGCGAGCCCGTCACGGGCTATGACGTGGTGTTCGTCAAGTTCGGTGCGAACGGCAAACCGGTCAACGCCCTGCCGATCACCCTGCTCGACCAGTTCCTCGGCAAGGACGGCGAGACCACCCGTGGCCGACCCGCCGACGTCAAGGTCGCAAAGGATGGCAGCGCGCTCGTCGCCGACGACACCGGCGGTGTGATCTGGCGGGTCGCGAAGGCGGGATAAAGAAAAAAGGAAAGCGGAGCAGGAGAAGATCGTCGCCCCCGCGCAGGCGGGGGCCGCTATCGGCCTTGCGTTACCTCTCCAGCGGCCCCCGCCTTCGCGGGGGCGACGCCAGACTATACCCGCATCGGCATCAGCACGTACAGCGCCGGACTCTTCTCGCTTTCGCGGATCAAGGTCGGGGCGTTGGCGTCCGCCAAATGCAGCTCGACATTGTCGCCATCGACCTGCCCCAAAATGTCGCTGAGGTAGCGCGCGTTGAAGCCGATCTCCATCGCATCGCTGTCATAACCCGCCGCGAGTTCTTCGGCCGCGGTGCCATTCTCGGGGCTGGTCACGCTCAGCGTGATGCGATCCTTGTCGAGCCCGACCTTGACCGCGCGCGTCTTTTCGCTCGCGATCGTCGACACGCGGTCGACGCCCTGGAACAGACTCTTCGGATCGACCTTGAGCAGTTTGTCGTTCGCGGTCGGGATGACGCGGCTGTAATCGGGGAAGGTGCCGTCGATCAGCTTCGAGGTCAGCACCGCATGGCCGAGCTGGAAGCGGATCTTGCTGGCCGACAGGCTGATTTCGACATTGCCCTCGGCCTCGTCGAGCAGCTTGCGGATCTCGCCGACGCATTTGCGCGGCACGATGACGTCGGGCATCGACGCCGCGCCGTCGGGGCGCGTGACGGTGTAGCGCGCGAGGCGGTGGCCGTCGGTCGCCGCCGCCTTCAGCACCGGACCCGTCGCATCCTCGGCGACGTGGAAGAAGATGCCGTTCAGATAATAGCGCGTTTCCTCGGTCGAGATCGCGAAGCGCGTCTTGTCGATGATCTGGATCAGCTCGGCGACGGGCAGCTCGAAATTGGTCGGCAGGTCGCCCTCGGCGATCACCGGAAAGTCGTCGCGCGGCAGCGTCGGCAGGTTGAAGTTCGAACGGCCGGCCTTGACCTGCATCTTGCCCTCGGCGGCCGACAGGCTGACCTCGGCGCCCTCGGGCAGTTTGCGCGCGATCTCGAACAAGGTGTGCGCCGACACGGTGGTCGTGCCCGGCGTTTCCACCTTCGCCGCGATCGTTTCGACGACCTGCAGGTCGAGGTCGGTCGCCATCAGTTTCAATTGGCCCGACGCATCGGCTTCGATCAGGACGTTCGAAAGGATCGGGATCGTATTGCGCCGTTCGACCACCGACTGGACATGGCCGAGGCTCTTCAACAAGACTGCGCGTTCGATCGTCGCTTTCATTCTTAATCCGCCATCCTGTATGTTTCGCGGGAGAAGTCCCTGGGGACAGAGCGTCGCGGGCGATTCGCGCCCCGATTCTGGCCCCTGAAAATGTCCACCTTCCTTAACGCACGCATCGCGGGGTGCAAGCCATGCTTGCAAAGCGGCGGCAATCGCGCGAACGAGACGCGATGCGTCGGCGGGGCTTCCTTTTCCTGATTGCGGTCGCGGCGCCCGCCGCGGCGCTCGCCGCATCGCCCGTCGCGCTGGGCATTTTCGACGGCTGGGGGGCGTTCCGCGATCCCGCCACCCCGCGTTGCTACGCCCTCGCCGCGCCCGCCGCGACGATCGGCACGCCGCGCGTGAAAGCCTATGCCAGCGTCGGTTATTGGCCGAAGTCGCGCATCCGCGGCCAATTCTATGTCCGCCTGTCGAAAGCGCGCGCGCCCGACCGCGAGTTGCGGCTGACGATCGGCAGCCGGCGCTTCATCCTGACCGGCAACGGCGCGCACGGCTGGGCGAGCGACGCGCGCATGGACGCCGCGATCGTCGCCGCGATGCGGTCGGCGCCGAGCATGAGCGTCGAGAGCGGCACGCCCGACGGCCGCGCGATCGCCGACACCTATCGATTGCGCGGAGCGGCGACGGCGATCGACGCGGCGGCGCTGGGGTGTGCGAAGCTGCGCTGAGGCTGGCGAACCGCGCTTGGCGCGCGATCGGCTTAGGCTGAAACACGACCTTCCTTATTCGGTCATCCCGGCGGAGGCCGGGATCTCATCGTCTCGCCCTGACGCGCCGGCGAGATCCCGGCCTCCGCCGGGATGACGATTCAATAGACATTGGCCTGTCGCCTAGCCTCGCCCCAGTTTCGCCAACTCAGCCGCCAGAAAGTCGAGCACCGTCCGCACTCGCGGGACATGGCGCAGCCGTTCGTGCGTCAGCAGCCACAGCCCCGTGGTATCCTCGCTTTTCGGCGGGAGGCAGCGGATCAGGTCGGCTTCGCGATCGGCGAGGAAGGCCGGCAGGACGGTGAGGCCCATGCCCGCCCGCACGCCGGCGAGCAGGCCCGATGCCGTGTCGTATCGCATCACCACCGAATCCTCGAGCCCATATTGGCGCAGCCAGGCCTGATAGGGCTCCCACACGCCGCCGCCGCCGCCGATGAAGGGATGGCCGGCCAGTTCGTCGCGCGTGTGCGGAATGCCGTGGCGGTCGGCATAGTCGCGACTGCAATAGACCGTCCACGGATTGTCCGCGATGCGCCGCCCGACGAGACCGCCGCCACTCGGCTGTTTGCTGCTGCGGATCGCGATGTCGGCCGCGCCGGCGGCAAGGTCGCGCGGTTCGTCCGACGTGTCGAGATGAATATGGATGGCGGGATGCGCGGCGCGCAGGTCGCGAAGGATCGGCGGCAGGATCGTCACCGCAAAGATTTCCATCGTCGTCAGGCTGACCGTTCCGCCCGCGTCGCGTGATCGCGCGCCCGCCGCCTCGCCGAAGCGGTTGGCGGCGTCGCGCACGGCCATCGCGCTCGCCAGCATCGCTTCACCGACCGGAGTCAGCGCATAGCCCGCCTGCCGCCGCTCGAACAGGTTGAGCCTAGTCGCCGCTTCCAGCGCGGCGATGCGCCGGGCCACGGTCGTCTGGCTGACGCGCAGCGCCTGCGCGGCGGACAGGGTGCTGCCCGTTTCCGCCACCGCCAGAAAGGCCTTGAGATCGTTCCAATCGTACATGACGCCTTGTGCGCCATAATCGCCCCGGCCTCATTCTGCAATTTTGCAGAATGCCCGCGCAACATCGTTGCTCCTGCCGCGCCGGACGATCGCCTATTTTCATCTGACCGGCTTCCTCCCCTCCTCCCCGAGCCGGACGATGGAGATATAAGATGCAAAAGCTTCTGATCCTCGCCGCCCTTGCTGCCGTACCGACCGGCCAGCCCGTATTGGCGCAAACCGTCCCCGCGAACCCCAGCGTCGCCGTCGCACATCGCGACCTCGACCTCCGGACCGAGGCCGGCGCCAGGACGCTCGACCGCCGGATCTGGCGCGCCGTCGTCGCGGTTTGCGGAACCGCGCCCGATTATGACCTCGAAGGAAAGAATGACGTGCGGCAATGCCGCCGCGACACCCGCCGCGTCGCCTCGGCGCAGGCCGATCTGGCAATCGCCAGCGCGTCGCGCGACCAGAACATCCAGGTGAGTTCGATCCGCAAATAATATCCGGGTCCGTGTTGCAGGGCCCGATAGCCGGGGCGGCGGTCCGGGCACGATCGCCGCCCCGGCGTGCTGCCCGGACAAGACATGCCGCGGGCGATCAAATCCCCTTGCCCGCCCCTTGCCGATCCTTACATACAGGC
Source organism: uncultured Sphingopyxis sp. (assembly GCF_900078365.1). Lineage (NCBI taxonomy): Bacteria > Pseudomonadati > Pseudomonadota > Alphaproteobacteria > Sphingomonadales > Sphingopyxidaceae > Sphingopyxis > uncultured Sphingopyxis sp. The sequence goes on from NZ_LT598653.1 coordinate 2,660,732, forward strand.
GCACGATAATTTCCCGAACCAATGAGGATCGCCTTGCCATGCCCCGTAAAAGCCTGTCCGCGCCGCTCGCGCTGGTTGCCCTCGCGATGACGCCGGCGGCGAGCCAAGCGGCGGAGGGGGCGGCCGAGGCGGCGGCCCCCGCCCCGGCGCTCGTCTATCCCGACACCGCGCGCGGCGACACGGTCGACCCGCAGTTCGGCGTCGACGTCGCCGATCCCTATCGCTGGCTCGAGGACGATGTGCGCGTCAATCCGAAGGTCGCCGACTGGGTCGCGGCGCAGAACGAGGTGACCGACGCCTATCTCGACACGCTGCCCGGCCGCGACGCGTTCAAGGCGCGGATGACCGAGCTTTACAACTATGAACGCTTCGGCCTGCCGACCAAGGCGGGAACGCGCTATTTCTACAGCCGCAACGACGGGCTGCAGCCGCAGTCGGTGCTCTATGTCCGCGAAGGGCTGAAGGGCGAAGGCCGCGTGCTGATCGATCCCAATTTGTGGGCCAAGGACGGCGCGACCGCGCTCGCCGAATGGGAGCCGTCGGAGGACGGCAAGCATCTCCTCTATTCGGTGCAGGACGGCGGCACCGACTGGCGCATCGTGCGCGTCAAGGATGTCGCGACCGGACAGGATCTGGCCGACGAGGTGCGCTGGGTGAAGTTCTCCGCGCTCGATTGGGCCAAGGACGGCAGCGGCTTTTATTATTCGCGCTTTCCCGAACCCGAAGCGGGCGAGGCCTTTCAGTCGCTCAACGAGAATCACAGCGTCTATTTCCACAAGCTCGGCACGCCGCAGAGCGAAGACGTGCTGATCCACGCGACCCCCGACAAGCCCAAGCTCAACAACAGCGCGGTCGTCACCGACGACGGCAAATATCTGCTCGTCGTGTCGTCCGAAGGGACCGACGAACGCTATGGTCTGACGCTCCATCCGCTCGGCAAGCCGGGCGCGAAGCCGATCGTGCTGGTCGACGATTATGCGAACAATTGGGAATATGTGACCAACGCGGGCACGCGCTTCACCTTCCTGACCAACAAGGACGCGCCGCGGGGGCGGATCGTCTCGTTCGACATCAAGAAGCCGGGCGAACTGACGCAAATCGTCGGCGAGAATGAGGCGACGCTGGTCGGCGCGTCGCGCGTCGGCAATCGCATCATCCTCTCCTACCTCGGCGATGCGAAGTCGGAGGCGCGGATGGTCGCGCTCGACGGCAAGCCGATCGCCAACATCCATCTCGCCGACATCGGTTCGGCGTCGGGCTTCGGCGGCAAGTCGAGCGATCCCGAAACCTTCTATGCCTTTTCGAGCTATGCGCGTCCGACGACGATCTATCGCTTCGACACGCAGACCGGGAAAAGTGAGATTTTCGCCGAGCCCAAGCTGACCTTCCAGCCCGCCGATTTCAGCGTCGAGCAGCGTTTCTATAAGTCGAAGGACGGCACCGAAGTGCCGATGTTCGTGGTGATGAAAAAGGGTCTCGACCGCAGCAAGGGATCGCCGACGCTGCTCTATGGCTATGGCGGCTTCAACGTGTCGATGACCCCCGCCTTCTCCCCGACGCGGCTCGCCTGGGTCGACAAGGGCGGGGTGCTCGCGATCGCCAACCTGCGCGGCGGCGGCGAATATGGCAAGGCGTGGCACGACGCCGGCCGGCTCGACAAGAAGCAGAATGTCTTCGACGATTTCATCGCCGCGGGCGAATATCTGATCGCCGAAGGCATAGCGGGCAAGGACCAGATCGCGATCGAGGGCGGGTCGAACGGCGGCCTGCTCGTCGGTGCGGTGACCAACCAGCGCCCCGACCTGTTCGCCGCGGCGCTGCCCGCGGTCGGCGTGATGGACATGCTGCGCTTCGACCGCTTCACCGCGGGGCGCTATTGGGTCGACGATTATGGCTATCCGTCGAAGGAAGGCGATTTCAAAAATCTGCTCGCTTACTCGCCCTATCACAATATCCGCGACGGCGTTTCCTATCCGGCGGTGCTGGTGACCACCGCCGACACCGACGACCGCGTCGTGCCGGGACACAGCTTCAAATATACGGCGGCGCTCCAGCACGCGAAGGCGGGCGACAAGCCGCACCTGATCCGCGTCGAAACCCGCGCCGGCCACGGCAGCGGCAAGCCGACCGACAAGATCATCGCCGAAGCCGCCGACAAATATGCCTTTGCGGCGAAGTGGACCGGGCTCGCGGTCGAACAATGAGCTATGCCCTCTCCTTCTCGGCCACCGATCCGGTCGAATTGTGGGCCGAGGCGGGCGACGCGGCCGCGGCGCTCGTCGCGGGCGAGCGCGACGGCATCGCCAATATGGCGAATGTCGCGGCGCTGATCTGGCAGGCGATCCCCGATTTGAACTGGGCGGGCTTCTACCGCTTCGACGGGAGCGAGCTCGTGCTCGGCCCCTTCCAGGGCAAGGCCGCGTGCATCCGCATCGCGCTCGACAAGGGGGTGTGCGGTGCCGCCGCGCGGCTGCGCGCCACGCAGCGCGTCGACGACGTCCTCGCCTTTCCCGGCCATATCGCGTGCGACGCCGAGAGCCGCAGCGAACTCGTCGTTCCGGTGATCGCCGACGACCGGCTGGTCGGCGTGCTCGATCTCGACAGCCCGAACCCCGCGCGCTTCACCGCCGCCGATCAGGCCGGCGCCGAGGCGCTGGTGGCGCGTATCGCGGCGGCGCTTGCGTCCTGAAAAGTCGCCATCGGCGGAAAGACCGCGCAGCAATCGCGCGCGGCCGTTTCGGGGTGGTGAGCGGACGTTGAGCTGTTGAACTGGTTTCCCCTCCCGCAGGCGGGAGGGGCAGCGAAACTTGCGAACTTGTTCGCTAGTTGCAGCGGGGTGGGCAATCGCGGCGTCGCTGCCCACCCCCAACCCCTCCCGCAAGCGGGAGGGGAGATCAACGGCCGCAATCGGCCGAAACCCGCCCCGCAGATCCTCCAACCCTGACCCAAAACGGGACGAATTCTTCAAGGTTAACGGAATCGCGAACAGGCGCTAAATTTGCTAACAAATTGTTAACCAATCGGTTCGGCCGAGGGAACAGGGAGCAAGTCATGCGCACGTTCGTGTTGTTGGGGTTGGCCGCGGGGTCGTTGTTGCTGGCGGGCCATGCGCGCGCCGAGCAGCCGGCGCTCGATTATGGCGTCCCCGCCGATCCCGATACGCGCGTCTACACCGGCTATCCCGACCGCGTGCCGAGCGAGGTCGACTATCGCACCGTCGATGGCACCTATGACGCCGAGGGGCGCTGGACCGGCACATGGGACGGCACCTATGAAGCGCCCGACGGCCGCCGTTACGAGGGCCGCTACGAAGGCACGGTCGAGGGCCGTGGCGCGGGCTATCCCCCGCCGCCCGCCTATGATCCCTATTATGGCGGCGGCTACGACCCGCATTATGAGGCAGAGATGGAACGCCGCTGTGGCCGAGGGGGCACAGTCGGCGGCGCGGTTGTCGGCGGGCTCGTGGGGGGCGTCGCCGGCAACCGCATTGCCGGCCGCGGCGACCGTACCGCCGGCACGCTGATCGGCGCCGGGGTCGGCGCGCTGGCCGGCTCGGCGATCGGCAGCGCCGCGGACAAGAAGAAATGCGAGCAATGGTGGTCGAGCCGCGGCGCCCGCTATCAGGGCGGATATTATCAAGGCGGTTATTACCCGGGCGGCACTTCGACGACCTATCGCCATGGCGGCTATGGTTATGGCTACGGCTATTATACGCCCGGCGTCGTCGTGACGACGATCATCAACGGCGCACCCGTCGTGACCGAGACGGTCGAGACCTCAACGCGCACCTATTATGAAAATGTGCCGGTGCGGAAACGCCATGTCGCCAAGAAGAAGTGGAAACCGAAACGCAAGCCGGTACCGCGCTGCGTCTGCTGAAGTGTCATGAGATAGGTCTGGTCACCTATTATCTGGTCTCGAGGCCCGTCATCCACCGGATGGCGGGCCTTTCCTTTTCACACCCTCGCTTTGTCGCCTCCGCGCAAAGGCTCGCCAGATGAACGCCAGCAAAACCAAGGCTGAACGCCAGATAAGCGCCGGGTTCAGCACCGTGTCACGGGCGTTCCTCTAAACCATCGTTAACAGGCTGCTCCTGCCGCCTGCGCTTTTGAGGAGACCGAACCATGGCTATCAAGACCAACCTGACCCGGGCCGCAATTGGTGCGGCCACCGCCGGCGCGATGCTGATGAGCGCCGCCCCCGCCGCCGCGCGCGACCGCTATGACCGCGACGGGATCAGCGCGGGCGAAATCATCGCCGGCGCCGTCGTCCTCGGCGGCCTCGCGGCGATCCTGTCGAGCGGCGACAACGACCGCTATGATCGCTACGACCGTTATGACGATCGCTATCGCTATGACGATCCGCGTTATGGCTATAGCTATGATTACAACCGCTATGGCAACAGCCGCAGCGCGATCCGCCAGTGCGTGAACGCCGTCGAACGCGGCAGCCGCCGCTATGGCCGCACCGACGTCACCGAGGTGACCGATATCGACCGCAAGCGCGACGGCTATCGCGTCAAGGGCCGCGTCGTCGTGCGCGACGGCTACGGCGGCCGCTGGGGTCGCGGCGGCTATTATGATCGCGGCAAGTTCAGCTGCGACGTCCGCTACGGCCGCATCCGCGACATCGACTTTTCGGGCCTGCGCTAAGCTCCGAACCTATCGCCTTTCGGCCCGCCCGTGCTCCGCACGCGGCGGGCCTTTTGTTACGCCCGACGCCCGCTTTACCGTATCGGATAGTGATTCCGGCCTTGCCATCGCGGGTATATCCCGCAAAATCGGACTTTTCCTCAGGGGGATCCGAAACCCATGCGTCGCCGTACACTCCTCGCCGCCGTCCCCGCCGCCGCGCTGTTGCCAACCGCGGGCCGCGCAGAAAGCACGAAGCCCAAAGCCGCGCCCGCCGCGCCCAAGGCGGACGCTTCGACGCCGCCGGTCTGGGAAGAAGGCGCCGACCGCTTCGTGCGGCCCGACGTTCATGGCGGCGACAGGGTCGTCGGCGCGAGCTTCGCGTCGCGCACCGCGGCTTATGGTCTCAGCGGCGCGGCGGGAACCGCGCATCCGCTCGCGACGCAGGCGGGGATCGACATTTTGAAGCGCGGCGGGTCGGCGGTCGACGCCGCGATCGCGATCAACGCGTGCCTCGGCCTGCTCGAACCGACCGCGAACGGCATCGGCGGCGACGTCTATGCGATGATCTGGGACCCGAAGACGAAGAAGCTCGCGGGCCTCGCGGGATCGGGCAAGAGCCCGCGCGGGCTCGACCTCGCGACGGTGCGCAGCCGCGCCAAGGGCGGCACCTTGCCCGCCTATGGCGCGATCAGCGTGTCGGTGCCGGGCACCGTCGATGGCTGGTGGACGATGCACCAGCGTTACGGCAAGCTCCCGTGGAAAGATCTGTTCGAGCCGGTCATCGCCCATGCCGAGGCGGGCGCGCCGGTGCCCGACATGATCGCTTATTATATCCGCCGCAGCCTCGCCGGTTTCCGCCAGCCTGGCCGCGGGATAGAGGAAACCGACAATGCGATCCGCACCTATGGGCTGAACGACGGCAAGGGACCGGCGGCCGGGCAGGTTTTCCGCAACCCCAATCTCGCGCGCACCTTCCGCCTGATCGCCGAAGGCGGGCGCGACGCCTTTTACGAAGGCGAAATCGCGCGCACGATCGACGCCTATTTCAAGCGGATCGGCGGCTGGCTGCGCTACGAGGATCTCGCCGCGCACAAGTCCGAATGGATCGAGCCGCACAAGACGGATTATCGCGGCACCGACGTCTATGCGCTCGGCGCGAACACGCAGGGCATCGCGACGTTGCAGATGCTCAACATTCTCGAGTATTTCGACCTGAAAGGCGCGGGCTTCCAGTCGGCGCTGTCGATCCATCTGCAGGCCGAGGCGAAGCGCCTCGCCTATGAGGATCGCGCGCGATATTATGCCGATCCGCATTTTTCGAATGTGCCGGTCGAATGGCTGATCTCGAAGGACTATGCGGCCGAGCGCGCCAAGCTGATCCGCCCCGACCGCCTGCTCACCCCTGTCCACCCGGGGCAGGCGCCGAGCCACGGCGACACCACCTATTTCAGCTGCGCCGACAAGGACGGGATGATGGTGTCGATGATCCAGTCGAACTTCCGCGGCATGGGGTCGGGGCTGGTCGCCGATGGCCTCGGCTTCATGTTCCAGGATCGCGGGCAATTGTTCAGTCTGCAGGACGGGCATCCGAACATCTATGCGCCCGGCAAGCGGCCGTTCCAGACGATCATCCCGGGCTTCGCGGCGCGGGGCGAGGTGCCGTGGATGAGCTTCGGCGTGATGGGCGGCGACATGCAGCCGCAGGGGCAGGCGCAGATCATCATCAACCGCGTCGATTACGGGCTCGAGATCCAGTCCGCCGGCGACTCGCCGCGCTGGCACCATGAGGGATCGTCCGAAACGATGGGCGAGGATTCGCCGGATCTCGGCCCGAACGGCATGTTGCGGCTCGAAAGCGGCGTGCCCGAGGCGACCCGGCGGCGGCTCGCCGAGATCGGCTGGACGCTCGGCGAATCCGACGGCGGTTTCGGGCGCTATCAGTGCGTCGAACATCGCATGGACGGCGACACCCGCGTCTATGCGGCGGCGAGCGAAATGCGCGCCGACGGATGCGCGCTCGCTTATTGAGGCGAACCGGCGGCCAAATAATTCCGCATAATTATCAAACAGGATATACGAAATTTACCTTCCCTGTTTAGGAGTGGCGTTCGGGACCAAAAGGATAACCGTCCGAGGTGGGAATCGGGCGGCAAATACCGAGTCGCGCATGTCGAATCCCGAGGCCTTCCCTGCCTCATCGCTTCCGGAGGAAAAGCGCCAGCCGCGGCAGTCGCGGCTGGTCAAGGCGGCGCTCGCCTGCCAGCGGCTCGGCCGGTTCGACGTCACGCTGCGCAACGTCTCGTTGACCGGCATCGGCGGCCAGGCCCCGCAGGCGCTTCAGATCGGCGAACGCATGACGGTGTTCATGCCCGGCCACGAACCGATGCTGGGGACGGTGCGCTGGGTCGCGGGCACGCGCTTCGGCATCCAGACCGACCGCGAGATCGAAACGATGCGCCTGCGCGCCGCGCACAAGGAGCAGATCGTCGCCGCCGACAGCATGGCCGATTTCCAGATCATCCCCCCGCCGCGCATCGACACCTGGCGTCCCGGCCTGACCAGCGGCCCGCCGGGGCAATTCGGGCGCAAACGGTAAGCGCGAGGCCGTCCTTATCCCCGCGCGTCAAAGGCCGACCGCGCCTTTTCGATCCGGTCGAGATTGGTTTCGGCCCAGACCCAAACGCCGCAAAAGGCTTCGCCCAGACTATGGCCGAGATCGGTCAGGCAATATTCGACCTTCGGCGGGACGACCGGATGCACCGTCCGCACGACGAGGCCATCGCGCTCCATCGCGCGCAAGGTCTGCGTCAGCATCTTCTGGCTGATCCCGGGAACGAGCCGCGACAATTCGGTGAAGCGGCAGGTGCCATGATCCTCCAGCTCCTCCAGGACGAGGAGCGTCCATTTGTCGGCGACCCGGCCGATGAGTTCGTTGACGAGCGTCTCGACGCGCGGATCGACCGGCGCATGCGGATTGTATGAAATTTTTTCGGGCGCGGGCATGGCGGAAAATCCAATTCTCTCTTTTGGGTAACTATGGCACTTTCGGGTGCCTTCTTTCTTCCGGAGAGTATAGGAATATTTAGGCCTCCTCACCATCCCCAAAGGAGAAGCGCCATGAAGACCAGCGACAACACCATCCTCGTCACCGGCGGCGGCTCGGGCATCGGGGTTGCGCTCGCGCAGCGCTGGCACGACGCGGGCAACAAGGTCATCGTCACCGGCCGCAACGCCGCCAAGCTCGACGCGGCGATCGCCGGACGGCCGAACATGACGGCGATGGCGCTCGACGTCACCGACGCCGACGCCATCGCGGCCTTCGCGAAGGAAATTGTCGCGAAGCATCCCGATCTCAACATCCTCGTCAACAATGCCGGGATCATGAGCGCCGAGGATGCGAGTGCGAAGCGCGACCTGTCGCACGCCGAAACCACCGTCGTCACCAACATCCTCGGCCCGATCCGGCTGACCGACGCGCTCGTCGACCATCTCGCGGCGCAAGCGGACAGCGCGATCGTCAATGTGACGTCGGGACTCGCCTTCGTCCCCTTCCCCAAGGCGCCGACCTATTCGGCGACCAAGGCGGCGATGCACAGCTATTCGGTCGCGCTGCGCATCCAACTCGAGGGCAAGGTCGAGGTGATCGAGCTGGCCCCACCCGCGGTGCGCACCGACCTGACCCCCGGCCAGTCGACGCGCGAGGGCTATATGCCGCTGGGCGACTTCGCCGACGAGGTGATGGCGCTGTTCGCGCAGCAGCCGACACCGGCGGAAATCCTCGTCCAGAACGTCCTGCCGCTGCGCAATGCCGAGGCGAACCGAAATGTGCCGCAGGTGCTGGAGATGCTGAAGGGGTTGTGACTCCATTGCCCTCCCCTTCAGGGGAGGGCAGCGAGACTTGGGAGCTTTGCTCCCTAGTCGCAGCGGGTGGGGCCCATCGGCCTTGCGCAAGGCCGATGGCCCCCACCCCAACCCCTCCCCTAAAGGGGAGGGGCTTTTATCGCCCGCAATTGCGCTTTCGCCCCTCCCCCACTATATGGCCGCGCATCATGCAGATTCCCGGCCATATCGACCCCGTGACGACGGGCACCGTTCGCTCACGCGGCGGCAACCGCATCGACCTCGTCGGGCTGACGCGCGACGCGATCGGCGGCGTGCTCGTCGAGGCCGGGCTCGACGCCAAGGCGGCGAAACTGCGCGCCAAGCAGATCTGGCACTGGATCTATCACCGCGGCGTCACCGATTTCGAGGCGATGACCGACATCGCCAAGACGATGCGTCCCTGGCTGACCGACCGTTTCATCATCGGCCGCCCGACGGTGCGCGAGGCGCAGGTGTCGAGCGACGGCACGCGCAAATGGCTGCTCGCCGCCGCCGACGGCCAGGAATATGAGATGGTCTTCATCCCCGACGCCGATCGGGGAACCCTCTGCGTATCGAGCCAGGTCGGCTGCACGCTCAACTGCCGCTTCTGTCACACCGGCACGATGCGCCTCGTCCGCAATCTCGGCGCGGGCGAGATCGTCGGGCAGGTGCTGCTCGCGCGCGACGCGCTCGGCGAATGGCCGAAGGGGACGATGGCGGGCTTCGGCGCCGATCCCGAGGACGAGGATTATGACGATGAGGCCGGGCACTACACCGCCGACGGCCGCATGCTCACCAATATCGTGATGATGGGCATGGGCGAACCGCTCTATAATTTCGACGAGGTCAAGGGCGCGCTCAAGATCGTGATGGACGGCGACGGGCTCGCGCTGTCGAAGCGCCGCATCACCTTATCGACGAGCGGCGTCGTGCCGATGATGGCGCGCGCGGGCGAGGAGATCGGGGTCAATCTCGCGGTCTCGCTCCACGCGGTGACCAAGGAAATCCGCGACGAGATCGTGCCCTTGAACCGCAAATATGGCATCGAGGAACTGCTGCAGGCATGCGCCGATTATCCCGGCGCGAACAACGCCCGGCGCATCACCTTCGAATATGTCATGCTGAAGGACAAGAATGACAGCGATGCGGATGCGCGCGAACTCGTCCGGCTGATCAAGCAATATGGTCTGCCCGCCAAGGTCAATCTGATCCCCTTCAATCCCTGGCCGGGGGCGCCCTATGAATGCTCGACCCCCGAGCGGGTGCGTGCGTTCAGCAACCTCATTTTCAAGGCCGGCATCTCGGCGCCAGTGCGCACGCCGCGCGGGCGCGACATCATGGCGGCGTGCGGGCAATTGAAGAGCGCCGCGACCAAGCCGACGCGCGCCGAACTCGACCGCATCGCCGAGGAAAAACAGGCCGCGCTCGGCTGAGCGCCCTTCACGCGGCACTTTCGCTCTCATAAAAACGTCGGAAATCCGCGGCTCTGCGGATCGGATTTCGCATAGCTATTCTATACCGTGTGGTAAAAATAACACAGGTAAGAAAATTGTCACATTCTGAACGATCCATTCATTGAAGCGACAGGCGTCGACGCCATTTAAGGGCCGGGCCGCGACCCAAAGGGCGTGGTCCGTTTTGAATGAAGGAACGAAAAATGAAAAAATTCGCAGTTGCAGCCGCTCTCCTCTCGGCCGTCGTCGCAACCCCCGCCCTCGCGGCCCCCGCTGGCGAAGGCCGCGTGGAAGTTCGCGGCGGCCTGATCACCGGCAACGGCCAGGACGAAGCCACGCTCGGCGCCGCCGCCGGTTATGACTTCGACCTCGGCAGCTCGACCTTCGTCGGCGCCGAAATCGCGGGCGACAAGGTGCTCGTCGACGGCGCGAACGTCCAGTTCTCGGCCGGCGGCCGCGTCGGCGCCAAGATCGGCGCCAGCGGCAAGCTTTATGCCACCGGCGGTTACACCTTCGGCGACGTGGACGATCCCTATGTCGGCGCCGGCTACCAGCACAAGCTGACCCAGAATGTCTATGCCAAGGGCGAATATCGTCACCAGTTCATCGACAACTTCGGTGACTTCGACACCTTCGTCGTCGGCCTCGGCTTCGCATTCTGATCTCTTCGGACCAGCGAAACGAAAAGAGAGGGGCGGCCTGCGGGTCGCCCCTTTTTTGAACTGCGGCTTTCGACCGGTTGCGGACGTATACGGATCAGCTACATCTTTTGAATGAAGCGCAGCATCTTGTTTCTTGTCGCTGGGATTGCGGCACCACTGCTGGCCTCCTGCTCGCCTCCCATGATTGAGATAATCATATACGAAGACGGCAGCCAGACACGGGCTGATCTGAGCCAAGACTGGGGAGTAGTTTTTTCCGATAAGAGGGCGCCTTGCGTGGAGTCGGTGACCCTTTATCCCGTCGGCAAATTTTCCGGGAGGGCAGCGTGGTCCGGGAAGGCGGTATGGGAAGTAAGGGTCGACAAATCTGTCTGGTGCAAAGATTTGGGAACCGTCGTGGTCGGCCAAACTCCGCGCGGCTTCAAGGAAGTGACCGCGCTCCCTCCCGGTTCGGCCGGTGAATACAAATTGGTGATCCGTGGCGCCGGAGTTGGAGAAGCTTCGCTTGGTCTGGATTAGATGCGATAGGCCCGCTCACCACCCCTCTTCGGTCAACGTCTGGAGTCCGGAACGCAATGGCCGGTTCCGGCCGCAAACAGACATAGCTGAAAAGCAAGCCCCTCCCCTTCAGGGGAGGGGTTGGGGTGGGGGCCATCAGCCTTGCGCAAGGCCGATGGCCCCCACCCGCTGCGACTAAGCCAGCAAGCTGGCAAGTCTCGCTGCCCTCCCCTGAAGGGGAGGGCCTGATTTGGATCAACGTCCACTTCCCACCCCAAAGCGGACAATTGCGCGGCGCTGGCAGCATCTTCTTTCCTTTTGGCCCCGCGCGCGCCACGGTGAGGGTATGACGGCTTTTGCATATATCGGCGCGGCGCTGGCGGAAATCGCGGGCTGCTTCGCCTTCTGGGCGTGGCTCCGGCTCGACAAGCCGATGTGGTAGGTCGTGCCCGGGATCGCGTCGCTCGCGCTCTTCGCCTGGCTGCTCACGCTCGTCGATGCCGAGCATGCGGGGCGCACCTACGCCGCCTATGGCGGGGTCTATATCGTCTCGGCGCTGATCTGGCTCTGGGCGGTCGAGGGCGCGAAGCCCGACCGCTGGGATTTGATCGGCGCCGCCGTCTGCCTCGGCGGCGCGGCGATCATCCTGTTCGGGCCGCGGGGGAGTTAGCGCACGAACATTCTTGATTAAATCGTCATCCCGGCGAAGGCCGGGATCTCACCATATCGGCCTGACGCACCGGCGAGATCCCGGCCTTCGCCGGGATGACGAGACGAGGAAGGCAGTATTTCAGCTGACCGATCGGACCCTATTTCGCGTCCGGCAGCGCCTGTTCGACCAGCGGCGCCAGCCCTTCGGCCACCACCTTCACGCCCTTCGCATTGGGGTGGAGGTTGTCGCCGAGCATCAATGCCTTGTCGGTGACGACATTGTCGAGGATGAAGGGATAGAAGCTCACCTCATATTTCGACGCGAGTTCGGGATAGATGGGGTTAAACTTGTTCGCATAGTCGCTGCCAAGGTTCGGCGCCGCCATCATGCCGGTGAGCAGCACGGGGATGTCGCGCTTGCGAAGCTCGGCGAGCATCGCGTCGAGATTGGCGCGCGTCTGGTCGGGACCGATCCCGCGCAGCATGTCGTTGCCGCCGAGCCCGAGCAGGACGAGCGCGGGCTTCGCCTTGGCATTGTCGAGCACATAGGTCAGCCGCTGGCGCCCCGCCGCGGTCGTGTCACCCGACACTCCGGCATTCTGGACGCGCGCGACGACGCCGTCATCGGCAAGCGCGGTCTGCAATTGCGGCGCGAGGCCCTCTTTCGGTCCGAGCTGGTAACCCGCATAGAGGCTGTCGCCGAAAGCGATCACGAGCGGCGCGTCGGCCGGGATCGCCGCCGACTTGGGCGCCGCATTCTTGTCGTTCGTCGATGCCGGTGGCGCCTCCGCCGACCCGCATGCGGCGAGCGGTTGGCAAAGCGCGATTGCGCAACCATATATCGCGAAAGAGCGCCATCCGGCCGTTTTCATTCCAAAGGGTCCTCTCCTTGCCCGACGCCCCACGACAATCGCCCGATCTGGCGATCGCCGCCCATAATGTGACGCTGACTTTGGGGAGCGACAAGGCCCCCGTCGAAATTTTGCGCGGCGTCGATCTCGAGGTCGCGGCGGGCACGTCGGTCGCGCTGCTCGGCCCGTCGGGATCGGGCAAAAGCTCGCTGATGGCGGTCCTAGCGGGTCTCGAGCGCGCCAATGGCGGCAGCATCCATGTCGCGGGGCTCGACTTCGCGGCGATGGACGAGGACGATCTGGCACGGGCGCGGCGCGGCCGCATCGGTATCGTGCTCCAGGCCTTCCATCTGCTCCCGACGATGACCGCGCTCGAAAATGTCGCGGTGCCGCTCGAACTCGCGGGGATAGCCGATCCGTTCGGCCGCGCCGCGACGGAACTGGAAGCCGTCGGGCTCGGCCACCGCCTCACCCACTATCCCGCGCAGCTTTCGGGCGGCGAGCAGCAGCGCGTCGCGATCGCGCGCGCGATGGCGAGCTCGCCCGCGATCATCTTCGCCGACGAACCGACGGGCAATCTCGACACCGCGACCGGCCAGTCGATCATCGAGCTGATCTTCGCGCGCCGCGCGGCATTGGGCGCGACTTTGCTGATCATCACGCACGATCCCGAGCTCGCCGAACATTGCGACCGCGTCGTCGTGATGCACGACGGACGGATCGAGGAGCGGGCCGCGTGATGACCGCTGGCAATCGATCCTCCCTGTGGCGAAGCCATGGGGAGGTGGCAGCGCGAAGCGCTGACGGAGGGGCTCTGATGCAACCGCCCCGCCCCTCCACCATCGCCTGCGGCGACGGTCCCCCTCCCCACCGCTTCGCGGCAGGGAGGATTTAGTGCTCCCCCTCGCCTCGCTCTGGCGGATCGCGCGGCGCGACCTCGCGACACGTATCCGGGGGCTTCGCCTCCTCGCCGTCTGCCTCTTCCTCGGCGTCGCGACGCTCGCGGCGATCGGCAGCCTGACGCGCGGCATCACCTCCGAACTCGAAGTGCGCGGACAGACGATCCTTGGCGGCGATATCGAATTCAGCCTGCCGCAACGCGAAGCGACGCCCGAAGAAATGGCGGGCTTCCGCCGCGTCGGCACGCCCTCGGCCACCGTGCGCCTGCGCGCGATGGCGAACGATCCCGACGGCGAGGCTTTGCTCTCCGAGCTGAAGGCGGTCGACGGCGCCTATCCGCTCTATGGCACGATGCGGCTGGAGAGCGGCGCGCGTCGGGGGCCGCCGCCGCCGGGCGCGATCTGGATCGCCAAGGACCTCGCCTCACGCCTCGACCTGAAGGTCGGCAGCCAGGTGAAGTTCGGCGAAAAGACGTTCCTCATCGACGGCATCATCGCCGAAGAGCCCGACCGGCTGGGCGAAGGCTTCACGCTCGGTCCCGTCGCGATCATCGGCCTCGCCGACCTGCCCGCGACGCAGCTGATCCAGCCGGGCAGCCTCTATGAAAGCAAATATCGCGTCCGCTTGGCCGAAAGCGCGAACGCGCAAGCGGTCGGCAAGGCGCTGACCGCCGAATTCCCCGATGCCGGCTGGGACATCGCCGACAGCAGCAACGGCGCGCCCGGCACGCGGCGCTTTATCGAGCGCATGGGGCAATTCCTGTCGCTCGTCGGCCTTGCCGCGCTCGTCATCGCGGGGATCGGCGTCGGCAATGGTGTGGCAAGCTATCTCGCCAGCAAGCGGCCCGGCCTCGCAACGCTAAAGGTGCTCGGCGCCGACAGCGGCACCGTCGCACGCATCTATGGCCTGCAGATCCTCGCGGTCGCGGCGGTGTCGATTATCGCGGGTCTGATCGTCGGCGCGCTCGCGCCCGCCGTGATCGGCTGGGTCGCCGGCGATGTGTTGCCGGTCAAACCGGGCATCGCCATCTATCCGCTGCCGCTCGCCGTCAGCGCCGCCTACGGGCTCCTCATCGCGATCGCGTTCGCCCTGCCCCCGCTCGCCGCGACGCGCCACGTTCCCGCGGCAGGCCTCTATCGCGCAACGGTCAGCGGCGCGGCGCGGATCGACCGGCGCACGGTGATCGCGGTCGCCGCCGCGCTCGCCGCGATCATCGCGCTTGCGGTCGGCACCGCGCGCGAGCCGCTGTTCGCGCTCGGCTTCATCGGCGCGGCGATCGGCCTGCTCCTCATCCTCGTCGCGCTCGGCTGGCTGGTGCGCCGCACCGCGAGCCGCCTGCCGCGCCCGAAGCGTCCGCTCTTCCGCCTCGCACTCGCCAACCTGCACCGTCCCGGCGCCGCGACCGGCGCGCTCGTCGTCGCGCTCGGGCTCGGTCTCACGCTGTTCGTGACGCTCGCGGCGATCCAGACGAGCATCACCGCCGAAATCCGATCGACCGTGCCGCAGCGCGCGCCAAGCTTCTTCGTGCTCGACGTACCGCGCAGCGACGCCGCGCGCTTCCGTTCCATGGTGACGGGCGCCGATCCGAAGGCGGGGATCAACATGATCCCGGCGCTGCGCGGCAGCATCACCGAATTTGCCGGCCAGCGCGTCGATGAACTCACCGAGCTTCCCGAAGGCGCATGGGTGCTGCGCGGCGACCGCGGGCTGACCTACAGCCCGACCTTGCCCAACGGCAGCGAACTCGTCGGTGGCGCATGGTGGGCGGCCGATTACAAGGGCCCGCCGCTGGTCAGCGTCGAGCAGGAAGTCGCGACCTCGCTCGGGCTGAAGCTCGGCGACACGCTCTCGGTCAATGTGCTGGGGGTCGAGGTGCAGGCGAAGGTCGCGTCCTTCCGCACCGTCAACTGGGACAATTTCGGCCTCAACTATGTCCTCGTCTTCTCGCCCGGCACTTTCGACGCGGCGCCGCACAATATGGTCGCGACGGTCGCGGTCGGCCCCGAGGCCGAGACCGCCCTGGCGCGCAGCATCCCGCGCGCCTTTCCCTCGGCCTCGCTGATCGCGGTGCGCGACGTGGTGAGCCAGGTCACCACTCTCCTCACCCAGATGAGCCAGGCGATCGCCGCTGCGGCGAGCATAGCGATCCTCGCCGGCATCGCGGTGCTGATCGGCGCGATCGCCGCGAGCCGCGAGCGGCGCGTCTACGACAGCGTGATCCTCAAGCTGCTCGGCGCGACGCGCGGCCAGATATTGGGCGCGCAGGGCGTGGAATATGCGGTGCTCGCGGCGATCCTCGCGCTGCTCGCGCTCGGTCTCGGTCTCGCCGGCGCCTGGTATGTCGTGACGCAATTGTTCGACTTCGCCTTCGCGCCCGATCCGCTGATCGTCGCCCTGACCCTGCTCGGCGGCGCCGGCCTGTCCTTCCTGATCGGGATCGCGGGCAGCTGGCCTTTGCTCTCGGCGAAACCGGCGCAGGCGCTGCGCAACCTTTAGTTGAGAATCCGCACCACCGCCGAAATCGCGGCAAGGCCCAGCACGACGGCAACCATCGCCTGCCAGACGTGCGGCGGCACGCTGCCGAAATGGCGCCCGCCGAAGCGGTTTCCGAGCCACATCGGCGCGAAGAGCAGCAGCGCGAGCAGGAACAGCCGCTGCGTTGCGATTCCGACCCACAACGCCGCCGCGGTACCGGCGATGGCGGTGAGAAAGAAGATCAGCAGCATCGATGCGCGCGCGGTCTTCGGATCGAGGCGGCGGCGCAGATAGAAGGGCACCACCGGCGGTCCTGGCATCGCGGCGAAACCGGTGAGAACGCCCGAAGCGACCCCGGTGCCGATCACCGCGGCGCGGCCCGGCTTGTGTCCCTCGGGCTGCTTGGGGAGCAGCACGGCGACGAACGCGCCCACCGCGACCACGGTGATCAGCAGCCGCGCGACGTCGGGCCGCGTCACGTCGAGCACCGCCATGCCGCCTTCGGTCGTCACCATCGCGATCAGCCCGATCGGCAGCGCCGTCGCGCGGTCGGCATCGGCGTGGATCAGCCCCAGCCCGACCGGCCCGATCAGCAATTGCAGCAAGATGCCGAGCACCACCGCCTGCGCCGGCGGAATGATGAGGCCGAGCAGCGGCACGAGGATGATCGCCATGCCGAACCCCGTCAGCCCACGCACATAGGCGGCGCCGAAGGTCATGGCTGCCGCCCCGGCGAGCGTCAGCGGGGCGACGCCGACGAGGTGCTGTATATCGGTCATGGGCGCGGGCCTTTCGGTTTCAGCGTGATCAACCACGCGTCGGGCGGCGTGAGGTAACGAAGCGGCAGGAGGCTGGTCCCGAGCCCCGCGCCGACAAAGACGCGCTGGCCCTCGTCGTCGATCGCACCACAAGCGAAGCGGTCGCCATAGCGCGAGACATAGGTCAGTGCGCCGATGAACGGGAAACGGATCTGACCGCAATGCGTATGCCCCGCGAAGACCGCGGCGACGGATCGCGGGAGTTCGGGCACGATGTCCGGACTGTGCGTGAGCAGCAGCGGGACGCCCGGCCCCAGCCGGTCCATCGCGGCGAAGGTCGCCGGCACATCATCGTGCCCCGAATAATCGTCGTCGACCCCGCCGACGACAAGCGGGCCGAGCTTTACCGCTTCATTCTGCAGCACCCGGATGCCGCGCTTTTCGAGTTCGCCGCGCAGCGCGTCGGGCCGGAACCAGTGATCGTGATTGCCCGGCGCGACGACGACGCCGAGCCGCGCCTTCAGCTCGCCGAGCGGCGCCACGATCTCGGCAGGCGAATAGATATGCGTCGCGCCGCGCTTTTCGCTGACGAGATCGCCCGCGATCAGCACGAGGTCGGGCTTCAGGCGATTAAGGTCGGCCACGATCCGCACGAGCCGTTCGGGCGGCATATCGGGTCCCGCGACGTGGATGTCCGACAGCAGCAGCAATTTAAGAGCGGGCTGCTCCATGGGCAGGCCTGCGACGCCCAGCGTCGCGGTCCGGATCACCGGATCGCGCGTCGCGTTCCAATAGCCTTTGGCGAGAAGCCCCGCGCCGACGAGCGCCAGCAACAAGAGCCAGCGCAGCCGGCGGCGCGGGCGACGCTTCTCCTCCCCGCTCAATCGCGCAGGTCCGGCGGCGTCGCCTCACCCTTCAGCATCGCGATCGCGTCGGCGAGCGGCATGATGCGCTGGCCGTCCTGTCCGAGCGTGCGGATCGCGACGCTGCCTTCCTCGGCCTCGCGCTTGCCGACGACGAGCAGATAGGGGACTTTGGCGAGGCTGTGTTCGCGCACCTTGTAGTTGATCTTCTCGTTCCTGAGGTCGCTTTCGGCGCGGATGCCCGCCGCGGTGAGCTGCGCCACGGCATCCTTGGCATAATCGTCGGCGTCCGAAACGATCGTCGCGACCACCGCCTGCACCGGCGCGAGCCAGACCGGGAAGCGGCCGGCGAAATGCTCGATCAATATGCCGATGAAACGCTCATAGGTGCCGAGGATCGCGCGATGAAGCATCACCGGGCGGTGGCGCTCGCCATCCTCGCCGATATAGCTCGCGTCGAGGCGCTCGGGCAGCACGCGGTCGGACTGGATCGTCCCGCACTGCCACGTCCGGCCGATCGCGTCGGTCAGATGAAATTCGAGCTTGGGCGCATAGAAGGCGCCCTCGCCCGGCAATTCTTCCCAGCCATATTCCTCGGTCGCCATGCCGGCGCGGACGACGGCTTCGCGCAGCTCGGCCTCGGCCTTGTCCCACATTTCGTCGGTGCCGAACCGTTTTTCGGGGCGCAACGCGAGCTTCACCGCATAATTCTCGAAACCGAGCTCTCTGTAGACGCGGTCGAGCAGCGCGCAGAAATCGCGCACCTCGTCGACGATCTGGTCCTCGCGGCAGAAGATATGGCCGTCGTCCTGCGTGAACTGGCGCACGCGCATGATGCCGTGGAGCGCGCCATGCGGCTCGTTGCGGTGGCAGCAGCCCATTTCGGCCATGCGCAGCGGCAGGTCGCGATAGCTCTTCATGCCCTGGCGGAAGATCAGGACATGCGCCGGGCAATTCATCGGCTTCAGCGCCATCCATTCGGCGGCATCCGAGACGATCGGGCCGTCGTCCTCGATATTCGGCACCTCGTCGGGGATGACGAACATATTCTCGCGATATTTGCCCCAATGACCCGACTGTTCCCACTGGCGCGCGTCCATCACCTGCGGCGTCTTGACCTCCTGATAGGCGGCGCCGTCGATCGCGCGGCGCATATAGGCCTCGAGCTCGCGATAGATGCGATAACCCTTGGGGTGCCAGAAAACGCTGCCATGCGCTTCCTCCTGCAGGTGGAACAGGTCCATCTCGCGCCCGATCTTGCGATGGTCGCGCTTCGCGGCCTCCTCGAGCCGCACGAGATGCTCGGCGAGCTGCTTCTTGTTGAGCCAGCCGGTGCCGTAGATGCGCGAAAGCTGCGCATTCTTCTGGTCGCCGCGCCAATAGGCGCCCGACACGCGCGTCAGCTTGAACGCCGCCGGATCGAGCTTGCCGGTCGAGGCGAGATGCGGACCGCGGCACATGTCCATCCAACCGTCACCCGAGCGATAGACGGTGAGTTCCTCGCCCTCGGGCAGTTCGGCCGCCCATTCGGCCTTGAAGGTCTCGCCATCGGCCTGCCATTTGGCGATCAGCCGGTCGCGCTCCCACACTTCCCTCGTGAGGGGAAGGTCGGCGGCGATGATCTTGCGCATCTCCTCCTCGATCAGCGGCAGTTCGTCGTCGCGGAACGGGCCATGCTCGGCGGTCGGCGCGAAGTCGTAATAGAAGCCGTCGTTCGTCGAGGGACCGAAGGTGATCTGCGTGCCCGGAAACAGATTCTGTACCGCTTCGGCGAGGACGTGCGCATAATCGTGGCGCACGAGTTCAAGCGCATCGGCCTCGTCGCGGCTCGTCACCAGCGCGAGGTTCGTATCCTCCTCCAGCGGACGCATGATGTCGCGCAGTTCGCCGTCGATCTTCGCGGCAAGCGCGGCCTTCGCAAGGCCGGGTCCGATGTCGGCCGCGATCTGCGCCGGGGTCGTCCCGCGCACGACTTCACGGGCAGAGCCATCGGGAAGGGTGACACGGATCATCTGGGACATCGAAAAATCGGCCTTTCTGCGCAAAATTGCCGGGCTCCTTTGCCAGCATGCGATAGGGGCGGCAAGGGGCGGATTCACGACAGGGCTTGTAATGATACAATGTATCATTATCTGGCATGGCGAACTCCTCCTGCGAAAGAAGCTCCATGTGCCTCCCCGCCGCGCGCCCGCGCCTTGCCGACCTGACGGGGCTTGTCCTCTCGTTCACCTGCCTGATCCATTGCCTCGCGCTGCCGCTGATCCTCCTGCTCGCGCCCGCGCTCAGCCGCTGGATCGCCTTGCCCGAGGGCGTCCATGCGGCGATCCTGCTGCTGGCCCTTCCCGCGGCGGTGATCGCGATGAAGGGCGGATGGCGGCGGCATCGGCGGACGATGCCCGCGATATGCGCGGCCGCGGGGCTCGGGCTGCTCGCGCTCGGCCTGTCGGCGCATGAGGGGTGGATCGCCGTCACCGATCCCGAGGCGGCCGACCGTCTCCTGACCTCGGCCGGGGCGCTGACTCTTGCCGCGGCGCATCTGGCGAACTGGCGCTGGCGTCACCGCGCCCGCGAGCATAGACTGCGCCCATGACCGACATTCCATCGCACCATATCGCCGCGATCCTGCCGTGCAGCGATCTCGATGCCAGCACCGCCTTCTATGAAAGGCTCGGCCTGTCGGTCGTCAGCGACCATGGCAGCTATCGCCTGCTCGAAGACGGCAAGGGCTGGCAGCTCCACCTGACCAACGAAGCGCGGCCGACGTGGCCCGAACGCGACCAGAATCCGTTCGGCCTCTATCTCTACAGCGCCGATGTCGACGCGCTCGCCGCCGCGGCCGGGGATGCGATATTGGGACCGGTCAAGGCGCCGGCGCACAAGCCATGGGGCATGTATGAATTCGCGCTTTCCGATCCCGACGAAACGCTGGTGCGCATCGGCTGGCCCAGCCGCCTGATCGGCTGACGCATCCTCCCGAACAGCAACCTTGTCACTTTGTCAATGTTGCTTGACAATCTATACAGTTGATGTAAAGCGACCTTGTCATATCCAAGGGAGGTCGCTCAAATGTTCGCCTATAAAAGCCCCGCCATTCGCCGCTACACGATCCGCCTGGCGATATTGATGAGCCTGTATCTGGTCATCCTGTTCATCGCGGTCCGCACCTTCCGCCATGGCGACATCGCGGGACTCCCCGCCTATGCTCTCGCCATCGCGCCCGCGCTGCCGATCATTGGCGTCTTCTGGGCGGTCATGCGGCTGCTCGTCGAAGAGCCCGACGAATTTCTCCGCATGCTGCAGGTGCGCCAGTGCCTGTTCGCGACCGGCTTCTGCCTGACGGTGATGACCGTCTGGGAATTTCTGCAGAATTTCGAGTTGGCGGCGCCGGGAAATGGCGGCTTCGGCGCCGCCTTCTTCTGGTTCGTCGGCCTGGGGCTCGGCGCGGCCTATAACCGGATCACTCTCGGCGCGGCCGGCGTCTGCGCGTGAGGAATCGCCTCAAGGTTCTGCGCGCCGAGCGCGACTGGAGCCAGGGCGACCTCGCCGAGCGGCTCGAGGTATCGCGCCAGTCGGTCAATGCGATCGAAACGGGAAAATATGATCCGTCCTTGCCGCTCGCCTTTCGCATTTCGGATGTCTTCGGCCTGCCGATCGAGGCAATATTTCTGCGCGAGCGATAATCGGGCGAACCGGCGCGCCGCCCTTGCGGCCCTCCCCGTCCCCCGCTAGGGCGGCGGGCAGCCGGAAAGGAACCGCCCGCCATGTTCAAGCGCCTGTTCGTCGACCATCCGAAGAGCGTCGATGAAAATTACATCGAACATTTCGGTGTCGCGTCGAAATTCGGGGTGACGATGATCTATGGCGGGCTGTGCGCGCTCGTCCATGCCGTGGTCCCCGGCTGGTGCATCACCACGGGCAGCGACACGATCCAGCGGCTCAACCGGATCATGGTCGAACAGCGCCGCGCCAAGGGACAGGCGGTGACCCAGCTCAGCACGGTCGACTGGGTCATCTGATCCCGGTGGACCCCGCCCCCGATTATCTCGAACGCGCTGGCCGCCCGCGGCTCGCCTATCGCCATACGCCCGGCGCCGGCCCGGCGATCGTCTTCCTGCCGGGCTATATGTCCGACATGGCGGGCGGCAAGGCGACGGCGCTGTTCGACTGGGCGGCGGGCGAGGGCCAGGCCTGCCTGCTGCTCGACTATGCCGGATGCGGATTGTCGGGCGGGCTGTTCGCCGACCAGACATTGCTCGACTGGCGCGGCGACATACTCGACCTGATCGATGCGAAAGTCGAAGGGCCGGTGGTCATCGTCGGGTCGTCGATGGGCGGCTGGCTGATGCTGCTCACGGCATTGGCGCTGGTGCAGCGCGACGGGCCGGCGCGCGTCGCCGGGCTGGTCGGGATCGCGGCGGCGCCCGATTTCACCGGCTGGGGCTTCACGCCGGAAGAAAAGGCGATCATCCAGGCCGAAGGCGCGCTGGTCGAGGAAACGCCCTACAGCGACCAGCCCTATGTGACGACGCGCGCTTTCTGGCAGTCGGGCGAAGCGAACCGCCTGCTCGACGGCGAAATCCCCCTCGCCTGCCCCGTGCGCCTGCTCCACGGACAGGAAGACGGCGACGTCCCGCCCGGCATCAGTCTCCGCCTCGCGGCCGCGCTCGTGAGCGAGGATGTGCAGGTCACGCTCGTCAAGGGCGGCGATCATCGACTGTCGCGCGATGGCGACATCGCGCTGCTGATCGACACCGTCGCGCGGCTCGCGACAAACTAGAAACCGTCGCGCGGCTCGCGACCCAAATCTAATCTTTGATTGAAAAAACGCTGTTCCCCCGCGAAGGCGGGGGTCCATCTCCGGTCGGTGCTATTTGGAACCGGCAGGAGATGGGTCCCCGCCTTCGCGGGGACACAGGGATATTTTATTCAACGCCTGATATTCTGGGGATTTCCATGGCTCGCAGCGACTTCAAATTCCACGTCACCAAGCGCGTCCGCTATGCCGAGATCGACGCGCAGCGCGTCGTGTTCAACAGCCGCTACCTCGAATATTTCGACATCGGGATCACCGAATATTGGCGCGCCGCGGGCGTCTATGACCGCTGGCCCGGTCATAGCAGCCCCGAATTCCACGTCGCGCGGGCCGAGGTCGACTACAAGGTTCCGATCCTGCTCGACGAGGAGATCGACATCTGCGTGCGCGCGGCGCGCGTCGGGAAAAGCTCGATGACCTTCCTGTTCGAGCTCCACGGCGCGGGCAAGGACGACCTGCGCGCCAGCGGACAGCTCATCAATGTCCATGTCGCCGAGGCGCAGGGTGCGCCCGCGCCGGTGCCGGACGAATTCCTATTCCTGTTCGAAGCGTTTGAAGCGCGGTCCCTTCGCGCCTAAATAGGACGCCATGACAAAATATCTTCACACCATGATCCGCGTGTCGGATCCCGACGCCACGGTCGATTTCTTCAAGCTGATCGGGCTCGAGGAAACCCGCCGTTTCGACAATGAGGCGGGGCGTTTCACGCTGATCTTTCTCGCCGCGCCCGGACAGGGCGATGTGGCCGAGGTCGAGCTCACCTATAACTGGCCGCCCGCCGACGGCAGCGCCCCCGAAGAATATACGGGCGGGCGCAATTTCGGCCATCTCGCCTACCGGGTCGACGACATCTATGCGACGTGCCAGCGGCTGATGGACGCCGGGGTGACGATCAACCGCCCGCCGCGCGACGGCCATATGGCGTTCGTCCGCTCGCCCGACGGCATTTCGGTCGAACTGCTGCAGGAAGGCACGCTCGACCCCGCCGAGCCTTGGGCGTCGATGCCCAACACGGGCAGCTGGTAAAAGGCGGCGCCCCCGCGCGGAGACGAGACTTTCCGCCGGGGCTGTGGCAGAGTGGCGCACCAAGGTCCGCTGGCATCCGCTCCGTCTTGTGGATGCGAGAGCTGGAAAGGAAACAAGGTGGCTGCGCTGGACATCGTCCGTATTCCCGTCCTCAGCGACAATTATGTCTGGCTGGTCCACGATCCCGCCAGCAAGGCGACGATGGCCGTCGATCCGGCGGTCGCCGAGCCCGTGCTGGCCGCGGCGGCGGAACGCGGCTGGACGATCACCGACATCTGGAACACCCACTGGCATCCCGACCACACCGGCGGCAACGCCGCGATCAAAGAAGCCACCGGTTGCACCATCACCGGCCCGGCGGCCGAATATGCGCGCATCCCGACGCTCGACGTGCAGGTGAAGGGCGGCGACAAGGTCAAGCTCGGCGCGCACGTCGCCGACGTCTGGGACGTGCCGGCGCATACGGCGGGCCATATCGCCTATCATTTCGCCGCGGATGCCGCGATCTTCGTCGGCGACACGATGTTCGCGATGGGCTGCGGCCGGCTGTTCGAGGGCACCGCCGAGCAGATGTTCGCCAATATGCGGAAACTCGGCACGCTCGACGACGCGACGCGCGTTTATTGCGCGCACGAATATACGCTGTCGAACGCGCGCTTCGCGGTCACGGTCGATCCCGGCAACGAGGCGCTCGCGGCGCGGCTGGCGGCGGTCGAGGCGGCGCGCGCGGCGGGCGAGGCGACGGTCCCGACCAGCATCGGCGAAGAGCGGGCGACCAACCCCTTTTTTCGCGCCCCCGACGCGGCCGAACTGGCGCGTATCCGCGCGCTCAAGGATGCCGCCTGATGCCGCCGCTTCAGCACCTATTCATCTGCAACGGCGATACTGGCCGATCTCAAGGAGCAATTTCATGGCGAAGCTGAACCCGATGGCTGCCGCGCTGTTGATCGCGGCCGCGCCGCTGGTCGCCAGCTGCGCGCCCGCGGGGTCGGGCGAGCCGGGCGCCGCGGCGCTCACGCCGAAACAGGCCGAGCGGCTCGACAAGCAGCTTGCGGGCAAGGTTCCGGGCGAGCCGATGAAATGTCTGCCGAGCTATCGCACCAACCAGACGATCCGCGTGTCGGACAGCATCCTGCTCTATCGCTCGGGCGGCAATCTCGTTTACCGCAACGATCTCAAAAGCAGCTGCCCCGGCCTCGCGCGCGACAGCGACATCATGGTGGTGCGCCAGTTCGGCTCGTCGACCTGCGAAGGCGATTTCTTCCATCTGGTCGACCGGTCGAGCGGGATTCGCGGGCCGACATGCGTTTTCGGCGAATTCGTCCCCTATCGCAAACCGGAGGGGGACAAAGGCTGAGCCCACGGGGCTCGGTCGCAGGCGGGGACCGGTTTGCGCCGAGCTCTTCGGGTCGCACCCTCGCCTGCTTTGATCTGATTAGCCCTCCCCTTCAGGGGAGGGCAGTGAGACTTGGGAGCTTGCTCCCTAGTCGCAGCGGGTGGGGGGCCGCAACCTTGCGCTACCTCGACAGCCCCCACCCCAACCCCTCCCCTGAAGGGGAGGGGCTTTATGCCTTATACAGCGCCGCAATCTTGTCCGCGTAGACTTGCTTCAGAATGTGCCGCCGGATCTTCATCGACGGCGTCATCTGCTCATTCTCGATGCTGAACGGCTCGTCGGCGAAGTCGAACTTGCGCACCTTCTCGATCACCGAGAGCTGGCCGTTGACGCGGTCGACCGCAGTGCGGATCGCGGTGCGGAACTTCTCATGCTCGCGCAGCAGTTTCAGATCCTTGGGCAGCCCCTCGGCCTCGGCCCATTCGGCCGCCCATTCGGGATCGGGCACCAAAATGCCGACGAGGTGCGGACGCTTGTCGCCATAGACCATCGCCTGCAGGATTTCGGGCTGGAGCGTCAGCATGCCCTCGACGCGCTGCGGCGACACATTGTCGCCCTTGTCGTTGACGATCAAATCCTTCTTGCGGTCGGTGATGACGATGCGCCCCTGATCGTCGATATGGCCGATGTCGCCGGTGTGGAGCCACGGCCCCGCCTCGGGATCGGCGGCATCGGGGATCAGCACGCGCTCGGTCTCGGCCTGGTTGCGCCAATAGCCCTTCATGACGAGTTCGCCGCGCACGCAGATTTCGCCGTCGTCGGCGATCTTCACTTCGGTATCCATCAGCGGCGGGCCGACCGTGTCCATCTTGATCCCCGCGCTCGGGCGGTTGCAGCTGATCACCGGCCCCGCCTCGGTCTGCCCATAGCCTTGCAGCAGGGTCAGCCCGATCGAGTGGAAGAAGACGCCGATTTCGGGATTGAGCGGCGCGCCGCCCGACACCAGCGCCTTCATCCGGCCGCCGAACCGTTTGCCGATCTTGGGCCGGAACAATTTGTCGAGGATCAGGTCGACCGGCCGGTCGAGCACGCCCATCCGCCGCTCATAATCCTTCTCGCCGACGCGCAGCGCCTGATTCAGCATCCAGTTCGCGAGCCTGCCCTGTTTTTCGACCGCCTTGATCATCCGCGCGCGGATCACCTCGAACAGGCGCGGCACGACGACCATGATCGTCGGGCGCGTCTCCTCGATGTTCGAGACGAGCTTTTCGAGCCCCTCGCTGTAATAGATTTGCGCCCCGACCATGATCGGCAGGAACTGACCGCCCGAATGTTCATAGGCGTGACTGAGCGGCAGGAAGGACAGGAAGACCTCCTCGTCGCCGATGCCGAAATCGTTCACCAGCACTTCGGCGGCGCCCGCGGCATTGTGCAGGATCGCGCCATGATGCTGCATCACCCCGCGCGGCGCGCCGCCGGTGCCGCTGGTGTAGATGATGCAGGCAGTATCCTCGCGCTTGACGCCGAGTCCGCGCGCCTTGGTCTCCTCGACCCACGCCTCGCCGCCCTCGACGAGCGGCGCCCAGTCGTGGACCGTGACCTCGCCCTGCTGACCGACGCGCAGGCTTTCCATCGTGATGACGATATGCGCTTCGGAGCGCATGACCGCGGGCATCAGCGTCCGCGCGAGCTTCGCGGTCGACACGATCACCGCCTTCGCGCCGCTGTTATCGAGGATATGCTGGTGATCGCGTTCGGTGTTGGTCGTGTAGGTCGGCACGGTGATGCAGCCCGCCGCCATGATACCGAGGTCGGCGATGCACCATTCGGGGCGATTCTCGCTGACCAGCACCACGCGGTCGCCTTCCTTCAGGCCGAGTTCGCGCAGATTGTGCGCGAGCGCCGCGACCTGATTGGCGACCTGCCGCCAGCTCAGCGGCTGCCACGCGCGGTCGGCCTTGCGCCACAGGAAGGGATCTTCGCCGCCCCGCCCCGCGCGGTCGAAGAACATCGCGACCAGACTCGAAAAATGGTCGAGATGGGGATTTTCGAGCTTCATTCTGCCTCTCTCCAGGGAGAATTAATTGTTTCTTTTGTTATCGTTGGTTCAATTCTGCACCGGCGCGCCGTCGATCGACGAGCTGCCGGGGCCGCGCGGATCGGCGGCGCCCCGCCAACCCGCCGCGGTGCGTTCGACCGCGTTGAGTTTGGAGCCGAGCCCGGTCGCGGTGAAGCTGTAGCCGAAGGGTTTCATCTTCGCGGCGATCGCCTGCCCCGCCGCATTATCCTCGATCAGCACGCCATCGCGGCCGAAGAAGAGATTGGGCAGTTCCATCGCCGCCTTCGCATCGAGCCCCCAGTCGAGCACACCGATCAGCACCTTGGTCACGTGCATGATGATCCGCTTGCCGCCCGCCGAGCCGACCGCGAGCACGACCTTGCCGTCGGGACCGTAAACGATCGTCGGCGACATCGACGACAGCGGGCGCTTGCCCGCCTGCACGCGGTTCGCGGTCGGCACGCCGTCCTTCGTCGGCGCATGATCGAAATCGGTGAGTTCGTTGTTGAGGAAATAGCCGTTCGCGATCAGCTGGCTGCCGAAGATGCTTTCGACGGTCGAGGTCATCGACACGACATTGCCCGCGGCGTCGGCGGTCACGAAATGCGTCGTGCCCTGTTCGGGGATCGCGGGCGCGGCGGCGCGCGGCTTGGCGCCCGGGGGCGTTCCGGGCTCATAGTGACCCGCGGCGCCATAAGGCGAAATCAGCTGGCGGCGCTCTGCCAGATAGGCCTTGTCGAGCAGGCCCTTCACCGGAACCTCCACGAAATCACTATCGCCGAGATAGGCGGCGCGGTCGGCGTAGCTGAGCTGCATCGCCTCGGCGAGCAAATGCCAGCTCATCGGATTGTCCTTGCCCATCGCTTTCATATCCCAGCCCTCGATCATGCCGAGAATGCCGAAAACGGTGGTCGCACCCGATGAAGGCGGACCCATGCCGCAGACCTTGTAGACGCGATAGCTGGTGCAGACCGCGGGGCGTTCCTTCGCCCGATAGGCGGCAAGATCCTTCGCGGTCAGCACGGCCGCGTTGCGCGGCGCCTTCGCGACGGCTTCGCTGATCGCCCTCGCGTTGGCGCCCGAATAAAAGGCCTCGGGCCCGCGTGCGGCAATGTCGCGCAGGATCGCGGCATAGGCCGGGTTTTTCAGCCGCGTGCCGACCGGCGCGGGCTTGCCATCGACATAATAGATCGCGCGTGCGGCGGGAAAATCCTTCCACATCGGCTCGAACTCGACGAGCCACTTGTTCAGCGCGGGGGTGACGATGAAGCCGTCCTCGGCAAGCTTGATCGCGGGCGCGAACAGCGCCTTCCATTCGAGCTTGCCCCATTTCTTATGCGCCATTTCCATCAGGCGCATATTGCCCGGCACCCCGACCGACAGCCCGCCGGGAATGACGTCCATATAGGGACGCGGCTTGCCGTCGGGGCCGAGGAAGCGTTCGGGCTTCGCCGCCGCCGGCGCGATTTCGCGGCCGTCGATCGTCGATATGCTGCCGTCCTTGGCATTGTGATGCAGCATGAAGCCGCCGCCGCCGATGCCGCTCGATTGCGGCTCGACCAGCGTCAGCACCGCGACCATGGCGACGGCTGCGTCGGCGGCGGTACCGCCCTGATGCAGAATCTCGCGCCCCGCCTCGGTCGCGCGCGGATCGGCCGAAGAGGTGACGCCCTGCGCGGCGGCGAGCGACGGGAGGGCAAAGGTGACGAGCGCGGCGAGCGGGAGGAATCTTTTCAACATGACCGCGACATTGGCGCGGGGTCGGAGGTAGCGCAAGCCTTGTTCCCCTCCCGCTTGCGGGAGGGGTTAGGGGTGGGCCTGCGACGTCGCATTTGCCCACCCCGCTGCGACTAGCGAGCAAGCTCGCAAGTCTCGCTGCCCCTCCCGCAAGCGGGAGGGGAAAACGGCTTAGCTTATCCCAACCGCGTCCGAAACGCGTGCGAAGCCTTCGCGCACGGCTAGTTCTTCGAGGCCGCGTGCGATCCGCGCCGCGAGTCCCGGGCCTTCATAGACCATCGCCGAATAGATCTGGACCAGCCCGGCCCCGGCGCGAATACGCTGCCACGCGTCGTCCGCCGATGCGATGCCGCCCGCCGCGACGAGCGGCAGCTTGCCTCCGCTCGCGGTGCGGAAATCCTTGACGCGTTGCAGCGCCAGCTCGGCGAGCGGCGCGCCCGACAGGCCGCCCGCTTCGCCCGCGTGGCGCGAGGCCAGCAGCGGGCGCTCGATCGTGGTGTTCGAAACGATGACGGCGGCCAGCCCCTTGTCGAAGGCGACCGCGACGATGTCGTCGATGTCCGCAGGTTCGAGATCGGGGGCGACCTTCAGAAACACGGGCTTCGCGATACCGGCGGGCTGCGCCGCCGCGACGCCGTCGAGCAGCGCCTCGAGCGCCCCCCTGTCCTGCAGCGCGCGCAGCCCCGGCGTGTTCGGCGACGAGATATTGACCGTCAGATAGTCGGCGAGCGGCGCCATCGCCGCGGCGCCTTTCGCGTAATCGGCGATGCGGTCGGCGCTGTCCTTGTTCGCGCCGATATTGATGCCGAGCGGCACCGGCAGGCCGTGGCGGCGCAGGCAGGCAATGCGCTCGGCCGCCGCCGCCTGCCCGCCATTGTTGAAACCCATGCGGTTGATCACCGCGCGGTCCTCGACCAGCCGGAACAGCCGCGGACGCGGATTGCCGTCCTGCGGCAGCGGGGTCAGCGTACCGACCTCGACGAAGCCGAAACCGAAATGCGGCATCGCGTGCGCGACGCGCGCATCCTTGTCGAAGCCGGGCGCGAGCCCGACGGGATTGGGAAAGTCGAGCCCCGCAAAGCGGGTCACGAGCACCGGGCTCGTCAGCGCATGGCGCGCGCGCGGCAGCGGCGCGAGCGCGTTCAGCGTCAGATTGTGCGCCGCCTCGCCGTCGGTGGCGTGGACGATCGGGCGAACGAGCGCATAGGCGGCATCGGTGAGCAAGGCGAAGAGCGGCATGGCCCGCCATTGCGCCGAGCCGGACGCTATGGCAAGCCCCCCGCGGGCCAGTATGAATGCTTGAAAAAAACCGGGAGAAAATCGTGTCGCACCTTCGCCTTGCCGCCAAAATGTCCACCGGCCTGCTGCTGCTCGCCCTCGCGGGCTGCGCCCCCGCCGCGACCGAAAGCGCACCGGCGACCGCCTCGACGCCCGCCGCGGCGGCGCCCGCTGACGTTCCCGCCGGCGCCCCGCTCGCCGAATTCTTCCAGAAATATGACGAGGCGCAGCTGTCGCTGTCCCCGCAGACCAAGGCGTATCGCGGGATCCGCGACGGCGACTATGGCGAATGGGACGAGGTGAGCGACGAGGCCGAGGTCGCGCGGCACAAGCTGCAGCAGGCGACCGCCGCCGCGATGCGCGCGAGCTACGACCCCGCCAATCTGTCGCCCGACGACGCGCTGTCGTTCGAGTTGTTCAACGCGCAGGCGGCGCGCGAGGAAAGCCTCTTCCCCTTTCGCCATCACAATTATCTGTTCAACCAGATGCGCGGCGCGCAAAGCCAGATGCCGGCCTTCCTGATCAACATCCACCGCGTATCGAATACCGCCGAGGCCGAGGCCTATGTCGAACGCATCCGCGGCATGGGCCCGGTGATCGACGCGCTGACCGCGCAGTCGGCCGAGCGCGTGAAGCTGGGCATTCAGCCGCCCAAATGGGTCTATGCCTATGTCATCTCCGACATCGAGAATCTGCTGAAGCCCGACAATGCGCTGATCGAGGACATCACCGCCAAGGTCGGCAAGCTCGACATTACGGCCGCCGAAAAGACGCGGCTCGTCGAGGCCGCGAAGGCGGCGTGGTCGGCGAGCGCCGGCCCCGCCTACACCCGCCTGCTCGCCGAAATGAAGCGCCAGCAGCCCGGCGCGCCGACCGCCGACGGCGTGTGGCGGCTGCCCGACGGACAGGCCTATTACAAGGCGCTGCTCGCCAATTACACGACGACCGACATGACCGCGGCCGAGATCCACGACCTCGGCCTCGCCGAAGTCGCGCGCATCCACGGCGAGATGAAGGCGATCATGACGAAGGTCGGCTTCAAGGGCACGCTGCAGCAATTTTTCGTCCACCTGCGCACCAGCCCGCAATATTTCCACACGACGCGCGAAGCCTATCTCGCCGAGGTCGATGCGCGGGTGAAGGCGATGGAGGCGCGCCTCCCCGCCTTCTTCAACACGCTGCCCAAGGCGCATCTGCAGGTGAAGGCGGTCGAGGCGTTCCGCGAGAAATCGGCGGGCAAGGCCTTCTATCAATCGCCCTCGCCCGACGGCTCGCGCCCCGGCACTTACTATGTCAACCTCTACGACCTGCGCGACATGTCGAAGACCGAGCTCGAGGCGCTCGCCTATCACGAAGGCGTGCCGGGGCATCACCTCCAGCGCGCGGTGCAGACCGAACTCGCGGGCCTGCCGCCCTTCCGCCGCTTCGGCGGCTTCACCGCCTATACCGAGGGCTGGGGCCTCTATTCCGAGGAGCTTGCAAAGGACATGGGCTTCTACACCGATCCCTACAGCGACTTCGGCCGCCTCGGCATGGAGCTGTGGCGCGCGTGCCGCCTCGTCGTCGATACCGGCATCCACGACAAGCGCTGGAGCCGCGAACAGGCGATCCAGTATCTGAAGGACAATACCCCCAACCCCGACGGCGACATCGAGAAGGCGATCGAACGCTATATCGTCTACCCCGGACAGGCGACCGCCTATCTGATCGGCAAGCTCAAGATCATGGAACTCCGCGGCCGCGCGCAGGCGGCGCTCGGCGGCAAATTCGATTTCCGCACCTTCCACGACGTCGTGCTCGAATCGGGACCGGTGCCGCTCGACGTGCTCGAACGGCGCGTCGACAACTGGATCGCCGCGCAGAAGAGTTAAGGAAGTTGACGATTGGCGCTTGACGCGCGGGAACGAAAGGCAAATGATTTCCCGGATAAGAAGGCAGCCGGGGAAAGGCTGTCGGGGTCTGGGTCCATGTCGCAAACTTCATCCCCGCCTGCGGGCGTGGACGGCAGCGCGCCGTTCGAGCTGCATTATTTTCCGCCCGATCCCGATCTGGCGGAGATGGTGTCGAGCTTTTACTTCGCGCGCGTCAACATGCCGCGGTTCGACGAATATGAACGCGCCGACCGGCCGCAATTCCGCTTCGTGACCGCCGCCGATGGCGAATATATCTTTGCCGACGCCCATCATGCGCCGGTTTGCAGAGCGAATATCGTCGGCCCGACGAGCGGGCGCGTGCGCGCGATCAGCAACCGTCCGACGCAGATGTTCGGTTTCGGCATGCTGCCCGCGGGCTGGGCCGCGCTGATGGGCGACGATGCCGACAAGCTGACCGACCGCGCGATGGATGCCGCCGACCTGTTCGGCCCGTGGATCGACGAGGTGGCGACGGCGCTCGAAAAGGCCGCGAGCGTCGAGGAAAAGCTGGTCATCGGCAATAATTTCGCGCGCGAGGTGCTGACGCGCAACGAGCAGCCGCCGATGTGGTTCATTCGCATCGTCGACGGCTGGCTGACCGCATCACCCTCGCCCCAGGTTCCCGAGCTGGTCGAGGCGACGGGCATGTCGATCCGCTCGGTCGAACGGATGACGAAACATTATTACGGCCTGTCGCCGCGGATGCTCGCGCGCAAATACCGCGCGGTCCGCGCCGCGTCGGCGCTCGCGCGCGGCGAAGGGCTCGATGCGGCCCAGCTCGGCGACGCCTTCTACGACCAGTCGCACCTGATCCGCGAGATCAAGCGTTTCGCCGGCGCGACGCCGGGCCAGCTCGGCAAGCCGACGACCTACACCGAGGCGACGACCAAGGGCCGCAAGCAGCTCGCCGGCAAGGTCAGCCCGATCGTCTCCGAAACCTGAGCCGTTAACCTTCAAAAATTACGCCGCATGTCGTTTTGGCGTTTCCATACAATCGCGAATCGTCGCGGGGGCATAATTCCCCCCTGCGACCCAGAAGAGCTCATCCTCTGACGAGGACTTGAGACCTTCATCTTGGCACTCATTTGGCTTCGGCCGGATGGGTGCCATTTTTTTTGGCGTGTATCGAGTGATTATGGGCTGGGAAGCTGCCACATCAAATATTCGTCATTCCCGCGAAAGCGGGAACCCAGAGCGCGCGTAGGCTGATCCCACGCTGGGTTCCCGCTTTCGCGGGAATGACGAAATAGGAAAGCGCGCCGCAATTATCGGTCGAAACTCTCCCGCCCCACCCTCATCTTTACCCCGCCCAACCACGGCTTGCTTGCACCCCGCGACCGCCTCGCCTATATAAGTGGAGTAATTTACTCCAGTTAAGAATCGTTCGCAATTGCGGGCGGAAGAAGAACATGCGCCTGTCCAACCTTGCCGATTATGCCGTGGTGCTGATGAGCGCCGCCGCCCGCCAGTGCGGGTCGGTGCCGATTCACGCGGGGATGCTCGCCGGACAGACGGGGATTCCCGGGCCGACCGCGCAGAAGCTGGTGAGCCAGCTCGCACGCGCCGGGCTGCTCGTTGCCTCGCGCGGCAGCGGCGGCGGGGTGCGACTCGCGCGGCCCGCGGCGGCGATCAATGTCGCCGAGATCATCGAGGCGGTCGAAGGGCCGATCGCGCTCACCGCCTGCTGCGACGAGGGGCGCCACGACTGCGGTTTCGAGGGAAGCTGCCAGGTCCAGCCGCATCTGGGCGTCGTCAACGGCGCGGTGCGCGGGGCGCTGGCGGGGATCAGCCTGGCGAGCCTCGTTAAGCCCCTCCCGCTTGCGGGAGGGGTTTGGGGAGGGCCTGTAGCGGCTCCCGGTTCCACGAACATTCCCTCCCCCAACCCCTCCCGCAAGCGGGAGGGGAGGATAGAAGCATGACCGACCCTATCGAACTCCCCCTCAAGGACCAGGCTGCGCACGACGCCGCCGCCAAGGTCGCCGATTACGAGCATGGCTGGTCCTCCGCCATCGAGACCGACTTCGCGCCCAAGGGGCTGACCGAGGACACGGTCCGCTTCATCTCGGCCAAGAAGAACGAGCCCGAATGGATGCTCGACTGGCGGCTGAAGGCGTTCCGCCACTGGCAGACGATGGAGACGCCCGACTGGGCGAAGCTCAACGTCCCGCCGATCGACTATCAGGACGCCTATTATTATGCGGCGCCCAAGGCGAAGCCGAAGCTGTCGTCGCTCGACGAGGTCGATCCCGAGATCCTCGAGGTCTACAAGAAGCTCGGCATCCCGATCGAGGAGCAGAAGGTGCTCGCCGGCGTCGAGGGCGCACGCAAGGTCGCGGTCGATGCGGTGTTCGACAGCGTCAGCGTCGCGACGACCTTCCGCGAGGAGCTGAAGCGCGCGGGCGTGATCTTTCTCTCCATCTCCGAAGCGATCCGCGAATATCCCGAGCTGGTGAAGAAGTGGCTCGGCAAGGTCGTGCCGATGCACGACAATTATTTCGCGACGCTCAATTGTGCGGTCTTCTCCGACGGCACCTTCGTCTATGTGCCCGAGGGCGTGCGCTGCCCGATGGAGCTTTCGACCTATTTCCGCATCAATGCCGAAAATACGGGGCAGTTCGAGCGGACGCTGATCGTCGCCGACAAGGGCGCCTATGTCTCTTACCTCGAAGGCTGCACCGCGCCGATGCGCGATGAGAATCAGCTCCACGCCGCGGTGGTCGAACTGGTCGCGCTCGACGATGCCGAGATCAAATATTCGACTGTCCAGAACTGGTATCCCGGCGACGCCGAGGGCAAGGGCGGCATCTATAATTTCGTCACCAAGCGCGCGCTCTGCCAGGGCAAGCGCAGCAAGGTATCGTGGACGCAGGTCGAAACCGGCAGCGCGATCACCTGGAAATATCCGAGCTGCGTCCTCAACGGCGACGACAGCGTCGGCGAATTTTATTCGGTCGCGGTCACCAACAATTACCAGCAGGCCGACACCGGCACCAAGATGATCCACAATGGCAAGCGCACCCGCTCGACCATCGTCAGCAAGGGGATCAGCGCGGGCAAGTCGAACAACACCTATCGCGGCATCGTCCGCGTCGCGCCCAATGCCGAGGGCGTGCGCAACTTCACCCAGTGCGACAGCCTGCTTTTGGGCGATCAGTGCGGCGCGCATACGGTCCCGTATATCGAAGTCCGCAACCCGAGCGCGACCGTCGAGCATGAAGCGACGACGAGCAAGATCAGCGACGACCAGCTTTTCTACGCGATGCAGCGCGGGCTGGGGCAGGAAGAGGCGGTGGCGCTGATCGTCAACGGCTTTGCCAAGGAAGTGCTGCAGCAACTGCCGATGGAGTTCGCCGTCGAGGCACAGAAGCTGCTGGGGATCTCGCTGGAAGGATCGGTCGGGTGACAAGCCTTTCGCCCACCGATCAGGCCAAACGCCTATCCACCCCTCCCCTTCAGGGGAGGGGCCGGGGGTGGGGGCTATCGGCCTTGGACCTCGCCGAATTGCAGAATCGCGCCCGTCAAATGCGCAACAACCCGACCGAACCCGAAAAGCGGCTGTGGCGACATTTGTCGAACGGCCAGCTTGAGGGACATAAGTTCCGTCGCCAGCAGGTCGTTGGATGGTTCATTGCCGATTTTGTCTGTGTACCGGCGAAATTGATCGTCGAAGTCGATGGCGATACGCACGAAGAGGCCGTAGATCGCGCCCGCGATAAGACGCTGGCAGAGCAAGGCTATCGCACCCTTCGCGTTACAAATCATGATGTGATGTCCAACGTGGATGGCGTGTTGACCGTCATTTCTGAAGCGTTGCGTAAGGCTGAGAGCCCCCACCCCAACCCCTCCCCTGAAGGGGAGGGGCTTGAAAGATGACCATGCTCAAAATTGAAAACCTCCACGCCACCGTCGCCGACAAGCCGATCCTGAAGGGCCTGTCGCTCGCCATCAATGCGGGCGAGATTCATGCGATCATGGGGCCGAACGGCGCGGGCAAATCGACACTGTCCTATGTTCTCGGCGGCCGTCCAGGCTATGAGGTGACCGGGGGGTCGGTGACATTTTCTCCCCTCCCGCTTGCGGGAGGGGTCGGGGGAGGGTCTGTTTCGGCAGCGTCCAAACTCGACATGCCCTCCCCTAACCCCTCCCGCAAGCGGGAGGGGGATTTGGACCTCCTCGCCCTCGACCCGCACGAGCGCGCCGCCGCCGGCCTGTTCCTCGGCTTTCAATATCCGGTCGAGATCCCCGGCGTGTCGAACGTCCAGTTCCTGCGCGAGAGCCTCAACGCCCAGCGCAAGGCACGCGGCGAAGAACCGCTGTCGGGCGGCGATTTCCTGAAGCTCGCGCGCGAGAAGGCCGAGCTCTTGAAGCTCGACATGGACATGCTCAAGCGCCCGGTGAACGTCGGCTTTTCGGGCGGCGAGAAGAAGCGCAACGAGATGGTGCAGATGGGCATCCTCGACCCCAAGCTCGCGATCCTCGACGAGACGGATTCGGGCCTCGACATCGACGCGCTGCGCATCGTGGGCGACGGGATCAACGCGATCATGCGCCGCCCCGACAAGGCGGTGCTGCTGATCACCCATTATCAGCGCCTGCTCGACTATGTGCAGCCCGATTTCGTCCACGTCCTCGCGGCGGGGCGCATCGTCAAGTCGGGCGGGCCCGAGCTGGCGCTCGAACTCGAACGCGAAGGCTATGCGGAGATCGCGGCGTGAGCGTCAACCCGCGCCTTCCTTTCTATCGTCATGCCGGACTTGATCCGGCATCCCGCTTTTTCGGCGCCGAAGGAAGCGGGACCCCGGATCAAGTCCGGGGTGACGAAGTGCGGGAGTTCGTCGTTTGACCGTCACCCTCCCCACCCGGCGCGACGAAGCGTGGCGCTATAGCGACATCGACGCGGTGACCGCAGCGTGGCCGCTGCCCGCGCCCGAGAGCATCGTCGTGCCCGCGGGCGGCGACTTCAAACGCGCGATCGTGCAGGACGTATCCGCCTCTGGGGCAGCGATCCATCAGATCGAGATGAGCGTCGGTAAGGGCGCGACCGCGTCGCTGCATGTGCTCAACATCGGCGGCGCCTATGGCCGCATCGAACTCGCCGTCACGCTGCACGAGGGCGCCGATTTCACGCTCGGCGCGGCGCAGATCGGCGGCGGCGAGCAGACTCTCGAGATTATCACCACCGTTACGCACGCCGAACCCGGCGCGACGTCGCGGCAGATGGTGCGTTCGGTGCTCGGCGGCACCGCCACCGGCACCTATCTCGGCAAGGTCGCCGTCGCGCGCGACGCGCAGCAGACCGACAGCGAGCAGGATGTGAAGGCGATGCTGCTCGAGCGCAGCGCGACCGCCAACGCCAAGCCCGAGCTCGAAATCTTCGCCGACGACGTCAAATGCGCGCACGGTTGCGCTATCGGCGAGCTCGACGCCATGGCGCTCTATTACCTCCAGTCGCGCGGGATGCCGCCGGCCGAGGCGAAGAAGATCCTGCTGCAGGCGTTCGTCGCCGGCGTGTTCGACGGGGCCGAGGATGAGGCGCGGTTGCAGGCGCTCGCGCTGGCGAAGCTGGGAGAATTGGTGTGAGCGGCGCCGACATTTCATCCCCCCTCCCGCTTGCGGGAGGGGTCGGGGGAGGGCCTGTTTCGTCAGCGCCCGGCCTCGACATGCCCTCCCCTAACCCCTCCCGCAAGCGGGAGGGGGACATCAGGGCCGACTTCCCCGGTCTCACCCCCGGCTGGCATTATCTCGACACCGCCGCGACCGCGCAGAAGCCGCAAGCCGTCATCGACGCGACGGTCGCCGCGATGGGCCGCGACTATGCGACCGTCCATCGCGGCGTCTACGCGCGCTCGGCCGACATGACGCTCGCCTATGAAGCGGCGCGGCGGCGGATCGCGACCTTCATCGGCGCGCGCGAGAATGACGTGACCTTCGTGCGCGGCGCGACCGAGGCGATCAATCTCGTCGCTTACTCGCACCCGAAGAAGGGCCGCGTGCTGCTGTCGATGCTCGAGCATCACAGCAATATCGTGCCGTGGCAGCTCGCAGGCTGGCAGGTCGACGTCTGCCCGCTGACCGAAGACGGCCGCATCGATCTCGACGCGGCCGCGAAAATCCTGACCCCCGAACATAATATGGTTGCCTTCGCCCACGTCTCGAACGTGCTCGGCAGCCCGCTCGACGTCGCGCGCGCCGCCGAACTCGCGCACCGCGTCGGCGCCGAACTGCTGATCGACGGCTGCCAGGCGGTGCCGCGGCTGCCCGTCGATGTCGCCGCGCTCGGCTGCGACTATTATGCCTTCTCGGGCCACAAGCTTTACGGGCCGACCGGCATCGGCGTTTTGTGGAGCGACAAGCTCGATACGCTCCCGCCCTGGCAGGGCGGCGGGTCGATGATCGACCGCGTGACCTTCGAGCGGACGACCTACGCCCCCGCGCCGACGCGCTTCGAGGCGGGCACGCCCGCGATCGTCGAGGCGCTCGGGCTCGCGGCGGCGGTCGATTATGTCGAAAGCATCGGGATCGAGGCGATCCACGCGCACGAATGCGCGCTGGTCGGCAGCTTGCGCGACGCCCTCGCACGCAAGAATAGCATCGCCCTCTATGGTCCTGAAAACAGTTCAGGAATTGTCAGCTTTTCGATGGCGGGGGTTCATCCGCACGACATCGGCACTATCTTGGACGAAAGCGGGGTCGCGATCCGCGCC
Organism: uncultured Sphingopyxis sp.; assembly: GCF_900078365.1. NCBI lineage: Bacteria > Pseudomonadati > Pseudomonadota > Alphaproteobacteria > Sphingomonadales > Sphingopyxidaceae > Sphingopyxis > uncultured Sphingopyxis sp. Next base: position 2,699,208 of record NZ_LT598653.1, read on the forward strand.
GGGCACCATTGCGCGCAGCCGCTGATGGAGCATCTCGGCGTTCCCGCGACCGCGCGCGCGAGTTTCGGCGTGTACAACAATGACGACGATGTGGCGGCGCTGATCGACGGCCTCGCCCGCGTCGAAAGGATTTTCGGATGAGCGAGAACGGAATTCGGATCGAGGAAGTGGAAAGCGTCGCGGCGCCGCCGAAGGCGCGCGTCGAGGATGTCGAGACCGCGCCAGAAACGATGGGCGCGAAGCTCGAGCGCAAGCGCGACTATCTGGAGGGCTTCCTCGCCGCCAAGCCCGCGGCGGCCGATCCCGGCGCGGTCGGCGGCGATCTCTACGAAGCCGTGATCGACGCGCTCAAGGAAATCTACGACCCCGAAATTCCAGTGAACATCTACGATCTCGGCCTCATCTACAATGTCGAGATCGATGAAGGCCATGTGCTCGTCACGATGACGCTGACGACCCCGCATTGCCCGGTCGCCGAATCGATGCCGGGCGAGGTCGAACTGCGCGTCGGCGCCGTGCCGGGGGTCGGCGACGCCGAGGTCAACCTCGTCTGGGATCCGCCCTGGTCGCCGCAGAATATGAGCGACGAGGCGCGGCTCGAACTGGGGATGCTGTGATGACCGAGACCAACACCCGCGCTCGCCCCGCCGCCGTGACGCTGACGCCGAACGCCGAGGAGCGCATCGCGAAGCTGATGGCATCGGCGCCCGAAGGCGCGATCGGCGTGCGTCTGTCGACCCCGCGCCGCGGCTGTTCGGGGCTCGCCTATTCGGTCGACTATGTGACCGAGGAGCAGAAGTTCGACGAGAAGATCGAGACGCCGGGCGGCACCTTCTACATCGACGGCGCGTCGGTGCTCTATCTGATCGGCAGCGTCATGGACTGGGTCGAAGACGACTTCGCCGCAGGCTTCGTGTTCGAGAATCCGAACGCCAAGGGCGCGTGCGGCTGCGGCGAGAGCTTCACCGTCTAGCGGCAGACCGACCAGCCGCCCGTCCGCGCCGCCATGTCGAAATGGAAATGATTGGCGTGCGCCGCATCATGGTCGGGAGAGAGGACGGTGCTGAACAGGTCGCACGATCCGTCGCGGACGTCGTGGAGGAATTCGCTGCGCTTGTCGCCGGGTTCCCAATCATTGATCAGCGCGATCCGCGTCCCGTCGGCGAGGACGAAGGCGGAGATGTCGATCGCATTGGCGGTCGAATGCTCGCTCTGCGCCTGCTGTCCCGCGATCTTGCGGCAGTTGTAGCTGCCGAGATTTTCGAGCTCGACCACTTTCTGCCCGAAATATTTCTGCGCCAGCGGCTGGACCACGTCGCGGTCCCAGATCGCCAGCGCCGCGGTCACCGCGCACCCCGGCGCCGCGCCCGCGGGCCGCATCGTCGGTACGAAGCGGTTGCCGGTCAGGATCATGCGCTGGCTCGCGCGGCACATCCCGTCGCCGACGGGCGGCCGCCGCAGATAGCCGGCACCCGCGCGGTCGAAGGCGGCGAAGCAGGCGGCATCGTCCCCGGCGAACGCGATCAGCTTGCGGCGCGTCGCCCATCCTTGCGGATGCGCGAGCTCGAAGCGCGCGCCGGGGAAATGCTGGGGATGGTCGCGCGCCCACTGCATGCCGAAAATCGCGCCGATCGTCAGCAATATCGCGGCGGCGAACCAGATCAGATAGGGGCGGAGAGTCTTCATGGGTTTCGCTTCACCGGTGCCGCAAATTACCGCTTGGCGAAAGCATTTTGCGGCTCGATAGGTTCCGCATGGCGACACGCTCGATCCTGATCGTCGGCGGCGGCACAGCGGGATGGCTGACCGCCGCCTATCTCGCGCGCTTTTTCGACCTGCCGCGCAACCCGCGCCTGTCGATCACCCTGCTGGCGTCGGACGAGATCGGCAGCATTGGCGTCGGCGAAGGCGCCTTTCCGACGATCCGCGATACGCTGCGGTTCATCGGCATCGACGAAAGCGCGTTCGTGCGCGCGACGTCGGCGACCTTCAAGCAGGGCATCCGGTTCGACGATTGGGTGCGCACGCCCAAAGCCGGCCGGTCGAGCCATTTCCTGCACCCCTTCGAGCCGCCCTTTCATGGCGACGGACACAGCCTCGTCGCCTATTGGCTGCTCCAGGAAGAAAAGACGCGGCGGCCGTTCGCCGAGGCGATGACCATCCAGAACCGCGTCGCCGAAGCGCAGCGCGCGCCCAAACGCCCCGGCGAGGGTGAGTTCAGCGGGCCGCTGAACTATGCCTATCATTTCGACGCCGCGCGGCTCGCCGGAATCCTCTCGGCACAGGCGAGCGCGATGGGGGTCGCGCATCTCGGCGGGACGCTCACGGGGGTTGCACTCGATCCCGAAAGCGGCGCGATCGATCATGTCGTCACCGCCGAGCATGGTCCGCTCGCCGCCGACCTTTACATCGACTGTTCGGGTTTCCGCGCCGAACTGATCGGCGGCGCGTTGCAATCGCCTTTCCGGCGCGTGAAGCACCAGCTGTTCACCGACCGCGCGCTGGCGTGCAAGCTGCCCTATGACCGTCCCGACGTGCCGATCGAAAGCTATACGATCGCCGCGGCGCACGAGGCGGGGTGGATATGGGACATCGGCCTGGCGGGCGCGCGCGGCCTCGGCTGCGTCTATTCGAGCGATCATCTCAGCGACGATCGCGCTGCGGAAATCCTCGCGAACTATACGGGCAGACGGAGCGATGACGTCGCCGTGCGGTCGATTCCGTTCGAGGCCGGCTATCGCCCCGCCGCATGGGTCGGGAATTGCGTCGCGGTCGGGCTATCGGGGGGCTTCCTCGAACCGCTCGAATCGACGGGACTCGTGATGATCGAGACCGCAGCGGCGATGATCGCGGAGATGTTCCCGCTGAACGGGCCGGTCGCCGCGCCGGCGCGGCGGTTCAACGAACTGATGGCGGCGCGCTACGACAATATCATCAACTTTCTGAAGCTCCATTATTGCCTGAGCCAGCGCCGCGAGGCCTTTTGGCGCGACAATGGCGACCCGGCGTCGATCCCCGACCGGCTGGCGCAATTGCTGGAGGAATGGCGCTATCGCCCGCCGAGCCGCTTCGATTTCATCCTCGACCTCGAAAGCTTCGCGCCCTTCAACTATCAATATATCCTCTATGGCATGGAGTTTCGCACCGATCTGTCGCCGGTGCGCGAGGATTTCCCCGACGTGGCCGAGGCCGAACGCATCTTTGCCCGGATCAGGAGCTTCGGCGACCGCGCGGCGAACGAACTGCCGGCGCACCGCGCGATGATCGATCAGATCAACGCGGGCGCGGCAACAGCCTGATCAGGCGGGTTCGACCGCCAGCTGGCCCGCGCCCTGCGGCGCTTCGGGTCCGTCGGTGCCGAGTTGGCCGAGTTCGCCCGTCTCGCGCGCCTTGCGGCCATAGACGATCTCGAACAGCGGCCCTGCCATCACGGTGGTGATGATCGCCATCAGCACCATCATCGAGAAGAGCGTCGGGCCGATGATCCCTTTTTGCAGCCCGATGTTGATGATGATCAGTTCCATCAACCCGCGCGCGTTCATCAATGCGCCGATACCCATCGCGGTCCGGTTGTCTTCCCCAGCGATCCGCGCCGCGAGCCAGCAGGCGCCGAATTTCGCCGCGATCGAGACGAGGAGGATGCCGAAGGCGAGCGCGAGCAAGGTCAGGCTGTTCACCGTGTCGAGCCGGGTGTTGAGCCCCGAGTAAGTGAAGAAGACCGGAACAAGCAGGATCGTGATCGGGCTGATCTTGCGCTTGATCTCTTCGGTCAGCTTGCCGCGCGGCATGCAGGCGCCGAGGATGAAGCCGCCGAACACCGCGTGGATGCCCGCGGCGTCCATGACGAAGGCGCAGAGCGCGAAGAGCATCAGCACGATCGACAGCATCGTGTCGCTCATTTCGCCGCGTTCCTCGACGATGCGGCCGAGCGGCACGAGCAGCCGGCGTCCGATGAAGAACATGAAGAGCGCAAAGCTGAGCCCGCCGACGATCGCGATCAGCGCGATCCCGGGGCCGCCGCCGAAGGTCGCGAGCACGATCGCGAGCACGCACCATGACACCGCATCATCGAACGCGCCGGCGGTCAGCGAAAGCGTGCCAAGCGCGGTGTCGGCAAGGCCGCGTTCGTTGATGATGCGCGCGAGCATCGGGAAAGCGGTCAACGCGATGCACGCGCCCATGAACAGCGTCGCGCCGCCCTGGCTCAGCCCCTCGGTGAAGAGGCCGGGAACATCGAGCAGAAAAGGTGTGATCAGCGCGGCGAACAGGAAGGGCGCGACAATGCCGGCCGCCGACACGCCCATCGCGCTTTTCGCCTTCGACTGGAAATGGTCGAGCCGGAGCGTCGTGCCGACGAGGAACATGTAGAGCCCGACGCCGACCTGCGCGCAGACATAGAGGATATTGCGCGTTTCCTTAGGGAAGAGCGCCGCCTGAAATTCGGGAAAGAAGAGGCCGAAGAGCGAGGGGCCGATGAGGACGCCCGCGATCATCTCGCCGACCACCTGCGGCTGGCCGAGATATTTTTTTGCGGCCCAGCCGACGGCGCGGCAGACGAGCAGAATCACCGCGATCTGGAGAAAGAAATGAATGCTGAAATCGGTCGGCGTATAGCTCGCCGCCGAATGAACCGCGGGCCCGTGCGCACCGAGGACATCGCCGATTGCACCGAGCAGCTCATCGAACATATTTAATACCAATTTCCCTCTCCCACCGTAACGCCCGCGATCTGAATAACGCCGCGATGCGCCCGTTCCCGCTATCAGGAGACATGAAAGCGCCGCCGGCGCAACCGCAGAAACGTGATTGGGCGCGCCCGCTGCCCTCGATTTCGGGCACCGCGATCATTTTTGTTGCCGGGTCGCCACAGTGTAGTAACATACCTACATGTGAACGATCACATTATGCCATGTTTTTGCACAAGCGAGAGATGTGATGAAGCGCGTCACGAGCCGCGAACTCAATCAGGACGTCAGCCGCGCGAAGCGATTCGCGCTCGTCGAGCCGGTGTTCGTCACCGACCGCGGGCGCCCCACGCATGTGCTGATCAGCATCGACGCCTGGCGGCAACTGAGCGGCGAGCGCGAGACCATGACGCAGCTGCTCGCCGCCCCGCCCGGCGACATCGCGCTTGATCGCACGCATCTGCGCAAGGCACTGGACGGGCGCCCCTGATGTTTCTGCTCGACGCCGAGATTCTGTTCGACCTGCGTCACGCCCGCGCCGATGGCGACGGCGCGGCGCTCGCCGGATGGGCGCAGCGCACGTCGCGCCAGTCGATGTTCCTGTCGGCGCTCTCGCTCGTCGAGCTGGAGAATGGCGCCGCGCTGGCTACGAAGCAGAGCAAGGCGGCCGGCGCGGCGTGGCGCGACTGGATCGACGGCCAGTTGCTGCCGGCGTTCGAGGGCCGCGTGCTGCCGGTCGATCTGCCGATTGCGCGCCGGCGGGCGGCACTCACGCTCGGCAACGATCGCGACGCGCTGCTCGCCGCAACCGCGCTCGAACATGGGCTGGCGTTCGTCACCTATCGCACGGCGGCGTTTCGCGGGACACGGATCAAGCTGCTCGATCCCAGCCGCGCCGCGCCCGATGCCGGCGACGATGGCGACTGGCGCGAGGCGACGCGCGGACGGTCGCCGTGGATACGGAACCTGTTTATTCGAGGGTGAGAGTTGGACGCCTGGGTGTAGAGGAGGTGACGGCTAGCGGCCGGTAGCGGCCGTTCTTCTCCCCTCCCGCTTGCGGGAGGGGCTGGGGGTGGGCAGCGGCGGTGCGATTGCCCACCCCGCTGCAACTAGCGAACAAGTTCGCAAGTTTCGCTGCCCCTCCCGCCTGCGGGAGGGGAAACCAGTTCAACAGCTCAACGGCTGCTCCCCACCCTGAAGCTGCCCCTCCTCGTCCGCCTACAGCGGGACGAAGCTCACCGTCAGCCCGTCCTTGGGCCGCGGGATAGGCAGCACCTGCCATTCGGGCGCATAGCCCTCCGCCACGGTGATGCGGTGCGTCGTGACGACATGGTGGAAGAAGATTTTCGCCTGCATGTAGGCGAAGTGCAGCCCGAGACACATATGCGCGCCGCCGCCGAAGGGCACCCAGGCATATTTGTGCCGCTCGCGCGCGACCTCGGGCGAAAAGCGCATCGGGTCGAACTTTTCGGGCTCGGGCCAATGCTCCTCCATCATATGCGTATAGGCGGGGCTGACGCCGACCGACGTGCCCGCCGGGATGCGATAGCCGCCATATTCGAAATCCTTCAATGCGCGGCGCGGGAAGCTCGGCACCGGGGGCACGAGCCGCAGGGCTTCCTTGAACGCCCATTCGGTCATTTCGAGCTGGCCGAGGCTGTTATGCCCGACGCCCTCCCCCGCCGGCGCGACGCTCAGCATTTCCTCGCGCAGCCGGTCCTGCCATTCGGGATGACGCGCGAGTTCCCAGACGAGCGTGGTGATCGAGCTGGTGATCGTATCGTGCGCCGCCATCATCAGGAAGTTCATATGGTCGACGATCGCCTCGACCGACATATATTCGCCATCGTCGTCGCGCGTGCGGCAGATCTGGCTGAACATGTCCTCGCCGCTGCCCTCGCGCCGTTCGGGCACCATCTTGCCGAAATAATCGACCAGAAAGGCGCGTCCCTTCGCGCCGCGGCCCATCGCGGTGAAGGGCAAGGGCACGCGCACGACGCCGATCGACGCCTGCACCATGTCGACGAAGGCCTTGTTGACCTTGTCCGCCTCCGGCCCCCAGGGAATGCCGAGAAAGCTCGTCGCGGCGAGGTCGAGCGTCAGTTCCTTGATCGCCGGATAGAATTTGAAGGTCTTGCCGCTCCACTGGCCGATGCGGGCCTTGATCCCCTCGTTCAGCGAGTCGGCATAATGGCGCATCGGCTCGGGCTTGAACGCCACCGAGAGTATCTTGCGGTCGGCGCGATGCTTTTCGAAGTCCATCAGCATCAGCCCGCGCGGGAAGAGCAGGTTGAGCACCGGCCCCCAGCCCTGTTCGGACGAGAAGATTTTCTCGCGGTCGAACATGATCAGCTCGTTCGCTTCGGGCCCGTGCAGCGCGACGCTGCGCCCGCCGAAGCTGTTGTTGCGATAGACGCGGCCATATTTGGCGACCATGCGGCGCGTGAAAGCGGGATAGTCGCGAAGCTGCTCGAGCGTATTGCCGAGGATCGGCATGCCGTCCTCGCCCGGGATATGGTCGATCGCGCTGTCGGCGTTGCGCGGCAGCCAATGCCGCGTGTCGGGACCGAAACGCTTTTCGGACCACTGGCTTCTGGCAGGCTGGATATTCGTCGGCGCGTTCATCGGTCGATCCCTTGTCCAATATGTTCAGGCGCCAGGCGTAACCAACTACTGACATCGATGCAAGTAACGCCTTTCCGGACGCGGGACGGCATTCACCGCAAATTCAACTCGACTCGTGCAATTTGCTGATCGAGCGACGGGTCGCAACCGTTGGACCCCAAAGGACAAAGCCCATGGCGAAGAGTTTGAAGCGTCCCCTTTCCATCGCACTCGGCGCGCTTGCCGCGACGACGCTCGGCGGCTGCTATTATGGCGACGTCTATGGCGCGAGCTACGCATCGGGCGGCGATTGCGCCGCGCGCTATGGCAACGCTTATTACGACTATGACGGCTATGCCTATGACGACGGCTATGGCTATGACTGTTACGACGCGTCGGATTATGGCAGCGGGTTCGTGAACATCGGGTTCGGCGGCGGCTGGTACGACGATTATTACTATCCCGGCTATGGGATGTGGATGTTCGACAATTATCGCAATCGCTATCCGCTGCGCGGCCAGTATCTCAACTATTGGGGCGGGCGCCGCGCCTGGTGGAAACATCACGGCGGGCGCAAGGACTGGAAGCCGGGTCGTCCCGGCGGCTGGCATCGTGGCGACCACGACGGACGGCCGGACCGCCCCGGCAGATGGCATCGCGGCGATCGCGATGATGACGGCCCGCGCGGCACGCGGCCGGGACGCCCGGACAGGCCGCCGGTAGCGGGCAATCCGGGACGCCCCGATCGCGGCCCCGGCGCGGGTCGTCCCCGCCCCGGCCGCGACGTCGCTTCGCCGCCGCGCCCCGCTCCTTCGGCCCGGCCCGTCCGCGGCCCGCGCCCTGCCCCGGCGGTGCGCAGTGCGCCCGTGCAGCGCGCGACGCCGCCGGCCGGCCGCGCGCGGAGCGACCGGGCGAACAAGACGCGTCCCGATTGATTCTCAGGCCGATTGATTCTCAGGCCGATTGATCGTCAGGCGGGCGGGCCGGCTCCTGCCGGCTCCCCGCCCTTGACCCCCGCCGACACCACCGTCGCCGCGACGAGATCGCCGATGACGTTGAGCGTCGTGCGGCACATGTCGAGGAAGCGATCGACGCCGAGGATCAGCCCGATCCCCTCGGGCGGCACGCCGACCGAGGCGAGGATCAGCGCGATCACCGGCAGCGATCCCGCGGGCACGCCCGCCGTCCCGATCCCGCCGAGGATGCAGACCAGCATCACGACGACCTGCTGCTGAAGCGTCAGGTCGATGCCGAAGAATTGGGCGAGGAAGATCACGGTCACCCCCTCGAACATCGCGGTGCCGTTCTGGTTCGCGGTCGCCCCGATGGTCAGCACAAAGCGCGCGACCCGGTCGGGCAGGTGCAGCCGATCGTGCGCGACGCGCAGCGCGGTCGGCAGCGTCGCGTTCGACGAAGCGGTGGCAAAGGCCATGACGAACGCTTCCTGTGTCTCGTGGAAGAAGGCGACGGGCGATTTTCGGGCGAGCGTCTTGAGCAGCACGGGAAAGACGACGAACATCTGGAGCGCGAGCGCGAACAGCACCACGCCGACGAACGCCGACAGGCGGATGATGAGGTCCCAGCCGAACTGCGCGGCGAGGTTGAACATGAAGCAGAAGACGGCGATCGGCGCGAGCTGGATGACGAGGCCGATCAGCTTCATCACCACCTCGAACACCCCTTCGATCGCGGTCTTCAGCGTCTCGGTGCGCGGGGTGCTCACCAGCATCAATCCGATGCCGAAAAACAGCGCAAAGAACATCACCGCGAGCACGTCGTTCGCACCCATCGCCGCGAAGATATTGTCGGGGACGATCGCCACGACCGCGTCCATCCCCGATTTCGATTCGCCCGCGCGATCGGCGATCGCCTGCGCGCCCGCGGCGCCCTCCGCCATCAGCGAACGCGCGAGCGCCGGGTCGACCCCGGCGCCCGGCTGGAGCAGGTTGACGACGGCCAGGCTGATGACGACCGAGATCGTCGACACCGCGACCGTATAGACGAGCGTACGCAGACCGACCGATTTCAGCGCGCGCATCTCTCCCATTTCGGCGACGCCGACGATCAGCGCCGAGACGAGCAGCGGGATGACGAGCATGAAGAGCAGGCGCAGGAATATCTGCCCGAGCGGCCCCGTCACATAGGCGGTGACCGTTTCGACCCACGCCGCGTCCGGCGCGCCATAATGGACGGCGAGACCGATGGCGAGGCCGGCAAGGAAGCCGGCGAGCATTCGCCAGCGCAGCCGCCGGGCACGCATCTCGTCACGCTCGGCTTCGTCGATCGCCGCTGCTTCGGCCATGGTTCGGCTCCTCGTTCGCCCCGATCGGGCGCGGCAGGCAGCCCCGTGCGTTACGCGGTATCGGCCGCCGGCTTGTTGTCCCCCGCCGCATCACTATCACGAAGATCGAGCCCGCGGGTTCCATGATGCGGCGTATGCGACGGCGCGTGCGGCCGTTCGGCGTCGGCGGGTTCGGGCACTTCGAGCATGCCTTCCCACTTGGTGATGACGCTGGTCGCCACCGCATTGCCGACGACGTTGGTCGCGGTGCGGCCCATGTCGAGGAAATGGTCGATCGCGAAGACCAGCGCGACGCCCTCGACCGGCAGGTCGAACATCGCGAGCGTCGCGGTGATGACGACAAGGCTGGCGCGCGGCACCGCGGCGATCCCCTTCGACGACACCATCAATGTCAGCAGGATCAGGATCTGCGTGCCGATCGACAGTTCGATGCCATAGGCCTGCGCGATGAAGATCGTCGCAAAGCTGGCATACATCATCGACCCGTCGAGGTTGAAGCTGTAGCCCAAGGGCAGCACGAAGCCCGAGATGCGCCGCGGCACCCCGAAGCGGTCGAGCTGTTCGAAAAGCTTGGGCATCGCGGCCTCTGACGAGGCGGTCGAAAAGGCGATCAGCAGCGGTTCGCGAATATAGCGGATGAGCTGAATGATGCGCCCGCGCAGAAAGATCGCCCCGGCGGCGAGCAGCAGCACCCAGAGCAGCACGAGCGCGATGTAGAATTCGGTGAGCAGTTCGGCATAGGTCGCGAGAATGCCGAGGCCATGCTGCGCGACCACCTTCGCCAGCGCCCCGAACACCGCGAGCGGCGCGAGGCGCATGACATAGCCGGTGATCTGCAGCATCAGCTCGGCGAGCGCCTCGGCCCCGCGCACCAGCGGCCGCCCCTTTTCGCCGAGCGCGGTCAGCCCGACGCCGGCGAAAAGCGAGAAGACGAGGATCTGGAGGACGTTGTTATCCGCCATCGCGGCGATGACGTTCTTCGGAAAAATATGCTCGATGAATTCGAACATATCGAGCTTTTTCACCTCTCCCACCGACTGTGCCGAGACGGTCATGTCGACCCCGACGCCCGGCTGGAGCAGGTTGACCATGATCAGACCGAGGCTGATCGAGATCAGGCTGGCGATGATGAACCAGGCGATCGCGCGCGTGCCGATACGCCCGAGCGCCGAGCTGTCGCCCATATGCGCGATGCCCGCGACGAGCGTGCCCAGAATCAGCGGCGCGACGAGCATCTTGATGAGGTTGAGGAAGATGGTGGCGAGCGTGCCGAAGCTGCGCAGCCAATATTCGAAAGCCTGGCTGTCGGCGGGCACCGCGACGCGGACCGCATATCCCACCGCGATCCCGAGCACCATGCCCGCGAGAATATATAATGTAAGCTTGCGGTCCATGCGGCCGTCCCCCGAATGTTCATTATGGCGCGCCGTGACCGGCCAGAATCTCGCCCCCTTTGACCCGCCACAAGCCGCAGCGTCAAGGGGCTGGCGGTTCGCCCGCTATGCCGTCAGGTTATGAAGAAGCTGATTGCGAGACAGGTCGAAACGCCGGTGATGATGTTGAGCGGCACCCCGATTTTCACGAAATCGACGAAGCGATAATCGCCCGCGGCATAGACGATCGTGTTGGTCTGGTAACCGATCGGCGTCGCGAAACAGGCCGACGCGCCGATCATCAGCGCGATCACCAGCGGGCGCGGATCGACCCCCAGTTCGGCGGCGATCGCGAGCGTCACCGGCGTCATCAGCGCCGCGACGGCATTGTTGCTGAGCAGTTCGGAGAGAATGAGCGCGAAGAAGTAGATGCCGAAGACGAGCACCCACATCGGCTGGCCCGCAAGCACCGGTTTGACCCCGCCGACCATCATCGCGACCGCGCCGCTCTGCTCGAGCGCCAGCCCGACCGCGAGCATCGCGAAGATCAGGATCAGCACGTCGCCGTCGATCGTCCCCCATGCCTCTTCGCTGTCGATGCAGCGCGTCACGAGGATGACGCCGATCGCGATGATCGCGGCGACGCCGATCGACATCACGTCGAGCGCGGCGAGCGCGACGACCGCGACCATGCACAGGATCGCGATCCACGCCTTGCCGCGCCGGAAGGCGCGAACCTTGGCGAGATCGGCACCGATCAGATGCGGATTGTCGCGCAGCGCCTCGACCTCGCGCGGCCCGCACGCGATGAGCAGGCGGTCGGCGGGACGGATGCGGACGCTCGCGAGGTCGGGGCCGGGCTCGTGCGCGGGACGATCGAGGCCGATGACGCGCGCCCGGACTTTCTGCAGAAAGGGTATGTCGGCCAGCCGCTGGCCGATCGCCGGATGGTTCGACGCGATCATCGTTTCGACGACCATATCGCCCTCACCCGGCTCGCCGCCGCCGATCCCCAGGCGGAACCGGCCCTGCTCGCGCCAGGTCATCAGCGTCGCGCCATCGACGCGCAGGATCAGCCGGTCACCCGCGGCGAGCGTCCAATGATCGAGGTCGGCGCCGCGCACGATGACCGAGCCGCGGCGCACCCCCACGATGCGCCCCGAGCGCGGCAGGTCGCGGAACGCCTCGACCGTCATGCCGACCAGATCGTCCTCGTCGCTCAGCACCAGTTCGGTCAGATAGGGATGCGCGTCATGCGCTCCCGCGGGCCCCTCAACGGGCTTGTCCGACGGCAGCAACCACCACATCAGCGCGAGACCGATCATCCCCGACGCGGCGGTGACGAGGCCGATGGGGGTAATCTCGAAAATGCCGAATCGCTCCATCCCGGCCTGACGCACGATGCCGTCGACGACGAGGTTGGTCGAGGTCCCGATCAGGGTCAGCGTGCCGCCGAGCACCGCGGCGATCGACAGCGGCATCAGCAGCTTCTTGGCGCTGACGCCCGTCACTTCGGCGAGCTTCATCATGATCGGCAGCAGCACGACGACGACCGGCGTGTTGTTGAGGAACGCCGAGGCGAAGAGCGCGCCCAAAAGGACTTCGACGATGGCGAGCCGCGGGTGCTTCTCCGCGCGCTTCATGATCGCGTCGGCGACGCGCTGGATTACGCCGGTACGGATCAGCGCGCCCGACAGGACGAACATCGCGCCGATGACGATCGGCGCCGAGTTGGAAAAGACCGAATAGAGGCCATCGGCGTCGAGGATACCAAGCGCGAGACAGGCGCAGGCGCCGAGGATCGCGATGACGGTCGCGGGCAGCCGCTCCATCAGGAAGCCGACGAACATCGCGGCGAGGATGACCAGCGACAGGACGGCCTGGTGCGCTTCGATGAAGGCCCTGACCGCGTCGATCATGTCAGCCGTTCTGCGCCCGGTGCAGCAATTTATGATCGGCGAGGACAAGCGCCATCATCGCCTCGACCACCGGCGCGCCGCGAATGCCGACGCAGGGGTCGTGGCGGCCCTTGGTGACGATGTCGGTCGCCTCGCCCGCCTTGTTCACCGTCGGCACGGGGGTGAGGATCGAACTCGTCGGCTTGAAGGCGACGCGCACGACGACGGGCTGGCCGGTCGAGATGCCGCCCGCGATGCCGCCGGCGTTGTTCGACAGGAAATCGGGCCGGTTGCTGCCGTCGCTCGCGGGGCGCATCGCGTCGGCATTCTCCTCGCCGCGCAGCCGCGCCGCGTGGAAGCCCGCGCCGATCTCGACGCCCTTCACCGCGTTGATCCCCATCATCGCGGCGGCGAGGTCGGCGTCGAGCTTGGCATAGATGGGCGCCCCCCAGCCGGCGGGCACCCCGCTCGCCGCGCATTCGATGACCGCGCCCAGCGAACTGCCCGCCTTGCGCGCGGCGTCCATCAAGCCTTCCCAGCGTTGCGCCGCGGCGGGATCGGGACAGAAAAAGGGATTGCGATCAATTTCTTCGAGATCGAAGTTCGCAGGATCGATCGCATCGCCGCCGATCTCGGCGACCCAGGCGTGGATCTGCACCTCGGGAATCACGAGCCGCGCCACCGCGCCCGCCGCGACGCGGGCGGCGGTCTCGCGCGCGCTCGACCGGCCGCCGCCGCGATAATCGCGGATGCCATATTTGGCGTCATAGGCATAATCGGCGTGACCGGGACGATAGGCCTGCGCGATTTCGCCATAATCCTTCGACCTTTGGTCGACATTCTCGATCATCAGGCTGATCGGCGTGCCGGTGGTCTTGCCCTCGAAGATGCCCGAGAGGATACGGACCTGGTCGGGTTCCTGCCGCTGCGTCGTGTGGCGCGACTGGCCGGGGCGGCGCTTGTCGAGAAAGGGCTGGATGTCGGCTTCGGAGAGCGACAGCCGGGGCGGACAGCCGTCGACGACCGCACCGAGCGCGGGACCGTGGCTCTCCCCCCAAGTCGTGAAGCGAAGAACGCGTCCGAAGCTGTTGAAACTCATGGTTCCCTCTCCCCTTGGGGGAGAGGGAGGGGCCCGTCGGGCGAAGCCCGATGGGAGGGTGAGGGATTGTGGGCAAGAGCAAGCGCGATCGCCCGGCAAACGCCCTCCAGATTGTCCATCACGTCATGGTTCGTGAAACGCAGCACCCGATATCCCTCTTCCGCCAAAAATTGCGTCCGCCGCGCGTCATAGTCGATTTGTGCCGCATGGCTATCGCCATCGACCTCTATCACCAGCCGCGCGGATTGACAGGCGAAGTCTGCGATAAAAGGACCGAGGCGCTGCTGGCGGCGGAATTTGGCGCCGAGGTTGCCCGCGCGCAATACAGACCACAATTTCTTCTCGGCCGGTGTGGCCTCGCGGCGCAGGCGGCGAGCGCGGTCGACGGTGCCGTCGCGAAGTTCGAAACGGCTTTTGCTCACACCCTCACCCTCCCATCGCTTCGCGATGGGCCCCTCCCTCTCCCCCAAGGGGAGAGGGGTTTAGCGGGAGAAGGCGGGTGCATAATCAGCCCGGCCGCACTCGGGCCATGCCGTATCGCCAAGCATCATCGCCATGAAATGCGGTCCCGCGAAGGGCGAAGCGAAGCGCGCCGCGAGTTCGGGCGAATAGCCGAAGCGCGGATAATAATCCGCATGGCCGAGAACGAAGCTGATCGCCGCACCCCGCGCGCGCAATTCTTCCAGCCCAGCGCGGATCAGCGCGTCACCTATGCCTTGTCCCTGCCGTTCGGGCGCGACCGAGACTGGCGCGAGGCCCGCGCCGGAAAGCGGCGCTCCGTCGGCTTCGACGTCCATCCGGCTGAACAGCACATGCCCGGCGATCAGGCCGTCCCGTTCGGCGACCAGCGACACCAGCGCGTCGCCGTCCGCCTCGATCATCGCCACCAGCTCGGCCTCGCCCTGATGGCCGAATTCGGTCCCGGCGAAGGCGGCACGGATGACGGCGTCGATGGCGTCGCAATCGGCTTGCGTCGAAGAGCGGATCGAGATCATGCAATCGCCCGCGAAGAAAAAACCATGTTCCCCCGCGAAGGCGGGGGCCCATCACCGATTGGCGCAAGTTTGAATCGACCGGAGATGGGTCCCCGCCTTCGCGGGGACACACGGATATTATCGGCCTTCGCTCGCCTGCTACGCAAGCGCGATGTCCGGCGCGTCTTCCTGTTTCATGCCGACGGTGTGATAGCCCGCATCGACATGGTGCGTCTCGCCCGTGACGCCGCTCGCAAGGTCGCTCAGAAGATAGAGCGCCGAGCCGCCCACGTCATCAATGGTGACGTTGCGGCGCAGCGGGGCATGGCTTTCGACGAATTTCAGAATTGCCGAGAAGTCTTTGATGCCCCTGGCGGCGAGCGTCTTGATCGGGCCGGCCGAGATCGCGTTCACGCGAACGCCCTGCGGACCATAATCATTGGCGAGATATTTGACGCTCGTCTCCAGCGCCGATTTGGCGACGCCCATGACATTGTAATGCGGGATGACCTTTTCGGCGCCATAATAGCTGAGGGTCAGCAGCGAGCCGCCGCCCGTGCCCGTTTCGGGATCGAAGGGCGTCATCATCGCCGCCGCGCGCTTCGCGACCGCAGTGAAGCTGTAGACGCTGATATTCATCGTCATCAGAAAATCTTCGAGGCCGACGTCGGCATAATGGCCGCGAAGGGCTTCCTTGTTGGTGTAGCCGATCGCGTGGACGACAAAGTCGATCGTCGGCCAGCGCGCGCCAAGCGTCGCGAACGCCGCGTCGAGATTGTCCATGTCGGCGACGTCGCAATCGATCAGGAAATCGCAGCCGAGCTCGTCGGCGAGCGGCTTGACGCGCTTCAGCATCACGTCGCCCTGATAGGAGATCGCCAGTTCGGCGCCGTGCGCATGCAGCGCCCTGGCGATGCCCCAGGCGAGCGATTTGTCGTTCGCGAGGCCCATGATCAGCCCGCGCTTGCCCTTCATCAGACCCGTCATTTTTCTTCTCCGGCCTTTTCCGATTCGACCATGATGTCGTCCACGCGCCCAATAGCGTCGTGGCCCAAATCCTCAACCTCGACGAGCGCGGCGTTGAGTTCCGCGCCCATCACCATACCCAATCCGACGAGGTAGAAAAAGAAAAGCGCGACCATCACACCCGCGAGGCTGCCATAGGTGGCGTCATAGCTGAGCAGGCTGGCGAGCAGCGGCGGCAGCGCAAGGGTGACGCCGATCCACCAGAGCGTCGTGAACAGCGCGCCGGGCCATTTCGGGCATTTGAGCCGCCGGTATTTGGACGGCGTCAGGCTGTAGAAGAGCATGTAGATGGCGAGGAACAGCCCCGCGCCCGACACCCCGCGCGAAATCAGCACGATCCCCCACGCCTGATATTGCTCGGGCAGCACGCGCGCCACGAACTGTTCGATGCCGACGATCAGCACCTGCATGCTGAACGACAGCAGCATCAGCACGACCGCGCCGGTGATGATGCCGATCGACAGCAGGCGATAATGGAAGAATCCCTTGGAGAAATGCGTGCCATAGGCGCGGCGGAGGATGTCGCGCACCGTCTCGATCAGGCTGCCGACGGTCCACAGCGCGACGAGCGCGCCGAGCCACAGGAAGATGCCGGTGCGCGCGGTCATCACCTCGCGGATCGGGCCCGACAGCGCCTTCGCGACCGTCGGTGGCATCGTCGAAAAGACCGCCTCGACCGCCCGCTCGCCGCCGACGCTGCCGCCGACGAGCGACAGCGCCGCGGCGAGCAGGATGAAGAAGGGAAAGAGCGCGATCAGCGCGAGATAGGCGAGATTGCCCGCGTGGATGAAGCCGTCGGTATAGGTGCCGACGATGACGCGGCGGACGACATGGTAGGCGCGGGTGCCGGGGCCGAGTTGTTCGCGCCCGCGCTCGATAAGTCCCTCGGCGCGCGCGCGCAGATGAATGCGCTTGGCGCGCTCGGCGCGTGCCTCGGGCGAATGCGGCGAATGGCCCTCGGCCAGAAATTCCTTGCCGACCTCGTCGGCGACCTCGCGCTCGAGCGCGGCGACAATCTTCTTTTCGCCGGCGTCAGCCA
The DNA here is from genome assembly GCF_900078365.1 of uncultured Sphingopyxis sp. NCBI lineage: Bacteria > Pseudomonadati > Pseudomonadota > Alphaproteobacteria > Sphingomonadales > Sphingopyxidaceae > Sphingopyxis > uncultured Sphingopyxis sp. The sequence continues at coordinate 2,716,208 of NZ_LT598653.1, forward strand.
CGCATCACACGCCGAGATCCGCCCGCACGTTGCGCGGATCGGTCCATTCGCTGAGCAGCTTGATCAGCGCATCGTCGTCGGCGGGCAGATCGACCATCAACCGCACGAGCTGGTCGCCGCGCCCGCCGCTCTTCTGGCTGAACCCCTTGCCCTTGAGCCGCATGACCTTGCCCGACGAGGAGCCCGCGGGGATCGACAGCATTACCGGGCCATCGACGGTCGGCACCTTGACCTTCGCGCCCTTGACCGCCTCGTTCAGCGTGACCGGCAGGTCGAGCCGGATATTGGCGCCCTCGCGCTGGTAGAAGGGGTGGTCCTTGACCGTGATCGTGACGATGCCGTCGCCGGCGCCGCCAGGCCCCGGCTGCCCCTTGCCGGCGAGGCGCATCTGCGTTCCCGTCTCGACACCCGCGGGCAGCTTCAGGTCGATCGTGCCCCCGTCCGCAAGCGTGATGCGCTGCGGCGCCTGCGTCGCGGCGTCGATGAACGAGACCGACAGGCGATAGGCGACGTTGGCGCCCTTTTGCGGCGGTGCGCTGCGTCCGCCGAAACCGCCGAACGGCCCGCCGCCGCCGCGCCCGCCGAACAGCCCTTCGAAAATATCGCCGAAATCGGCGCCTTCGCCACCGAAACCGCCCTGCCCGCGCGGATCGCCGCGAAACCCGCCGCCGCCGCCATAGCCGAACGGCATCGCGGGGTTGCCGTCGCCGTCGATCTCGCCGCGATCATATTGCGCGCGCTTGGTCTTGTCGGACAGAAGGTCATAGGCCTTGGTGACGTCGGAGAATTTCTCCGCCGCCTTGGGATTGTCCTTGTTCTTGTCGGGATGCAGTTCCTTGGCGAGCTTGCGATAGGCGGACTTGATCTCCGCTTCGCTCGCGCTCTTCGCAACGCCCAGGGTGGAATAGGGATCGGCCATTTTGCTCCTGTAGCCCGATAAGTGACTGGGCGTGAAGCCCGATTGCGCGCGCCATGTGGTAATGGGCCGGGGAACGGTCAAGTTCCACAAATGCCGCGGCCCATCTCTCCCTCCGTCATCCCAGCGAAGGCCGGGATGACGATGAAACTCGACCGTTGCTCCTCGGCGTATTATGACCGCGCGCATGACGGACGATCCCTTTGCCCTGTTCGATAGCTGGTTCGCCGAGGCGCGCGCCAGCGAACCCAATGATTCGAACGCGATGGCGCTCGCGACGACGACGCCCGACGGACGCCCGTCGCTGCGCATGGTGCTGCTCAAGGGCCATGGCCCCGACGGCTTCGTCTTCTATACCAACCTCGACAGCCGCAAGG